>CAZNWF010000176.1:0-4804 GCA_964576485.1 uncultured Geobacter sp. | reverse complement strand
AGCTCCTTCAGGCAGACCGCCATCTGCTGGCGGACTACGGCCAGTTCCTTTTCAATACCGTCAATCCGTTCCTGCACGGCGGCAATATCCACCTCTTCTTCCTCCACGAAGGTGTCCACGTAGCGGGGAATGTTGAGGTTGTAGTCGTTTTCCCGGATCTCTTCACGAGTGGCACGGTAGGCGTACTTGTCTACGGTTTGCCGATTGCGATAGGTCTCGACAATCTTGGCGACCTCGACATCCTCGCGAATGATGTTCTGGTTCTTGCCGCTTTCAAATTCACGGCTGGCATCAATGAAGAGTACGTCGGTCCGATCGCCACGGTCGCGGCGAAACAGCAGAATAGCTGCCGGGATACCGGTGCCGAAGAACAGATTTTGCGGTAGGCCGATCACCGCATCAAGCAGGTTTTCTTCAATAAAGGCCTGGCGGATTTTACCTTCAGACCCGCCGCGGAACAGGACGCCATGAGGCACGACCACACCAACCCGGCCGGTGCCCTGGGTGGTGGTTTCAATCATGTGGGAGATAAAGGCGTAATCACCCTTACTCTTGGGGGGAACACCACGGTGCCAGCGGTTGAAGCGCTTGGTCTCCTCACCTGCTTTGTCGGCACCCCATTTATCCAAAGAGAAGGGGGGGTTGGCGACAACCACCTCAAACTGCATCAGTTTGTCATTTTCAATCAGCTTTGGCTCTAACAGGGTGTCGCCCCATTCGATACGGGGGCTGTTTTCGTTGTGCAGGAACATGTTCATCATGCAGAGCGCCCAGGTGCTGCTGATGGCCTCTTGCCCGAACAGGGCGATATCGTGGCTGTTGTGCTTTTGGCGGACATGGGCGGCACATTTGAGCAGTAACGATCCCGATCCGGCTGCCGGGTCACAGATCCGTTCACCAGGCTTGGCATCCAATAGCCGGGCCAGCAGCACCGATACCTCTGGCGGGGTGTAGAATTCACCGGCCTTTTTCCCTGCACCAGCGGCAAAACGGCCAATCAAAAATTCATAGGCATTGCCGATTACATCCAGGTTCCCGATCCGACTCGGGCGTAGGTTAAGCCGCGGGTCGGCAAAGTCTTCCAACAGGTTTTTCAGGATATGGTTGCGTTTGCGGGTGTTGCCCAGCCTGGATTCTGAGTTGAAGTCAATATTGCGGAACACGTTCGTAAGCTTAGCCTTGTTGGCCATTTCGATCTTTTCCAGCGCAATATTGATTAATTCCCCCAGGTTGGATGCCTCGCGGTTGTCGTACAGAAATCCGAATGAGCCCTCTTGCGGGAGAACGAAACGTTCACGCTCCATCTTACGCAGAATCCGCTCCTCGTCATGGCCGATCTCTTTTCGGTACTGATCATAGTGATCCTGCCAGACGTCCGATATGTATTTCACGAACAGCATGGTCAGGATGTAGTCCTTGTATTCCGTTGCGTCGATAGTTCCTCGGAAGCTGTCGCATGCCTTCCACAGGATGTCGTTGATTTCTTGCTGCGATATCTTAATGGTCATGGGTGTGCTTACTCCTTACGGTGATTGTCAATCCGGATATCAGTTTTCTGCCTACTAATTGATGTAAGCGATCTGTTTCAATGTTCAGTAACTGTAAAAGCTGTTTCTCTTGCCTTTGGTGTTGGGCAAGCTGTGCCACTTTCTGCTGTGTTGCGAGGTCTGGGAGGTGTAGTTCCAGTTCGCGGAACCCGCTGCTCGGTATCATTGGTGTGCCGGCTCCGGTGCGCAGCTCATTCAGTTGCGCTTTGACATGGTCCTGCTCAAAGCACCAGGCGAGATACTCCGGAACAATCATGTCGAGCTTGGGCTTGATAATGAAAAAGGTAAGTGGCGCAATGGTGAGCTGCGGTACTGATTCGATCAGTACCGCATAATTGTTTGCACCCCGTGACATGAATAGCAGGTCACCTGGGGAGACAAGGTATTTGTCATAAAATTTTGGCGGCCTGATCAGTAAACGGTGGTCATTTATGTAGCGGTAGCGCTCGCCTTTCGTCAAATGCTGGGCGGTAATGACCTGCAACGTGCCCTCTGGCTCGTTGACAATGGCACCTTTTGATGAGTAGCCGGGCTGCACATCTGCACAGTCCTGTATTTGAACTTTTATAGTCGTCATATGCAGCCCGGCCCCCGTTACGCTACTGCTTGTTACAGCTGGTCTGATAATTACGGATCAGATCGGTTTCAATGGCAAACCGTTGCTGCTCTGAGCCTTCGGCTCGAACAGCAAGATGTGTCTTGCCATGGTGGGTAAAGCATGCCGCACGGTGATGGTTTTCAAAACGCTCTGAAAGATCCCCGGTTTGCCCAACGTACAGGATGGTATGCGTGCTGTTCGGTTGTTTCTTCAGCACGAGATACACCCCGCCAATGGGCTTAAATGACGTCCCCCAATGATAGACACCAAACTTGTACTGCGTTCCTGATGCCCCTTTTGCCGCTATGCTGTCTGCTGCTGCCATGTTTCTTCTCCTTTCAGGAGGTGGAATATGGCAGGCTTGACTTGGCAGCAGGGCTAGCATACACTTTGTTTGCCGACGAAGTGACTTTAGCCATCTGCCAGGTTCTGCCTGCCGGTTAAAGTTGCCAAGTGAGTCCGTGTGTTAGCGCACACGGACTTTTCTGAATCGAACCTAACATGATCGGAGTATAGCCAATCTTCCGCTAGCGCGTCAAATAAAAAAACAAGTAAGCCCATTCATCCTCAACATAAACACCTTGAAGGCCCATTATGAATGTTTTACAAGCCACAAAAAAGGCCCCATGTAGGGGCCTTCCAAGCTGAAATCGATTAAGGCGCTTTTATAAGCAGGCGTTGACTATCTGTGTTTTCAAGAGCCGATTACCGCTCATTACCTTTACTTCTACGCTACACTTGTCAGCAGAGCGTAAGGCTTTTCCTTGAATAAGGTAGCCTCCTTGCACTTGGGACAAGCCAAACCCGCGCAGTTGCGCCATTTTCGCAACACGCTTGATGTCCTGATCAATGTTCCGTGGCAACCCTTCCAAAGTCTCTTCTGACTTGGCAATGACACCATTACAGATTTTGTAGTTCATCGTCTGGCTACGTTCAGCCCTTGTACCGGGAGCAAACACAGAAACAACAGCGACGGAATCACAACCGGATGAAATTCCGTTATATATTCCTTGATACTCAATGCCATTTTGCGTGTCGAGCATGTTTGTTTTGTTGGTAGCAACTTTTACTGCAAACTGCTCCTCACGGCTACCAACCTGTTCGGAGGGTGCTACGCTGGCATCTGCTGAAGAGACGCTTCCCCCCGGGCTGTTAAAAAATACCAAATCATCAAGAGTCCGATTGCTTTCATAATAGACATCAAGCCTGATGATTTCACCGCGCTGGCCGCTTCTGCTTTCCTTACCCATGGCCACAAAATTAGTTTTTCCGCCAGTTGCAGCGACATACCATTCGCTTTGTCCTTTGGCACATCCAGTACGACCCAAAGCAATATATCTTGCAGCTTCGCTTTGGCTGACCTCTTTTAACTCTCCCGCTACACACCTGTTTTGAACCAAGCTAAACGGCTTTATAGCGTATCGCACTTTTTCACCAGATTGACCTGCCAAGGTATTAAGATAAAGCCATGCATCTTGACCTTTCAAATCGTTCCAGTCGAACGCATTATCAAGAAATCCCATAATGCCACCAGAACGCTTTGTAGCCTGAGGCAATGTCTTCGTCCAATACCCATCAGCTGGAACCTTAATAGAGTCAGGCTTAAATTTATCAGCCTTAAAAATGTTCATTGGTTCTGGATTATGGGTCATGATAAATGCCTGAACCCTGGATTGACCGGCAGCATAACCAGAAAAGTAATGAATTAGCGGTTCATCAACCCTGAAAACATCCTTACAAACAACGGAAGCCGGTTTCCAGGTTACTGATGTTGTGACTATGCTGCTATACACAAGGTTGCTTTTCCGTTTAATGTTATCCTTGGTGATGGGGCTGTATTTAGCCGTTATTTTACCAGTTATTGGATCAGCTTTATCTTCACGCAACTGGTAACTTCCGCCAAGCGCATCGCAAGCGCCATACAGTTCGTCAATTGCTTCGTCTATGATTTCACCACTTAATCGGCCAATTTTGGGAGCGACATATGTTGTGGTAGCATCAAGCGGTATTACAAGACCTATGTTTTCCATGGCTACGAGCTTTTCACGAATTGAAGCTGCAGAGCCTTCCTGAGTAACACCTACCGATAGTGCTAGAGTAACAAAATACAACACCAATTTTTTCATATTCCCCCCAAATATATTTAACGGCAATTACCGGGTAAATAGTAGCATCAAGATTCTGATTCTTCAACTAAAACAGGTTCAAAAGCAGACTCACGAACAAGATGTAGTTAATAAAACTAGGCCCTTATCAACTTCAACAGCTCATCAGACAAATTTACGAGCCACTCCTCTTTTTCCTTATCGTACTTGTTACGATTGTATATTCCGATCACACCGCGCTTTGCATGATTCAGGATAGCGTCGATAATCTCATCAGGACATCCAAGTTCAGAGAGCTTTGTGGCAGCTGTCCGCCTAAGATCATGTGGGGTCCAGCGGGGTAGTCCAAAATAAGGTTTTCGGGCAGTAGTCTTGTCCCCCTTGCCCGTTGCTCGCCCGCCATCAGTCTCTTCGCTAACGAGGTGTGAAAGTGCATGTCTGCGTACTGGTAAATCGGGAGATGGCCCTAAAAAAACGAATTTACTATAACCAGGATTTTTGCCAATTAGCTGCTTAGCCAATTCCGAAAGAAATACCCTATGGTCTTCCTGACG
>CAZNWF010000175.1:0-4812 GCA_964576485.1 uncultured Geobacter sp. | reverse complement strand
GAAGGCCGCAACCGGATCGGCATTGACACCATGAAGTACAGCGTGCCGGAGATCGAGCGGATCACCCATGTTGCCTTTCAGGCTGCCCAGAAGCGGGGCAAGAAGGTCTGTTCCATTGACAAGGCCAACGTGCTTTCCTCTTCCGTGCTCTGGCGTGAAGTGGTGATTGACATTGCCAAACAGTACCCTGATGTGGAGCTGTCCCACATGTACGTGGATAACGCTGCCATGCAGCTGGTCAAATGGCCCAAGCAGTTTGACGTGATCCTCTGCGAAAACATGTTCGGCGATATTCTCTCCGATGAGGCGGCCATGCTGACCGGTTCTCTGGGGATGCTTCCTTCCGCTTCCCTGGCTGAAGGCACCTTCGGTATGTACGAACCATCCGGCGGTTCTGCCCCCGATATCGCTGGCCAGGGGATTGCCAACCCGATCGCCCAGATCCTGTCGGCAGGCATGATGCTGAAATTTTCCTGTGGCATGGTTGAGGCAGCCGATGCCATTGATAACGCAGTCAAGACTGTGCTGGATCGGGGCTACCGCACCCGTGACATATTCCAGAATCTGCCGGGGGAGAAGCTGGTTAACACGAAAGAAATGGGCGACGCGATTATCGCCGCTCTCGGTTAATGCAAAAACATGAAATAGCCCGCGGATTAACGTAAATTTAACGGATTAACGCAGATTTTACTTTGTTTGTGTTTAATCCGTGAAAAACCGAAAAAATCAGATTTGATCCGCGTGCCAATTCTTTTGATGTGGACTTAATTCTAAACACGAAAGGATTTCGCATATGAAAGTAGGTATCGTTGGATGGCGCGGTATGGTCGGCTCGGTCCTGATGCAGCGGATGCAGGAGGAGAACGACTTTGCCCTCGGTTTTGAGCCGGTCTTTTTCACCACCTCCCAGGCAGGACAACCTGCTCCGATGGGAGGCGGAACCCTCAAGAAGGCCGATGACCTTGAAGAGCTGAAAAAGCTGGATGTGATCATCACCTGCCAGGGGGGCGATTACACCAAGGCGGTTCACCCGGAGCTGCGCAAGCAGGGCTGGAACGGCTACTGGATCGATGCGGCCTCCACCTTGCGGATGGAAGACAATGCCGTGATCATACTGGATCCGGTTAACCGCAACGTGATCGATAAGGCGCTGGCCAATGGCCAGAAGGACTTTATCGGTGGTAACTGTACCGTCAGTCTGATGCTGATGGGTCTGGGTGGTCTGTTCCGGGCCGGCCTGGTGGAGTGGATCTCCTCCATGACCTATCAGGCTGCTTCCGGCGCCGGTGCCCCCAATATGCGTGAACTGCTGGCCCAGATGGGCACTCTGAACAACGTCGTGGGAGAAGAGCTGAAAGATGCCGGTTCTGCCATCCTTGAGATCGACAAAAAAGTGACCGAGACCCTGCGGGACGGCTCCATGCCCACCAAAGAGTTTGGTTTTCCGCTGGCCGGCAACGTGCTGCCCTGGATAGACCGTGAGGTTGAGGATGGCCAGAGCCGCGAAGAGCTGAAAGGGTTCCAGGAGACCAACAAGATCCTGGGCACCACCAGCCCGATTCCTGTCGATGGTATCTGCGTGCGGGTCGGCGCCATGCGCTGCCATAGTCAGGCCATCACCATCAAGCTGAACAAAGATCTGCCGCTGGCCGAGATTGAGTCCTTGATCGCCAATGACAACCAGTGGGTCAAGCTGATCCCCAACAACAAGGCAGACTCCCTGGCCGGTTTGACCCCGGCTGCCGTATCCGGCACCCTGACCGTGCCGGTTGGCCGGGTCCGTAAGATGAAGATGGGACCACAGTACCTGCAGGCCTTTACCTGCGGCGATCAGCTGCTGTGGGGCGCGGCAGAACCGCTGCGCCGGATGCTGCGTATACTATTGGAGAAGTAATAGCCGCAAAGAACGCATAGAGCACAAAGAAACACCCCCATATCGTTTTAGATCCGGGGGTGTTTTTGTTGCTGTCTTTATCTCTCTTCTTTTTTTGCTCCGTGCGATCTCTTGCGGCAAAACAGCACTAATGCGAACCGTAAAACTCATCATCCAATACGACGGCACGGATTACTGCGGCTGGCAGGAACAGACCAACGGCATCTCAATCCAGGAAACCGTGGAGCTCGCCCTGGCCAAAATCCTGGGGCAACGGGTACGGGTGCAGTCATCAGGTCGTACCGATGCCGGGGTCCATGCCGTTGCCATGCCGGCTGTGTTTCGCACTGAATCGGTAATTCCGCTCAAGGCATTTGTGGATGGTGTGAATACCCATCTACCGCAAGATATTGCGATTCAGTCAGCTGAAGAGGTGCCAGTCGATTTTCGCGCCATTGGTGGAGCACGCTCCAAGACCTACCGCTATACGGTCTACAACAGCCCGGTCCGTAGTCCGCTTAATTGTCGCACCTCCTGGCATGTCCGCGATCAGCTTGATCTGCAGGCTATGCAAAGGGCAGCGGCCTATTTTATTGGTGAACATGATTTTGCAGCCTTTCGTGGGGCAAACTGCAGCGCAGCAACCAGCCGACGCAGGATTGATCAGGTCAGCATTACCCGGAATGGCGCTTTGGTAACCATTGATGTCACTGGTGGTGGATTTCTGAAATATATGGTGAGGATCATGGCCGGGACCCTGGTTGATGTCGGTCGTGGACGTTTTGTCCCGGAACATGTTGCCAGTCTGTTGGCTGAACCGGACCGGCAACGCGGTGGCGTCACCGCACCGCCTCAGGGACTATGCCTGCTGCAAGTCATCTATCCTGATCAACACGTCATGCAAAAAACTGAATAAATTGCCTTGACTCTGGGAACACGCTTAAGTAAAATCCAGTTCTACTTTGGTGTAAGTACCTTATTTTTTCTGTAATTGGCTTGTTTTATTGAGATTTTGTAAGATTTATTCGCCGTTGCGCCTATGCTTCGACGCTGTGTAGACACAAAAACAAAACAGGAGGTAGTAAGATGTCAGAGTACGGAACTTTGCAAGACCGCGTTCAGTGCAAATCACTGCTGGACAAGGTAAAAACCCCCGAGCAGTGCATTGAGTACTTTAAAAATGGCATGAACCTGGGTTGGTCAGGCTTTACTCCGGCCGGTTACCCTAAAGTGGTACCTATCGCCCTGGCTGAGCATGTTGAAAAAAACAACCTGCAAGGCAAGCTGAAGTTCAACCTGTTCATCGGCGCTTCCGTTGGCGCAGAGACTGAAAACCGCTGGGCTCAAAACAACATGATTGACCGTCGCTGGCCCTATCAGACCGGTAAAGACATCGCTGCCGGTATCAACGCCGGTCGTATCCGCATGGGCGATAAGCACCTCTCCCTGTTTGCTCAGGATCTGGGCTACGGCTTCTACACCAAAGATTCCGAGACCGGTCGTCTGGATCTGGCCATCATCGAAGTTTCAGCTATCACCGAAGACGGCGGCCTGGTACCTACCACCTCCTGCGGTGTTATCGGCGAAATCCTGATGATGTGTGATAAGGTCATTGTAGAAGTAAACACCGGTGAGCCTTCCTTTGAAGGTATCCATGATATCATTGTTTGCGACAACCCACCAAATCGTCAGGTCATCAACATTCAGAAGACTGCTGATCGCGTTGGTACCACCTACTATCCTTGTGACCCAAGCAAGATCATTGCTGTTGTTGAGTCCAAACTGCGTGACAAAGGCCGTGCCTTTGCCGAGCAGGACGATACCTCTGAAGCAATTGCAAACCACATCATTGACTTCTTTACCTATGAAGTGAAGGCTGGCCGTCTGCCCAAGAATCTGCTGCCGATTCAGTCCGGTGTTGGCTCCATTGCCAACGCTGTTATCGGTGGTCTGGCAAAAGGCCCCTTCACCAACCTGACCGTCTTTACCGAAGTTCTGCAGGACACCATTCTTGATCTGATGGATTCCGGCAAGTGTGATGCTGCTTCTGCCTGCTCCCTGTCCCTGTCAGAAAACCCCGGTTTCCCCCGCTTCTTCGCAAACTGGGACAAGTATTTCGGCAAGTGCACCCTGCGTCCGCTGTCCATCTCCAACGCACCTGAGCCGATCCGTCGTCTGGGTTGTATCGCCATGAATACCCCGGTTGAGATCGACATCTATGCACACGCTAACTCCACCCTGGTTGGTGGTACCCGGATGATCAACGGTATCGGTGGTTCCGGCGACTTCCTGCGTAACGGCTACCTGAAAATGATGCACACCCCATCGGCACGTCCTTCCAAGACCGATCCGACCGGTATTTCCTGCGTGGTTCCACACTGCTCACACATCGACCACACCGAGCATGACCTTGATTGCGTCATCACTGAGCAGGGCCTGGCCGACGTTCGTGGCATGGCTCCCAAGGATCGTGCCCGTCGTATTATCGAGAAGTGTGCCCACCCCGACTACAAGGATCAGCTGACCGAGTATCTGAACATTGCTGAGAAGGAGTGTCTTGCCAAAGGTGTCGGCCACGAACCACAACTGTGGGATCGCGCCTTCAAGATGCACCTCAATCTTGCCCAGAACGGTACCATGAAAGTTAAAAACTGGGATGTAAAGATTGACCTTTGCGAGTAGTCGTACGCTGAACAGGTGAGTAGAGACCCCGCTGGATAACCAGCGGGGTTTTTTTATTTGCATGAGAGGTTTTTTATAATTAAATTCATCCTTGCGCTTAGCTGATAAAGTGCGTAAGATTCCTAATTCGTGACATTAGCTCTTCTATCGGAGCACATTCCACACGGGAGTTCATTCATGGCAGAAGCAGTTAGCGGCTTCCAGGGTGAGATTGCCGGTCTTTCGCTCGCCGACGTCATCCAGATCAAGGGACATAA
>CAZNWF010000174.1:0-4831 GCA_964576485.1 uncultured Geobacter sp. | reverse complement strand
AACCGATGTAGTTGTAGAGGCTGATAAAACAGCCCATGCAGAGAAAGGCCACCCCAAACAGGCAGAGCATGCCGGGATCTTTCAGGTGATACAGTAGTGAGGGAAACAGAGTGCGCAGATCAAGACGGTTTTGGTGGAAACGGGATGACTCAGGCAACAGCCTGATAAACCAGAGTGCCAGCAGCAGACTGACACAACCAATGATGCCGATGGCAGTGCGCCAGGGCAGATAATCCGCCATGATGGCGGTAATCACCCGGCCACACATGCCGCCCACCGCATTGCCGCTGATGTAGAGCCCCATGGCTGAGGCGATGGCGGTACCATCCATCTCTTCACCCAGATAGGCCATGGCAACCGAGGGAACACCGGCCAGCACTGCGCCCTGGGCAAAGCGGATCAGCAGCAGCGAGGGCAGGGTACTGGAAAAGGCGGTGGCAATGGCCAGCAATGAGGTCAAAATCAGGGCTGCTGCCATGATCGGTTTGCGGCCAATTGCATCGGAGGTCAGGCCGGAAAAGAGCATGCCGACTGCCAGGGTGGCGGTACTGATAGAAAGCGGCAGGCTGCTGATGGCAGGGGAGATATTAAATTCACGGGTAAACAGCGGCAGCAGCGGCTGGATATCGTATAGGGTCACAAAGGTGATAAAGCCGGCGCAGAACAGGGCCAGATTGGCCTGGCGATAACGGGCAGAACCGATGGTGATGGCCGTTTGCTCCTTGAACTTTGTTCCTTGACCCATGACACATGACCCTTGACCCTGAATTTACAGCCCGTATTTCTCCATTTTGTAGCGTAGGGTGCCCCGGGGTATTTTCAGAATCAAGGCAGCCTTGACCACATTTCCCTCAGCCTGTGCAAGGGCGGCCTCAACCAACTGCTTCTCATAGTTTGCTACATTAATTTCAAGACCTTGCTTCAGGATATCTTCTGCAATGATTGAACTGTCTGCTGTTGTATGGTGATGGAGTTCCGGTGGCAGATGCACCGGTTCCAGCAAAGGTCCATGGGCCATGATACAGATCCGCTCAATGATGTTGCGCAGTTCTCTGATGTTACCCGGCCAGGGGTAGCTCAGCAGCATCTGTTCCGCAGCAGGCTCAATCCCTTTGAACGATTTGCCAAAGGCCTGGCTGAAGTGGGAAAGGAAATATTTGGCCAGCAGCAGGATATCAGTGCCCCGTTCACGCAGGGGGGGCAGGTGCAGCGGTACCACGTTGAGGCGGTAGAACAGGTCTTCCCGGAAGGTGCCGATATGAATCCGTTGCCGCAGATCGCGGTTGGTGGCGGCAATCACCCGCAGATCAACCGGCAGATCCTTGGAACCGCCCACCCGGCGGACGGTGCGTTCCTGCAAGACGCGCAGCAGCTTGGCCTGCAGACTGGCGTACATGTCACCAATTTCATCCAGAAAGATGGTGCCGTTGTGGGCCTCTTCAAACAGCCCGGTCTTACGGGATGCAGCACCGGTAAAGGCCCCTTTTTCATGACCAAACAGCTCGCTTTCCATCAGTTCAGTGGGGATGGAGGCACAGTTAACCGCCACAAAGGGGTGTTCTTTACGGTCTGACAGGGAGTGAATTGCCCGGGCCACCAGTTCCTTGCCGGTGCCCGATTCTCCGGTTACCAGCACCGTGGCAGTCGGAATTCTGGCCACCTCCCGCACCTGATCCAGTACCTGCCGGAAGCAGGGGCTTTCTCCCAGCAGCGGCACGTCAAGCCCCAGGGCGCCTGAACGCCGCAGACCGCGCACCTCCCGTTTCAGTTCCTGTGTCTGCAGGGCCAGTTTGACGATCACCCGCAGGGCATCGGCCTTGAACGGTTTTTTCATGTAGTCGAAGGCCCCCAGCTTCAGGGAATCCACCGCTGTTTCAACCGAACCGTAGCCGGTTATGATAATGACCAGTAGATCTGGGTTGGCCTCTTTCAGCGCCCCCAGCAGCTCCAGACCGTTCTCGTTCCCTAGGTTCAGGTCCAGCAGGGCCAGATCAATCTCATCACTGGCCACCAGTCCCAAGGCTTCTGTGCTGGTGGCAGCCTCAAGTACGCGATAACCGTCTTCGTTCAGGATACGCTGGACATTTTCCCGGATAAAGGATTCATCATCAATTATAAGAATGGTTTCTGTCAGCATCAGGTTGTTCGGTGTTTGCTGGTGGCGTAAGGACTGTCCAGAACTTCCTGAACCGCGGAAATAAGTTCTTCACAGGAAACCGGTTTTGACAAAACCTTGTTGACCGGCATCTTCTGGGCAATGGTCAGGAGGGTCTGCTGGGCCAGGTTGGGAGAGCCTCCGGTGACGGCGATTATTTTAAGCGGCTGATCTTTGCGGACGCAGGACATGATCACCTCAAAACCATCGGACTCCGGCATGACAATATCGGTTATCACCAGATCAACTGCAGCATTTAGAAGCAGTTTCCGGGCCTGGACGCCATTTTCTGCTTCCATAACCTGGTGACCGCCAATCTGTAAGAATCCCTTCAATACGGCCCGTACCTGTGGATCATCATCAATTAACAGGATCTTTGCCACGGGGAGCATCCTCGCTTTTTTCAGAAGTACTCTGTTGGTTCGGGATCAGGCTGGCTGTTGAAGTCGGAAGAAAGACTGAGAAGCAGCTGCCGATCCCTTCTGCTGATTCTGCCTGAACAAAACCGCCATGCTGTTTGACTGTGCCATAGATCATTGACAGCCCCAGCCCGGTTCCTTTACCCACCTCTTTGGTGGTGAAAAACGGCTCAAAGATTTTCTGGCGGATCTCTTCCGGTATGCCCTGACCGGTATCACGCACCAGCAGGACAGCATAGGTCCCTGGCAGACACCCTTGCAGAGAGCCGGTGCTGTTGTTCTCAGCTATGGACTGTTCAGCTGTTGCAACCGTGATGGTGCCGCCGTTCGGCATTGCATCACGGGCATTGGTAATCAAGTTAAACAGTACCTGCTGCAGCAAGACTTCATCAGCAGTGATAACCAGAGCCGTTTCTGCCAGCTCAAGCTGCAGTGTTATCTCTTTTGTTAGCAACTTCCGGGCCAGAAGCAGCGAGTCTTTCACCATTTGATTCAGTTCAAAGGGGGTTGGATTGATCGTCTGCTTACGGCTGAAGGCCAACATGCTGCGGGTGAGAAGTGTGCCTCGCTCAACGGCCTTGAGAATTTCCTGTAGTTGTGGCTGTTCAGGACTCTGCTGGTTCTGCTCAAACTGGAGAATCTGGGTGTTGCCGGAGATGATTTGCAGAATATTGTTAAAATCGTGGGCAATACCGCCGGCCAGCTGTCCCACCGCCTCCATTTTCTGGGCATGGCGTAACTGATCTTCAAGCTGGCGGCGCTCGGACATATCAACAAAGGTGCAAACCATGCCGATATTCACGCCGTCTTCCTGAATAGGATGGGCGCTGTAGGATACCGGAAACGAGCTGCCATCCTGGCGCCAGAATAGTTCATCAGTGACCAGCATTGGCGGTATGACACCGGTTGACATGCGGTGGGCACGGCATTTTTCCAGCGGGTAGGGGCTGCCATCGGCATAACTATGGTGCATCAGAGCGTGCATCTCTTTGCCCAACAGCTGTTCAGGCGAGCTATAGCCCAACAGGTTGGCGCAGGAACGGTTGGCCAGGATGCAGCGTCCTTCAGCGTCAGTACCGTAGATCCCTTCAATGGTTGAATCAAGTAGCAGTTTGATGCTGCGCAGGTTCTCCCGGTTCTGGTGTTCTGCAAGCAGGTCATGACGTTGACGTGCCGCTTTTAACCAGGCAACAGGGGCGGCAATCAGAAGTGCCAGCAGGGTAACCGATGCAATAGTAATGAACTGATGCTGTTCAAGAGCGATAGTTAACGGGGATTCCTCTGCAATGGATTCGATCTTGCCGAACTTGTAGAGCAGATCAAGGTGACTCCGGTGTTCAAGCAAAAAGATGGCCCCGCCGGCCAGTAGGGTAAACAGGGCAAGGGGCAAAAAACGCCCCAGAAACAGGGGAAACATGGATTGTTGGTTGGAGGATTGTTTCACAGTACCCCACAGGATGCGTAGAACAGAGAATACAGGCTGGCTATACCAGTAATTATAGGCTTTGTCATGTTGAAACAACCGTTGCAGCTGCTGTTACCTGGGGCAGTCGTATCAGAAAGGTGGTACCCAGGCCTGATTCAGAGCTGACGTTGATGCTGCCGCCATGTTCCTCAATAATCTGGCGGGTGATGGAGAGGCCCAGCCCGGTACCGGCCCCCTTACGGGTAAAGAATGGTTCAAAGATCAATGGCAGGTCCTGGCTGGGGATACCATGTCCTGAGTCAGTAAATATGATGAGAATATCACCCTGTTCATCCTGTTTGAGGGTAATGGTAATTGATCCGCCCAGAGGCAGGGCTTCCAGGGCGTTTTTCAGAAGATTAAGCAGGGCCTGCCGGATCTTTTCAGCATCAATCAGGCAGGTTGGCAACGGGTTCCGTTCAAGGGTCAGACTAACCCCCTGACGCTGACAGGGGCGTTGCATCAGCATGACCAGATCCTCGGCTGCCTCACCGGGGTCGCCAGGTGCAAAGCGTGAACGGGGCGGGGCGGCAAAGGTCAGCAAGGCCGAGATCAACCGCTCCATCCGTTCAATCTCAGCCATGGCCTTGGTCAGCATCTCACGATCTTTTTCACCCAGCTGGGCCCGGTCATGCAGATCATCTAGCAGCAGCGAGATACCGGTCAGAGGATTGCGGATTTCATGGGAAATACCGGCTGCCAGCTTACCCAGCGAGGCCAGTCGTTCCAAACGGACCGTCTCTTCCCGCAACTCTTCACGAATGGTCTCATCCCGCAGCGTAACCGTCAGGC
>CAZNWF010000173.1:0-4862 GCA_964576485.1 uncultured Geobacter sp. | reverse complement strand
TGCCTTCAAAGATGCGCCCATCAGCCAGCGCAAGGATTGCTTTCATGCGTTAGTACTCCTGAATTCTTGATTATCTACCGGAAAATACGACCTTACCACCAACTACGGTACATGCTGCTGCACCGGTCATGGTTTCCCCCAACCAGGGTGAGTTCTTGGATTTACTGGCCAGAGCCGATTCAGTCACCGTCCACTGTTTTTGTGGATCGATCACGGTAATGTCAGCCACGCTGCCAGCCTTAAGCGATCCGCGACCAAGACCTAATAGGTCTGAAGGTTTGCAGCTCATTTTGTCAACCAACTGAGCAAGGGTCAGCAGCCCTTCATCCACCAGTTTAAGGGAAAGCGGCAATGAGGTTTCCAAACCAACAATACCGTTCATCGCCTCGTTAAACTCAACATCCTTTTCATCCAGATGATGGGGGGCGTGATCAGTTGCAATACAGTCAATGGTGCCATCTTTAAGTCCAGCCTTGATCGCTGCCACATCATCAGCCTCACGCAGGGGCGGGTTCATCTTGGCATTGGTGTTATAGCCCCGTACCGCATCATCGGTCAGGGTAAAGTAGTGGGGAGCAGTCTCGCAGGTTACCTTGACGCCACGGGCCTTTGCCTCCCGGATAATCCGCACTGAACCTTTGGTGGAGACATGGGCAATATGGATCGGTGCCCCAACATATTCAGCCAGCATGATTTCACGGGCAGTGGCAATATCCTCAGCCACCCGTGGGATACCTTTCAGGCCAAGCTCAGTTGAAGTAAAACCCTCGTTCATCACCCCTTCACCCACCAGTTCCAACTCTTCTGCATGGGAGATGACCATAATGCCGATACCGGCAGCATACTGCAGAGCGCGCCGCATCAGTTCAGAGTTTTTGACCGGCTTGCCATCATCAGACACCGCCACGCAGCCAGACTCTTGCAACTCCCCCATCTCAGCCAGACGGTCACCGTGCATCCCCTGGGTGATGGTTCCCACCGGAAACACATTGCAGAAGCCATCGGTCTTGGCCTTGTTGATGATGTAGGAGGCAATCGCCTTGTTATCAATGGCAGGCTTGGTATTGGGCATGCAGCAGACCGAGGTAAAACCGCCAGCCACCGCTGCCCTGGTACCGGAGATGATATCCTCCTTGTACTCCAGACCTGGGTCGCGCAGATGCACATGCATGTCAATCAGACCCGGCACCACGTACTTACCACTTGCATCAACCGTCTCGGCACCAGCCGGAGCTGCCAGTCCTTTGCCAATTTCTTTAACCAGACCGTTTTCAACCACAACATCAAGGGTATCATCAATCCCTTGGGATGGATCAATCACTCTGCCGCCTTTGATCAGAAAATTCATATGGTCACCTCATAAGAGTAAGTTTGTCTAAAAGCCATGATAATGGACTGCGGATAACGCGGATTGAGCGGATTAACGCTGATTTAAAAAATCGGGCTAATTTTTCTTTTCTTGTTTTGATCCGCGAACATCAGCCCGATCCGTGTCATCCGCGTGCTAGTGCCTTTTATTCAACATTGCCGCCGCCGCAGACGTGATACAACATCGCCATCCGCACTGCCACTCCGTTCTCTACCTGCTTCAGAATGTGGGATTGGCCACCATCCACCACGTAAGAGGACATTTCAACCCCGCGGTTGATCGGGCCTGGGTGCATCACCACGGCATCCGGCTTGGCAAGCTTCAGGTTTTCCGGGTTCAGGCCAAAATAGCGGGCATACTCACGGGTATTGGGCATCAGGGTCTTGCCCTGGCGTTCCTGCTGGATCCGCAGCATGATCACCACATCGGCATCAGAAATCGCCTCTTTCATGGTGTCACAAACCGTGACATTACCCAAACGTTCTACTCCTGGCGGCATCATGGTGGGGGGACCGGCCAGATAGATGGATGAGCCCATCTTGGTCAGACCCTGGATATCAGAGCGGGCCACCCGACTGTGGGTGATATCGCCCACCATTGCCACCTTGAGGCCATCCAGCCTGCCAAACTTATCCTTGATGGTCAGCATATCCAGCAACCCCTGGGAAGGATGCTCGTGGGCACCGTCACCGGCATTGATGATGGAGCAGCCAACCTTTTTAGACAGAAAATAATGGGAACCAGAGACCGCATGGCGCATTACAATAATGTCCGGCTTCATGGCCAACAAATTGAGGGCCGTATCTGCCAGGGTCTCCCCCTTGGTGGCAGAGCTGTTGGAAGGGGCGATATTGACCGTGTCTGCCGAGAGCCGCTTGCCGGCAATCTCAAACGAGGTACGGGTACGGGTGGATGATTCGTAGAACAGGTTGATGATGGTCTTGCCCCGCAGGGTAGGCACCTTCTTGATGTCGCGGCTGTTCACCTCACGCATGTTTTCAGCAGTGGAGATCAACAGCTCAATCTCTTCCTTGCTCAGGTCACGCAGTGCAATAATATCCTTATGCTTGAATTCCATGGTCCCTCCCCTGTTATTTTTCAAGAACCACTTCTACCGGCTGCTGTGTCTCATCAAAAGTAACTTCAACATTTTCTTTCAGGCTGGTGGGGACGTTGCGCCCCACAAAATCAGCACGGATCGGCAGTTCGCGATGGCCACGGTCAATCAGCACTGCCAGTTGAATGCAGCAAGGACGGCCATGATCCATCAAGGCATCCAGTGCAGCCCGGATGGTGCGACCGGTAAACAGGACATCATCCACCAACACCACCCGCTTTCCTTCCAGAGAAAAGGAGATGTCGGTCTTACCAACTGATTTATGGGGGGCCTGCTGCTTGAAGTCATCCCGGTACAGGGTAATGTCAATTGAACCAACCGGCACCCGTTCTCCTTCAATAATCTCCATACAACGTGAGATTTCCCTGGCTATATGAGCACCGCCGGATTGAATGCCAACCAGCACCACATCGGCCAGCCCCTTGTTTTTTTCAAGGATCTCATGGGAAATCCGGGTAAGTGCCCGCCGGATGCCGCTGTTGTCAAGAATAACCGTCTGGATTGCATCAGTTGCCATAATCCACTCCCTTCAGAAATAGAAAAGGGTCTCTCCGCCCGTGCGCGGAAAGACCCTCTTGAATATGTGGCTGAAACTGTTGCACCTTTGTTAACCTCACGGGGTTAGATTAAAAGGCAGATATGAAAAGAAGTGAGCTACTCTACCACTCTCCTGCAAAAACGGTCAAGGGGAAGTTTTGACCGAGGCCATATGAATCGCCCTGATAAAAGTGGCCTCAGTTGCCTGCCTGATTTCCTCAATGACCGCTTGGGAAACAGCAGAGTCAACCGAGAGGATAACCATTGCCTCGCCTTTCTTTTCGCTACGGCCCAGATTCATGGAACCGATATTGATCTCATGCGTGCCCATGATGGTGCCGATCTTGCCGATCATACCGGGACGATCTGCATAGTGCAGCAGCAGCATATGTTCTTCCGGGGTAAAGTCCATGGCATAGTCACGCAACCGGACAATCCGTGGTGCCCCTTCAAAGAGCGCACCGGCAATGGTGCGACGCTTGCCATCACCTTCGGCAATCAGGGTAATCAGGTTGGAAAAGGCATCAGCCGAGGTGGTTTTGGTCTCTTCAACTACAATCCCCATCTGCTCGGCAATCAACGAGGCATTCACCATGTTCACATCCTGCTCAACCACCCGCCCAAGCAGTGCTGCCAGACCACACACCGTCAGTGGCGAGCAGTCATAGTGGGCAATGGCACCGGCATAGCTGAACGTGATCTTTTCAGGGTGTCCATCCAGCAACTGGATACCAAAATCAGCCATCACATTAACCAGATTCAGGAAGGGTCGCATCTGATCCATCAGGGCCATATCAAAGCGGGGAATGTTGACCGCGTTTTCCAACGGTTTTTCATCCAGATAGTTCAGGATCTCTTTTGACACATCTACTGCCACATTAATCTGGGCTTCAGCAGTATTTGCGCCAAGGTGCGGGGTAACCGTTACCTTTGGGTGGGCGATCAATGCCTTAAGAATATCTGTATTGGGTGGTTCCTGGCTCCAGACATCAACCCCGGCAATGGCGATTTTACCGCTATTCATGGCATCCAGCAGGGCAGGTTCATCAATAATGCCACCACGGGCCACGTTCATCACAATTACGCCATCCTTCATCATGGCCAGTTCACGGCTACCGATCATCCCCTTGGTCTCATCAGTCAGCGGGGTATGGACGGTAATAATGTCACAATTTTTGTAGATCTCATCGTGGGAAACCAGCTTAACCCCCAGATCATGGGCCCGCTTAACGGCAATGTAGGGGTCACAGGCCAGCACCTCACACTCAAAGGCCTTCAAGCGGGTTGCCACACGACCACCGACCTTGCCCAGTCCGATCACACCGGCAGTCTTGCCTTTCAGTTCAACACCGGTAAAGGGGGCGCGTTTCCACTCGCCAGCCTTCAACGAGGCATTGGCCACGGTCACGTTACGGCAGGCTGCCATCAGCAGCGCCATGGTATGCTCGGCAGCACTGTTGGTATTGCCAAAGGGGGCATTCACCACAATCACCCCTTTTGAACTGGCATACTCCACATCAACGTTATCAATGCCAACACCGGCCCGGGCAACCATCTTCAGATTCTTGGCCGCATCCAGCAGGTCTTTATCAACCGTGGTACCACTACGGGTAATGATCACCTCATAATCACCGATCAAGGCCAGCAGTTCTTCCTTTTTCAACCCGAGACGAACATCCATCTCAATCCGCGGGTCCTGCTTCAGTAGTGCCAGCCCTTGGTCAGCAACCTCATCAGTAACAATAATTTTCATGGTCATAGTCCCCGTGTTTGTTGTATTCAAGTTTTTGCATCCTAGACCTGACCAGCAAAAAATGCAAGCGGACTGAAACTGTCTTG
>CAZNWF010000172.1:0-4921 GCA_964576485.1 uncultured Geobacter sp. | reverse complement strand
GCCACATCTTCGGCTTCCAGTATGGAACTGACTCCATTTCCGATCATAAATTCGGCAAATTTGTGGGATTCAATCCGGTATACCGTCCAGACGCCAAATGACCTCACACCTGAATTGCTTTCCACTTTGCTGCGTCTGATGGAGCGAATACTATGAAATACTGCTTCTACCTGTGAATGAATCGATTTTGGCCAGCGATGTTTCACGAAATCTCCTGTATTCTCTAGATAAGATGACATGCTCTTTAAAATCTGACGGTAGCAGCTCCGTCCACAGCTCATATGGAGTCTCTATCAAAGTTTTAGCAAATTCAGTCGGTGCCGAACTTGCTCAAACTTTTACCAGCAGAAACCTGAGTCTCCACGTTAGGCTTAAGCTGGTAGATCCATGATTTTGTCAGTCACAAAATACCAATGCCTGGCACAATGTTTCGGGGCTATCCCGGCCTTTCCATATTGATCCTACTTCAAGCAACTGAAGAGGAGCGCCTTCCCAGGGGCGCCAGCTCCGAGGGTATCGGTCGTCTCAGGATTTGTGACCAACGTACAGTCCTGTTTGGTTTGAATCAGATACCAGTACAGGAGAGAGTCGAATTAGGGCGACTAGAACCGTAGTGGGGGGCGGCTGACGACGCTCAATTCCCTCCAAATAGTGATGCTACAAAAACATTTCACCTACAGCATATCGACCCATGCAAACACTTCCTCTGCAGCTAAGGTTTCGCCTTCAGGTATAACTGTAGGTGCCTGTGTGGGTTTTGCTTTTAGTGTTGGCTTGGTTTTAGATAGTTCACGCAGATAGTGCTGTACCAGCCCCCATGGGCTTCTCTTTGGATCAGACGCTCGTCGTCCCTCGGATATTGCCATTTGGCATGAGTGCAATGAATGCCCTGCGTCCAAGGCTGCATAGATTAACGGTTGGAGCTGTCCTACTTTGTATGGGGGTACGTCTCGTAGGATTGCTGTCAGGTCTGGCCGTTTTAGAACATCATCACCATCATCACAAGGTGTCTCTGGTGATGATATATCTATATATTCTATAAACATATCGTGACGCCCAATACCGCACGTAATATCGGCCTGTTGTGGCGATTCGTCACGCTCTATGGCGTGACGCAAACGTGATGGAGGCGTGATGTTATTGCTTTTCTTGCGCTGCCTATACTTTTTCGACCTTGCCGCACTAAGAGCTTGTTTTCGCGCCTTTTTGTCTGGAAGTGTAAGTGCTTCTGTCCTCTGAAAATGCTCTAACAAGACCGGGTCAGTCACGCATATCGTCACGTCGTCGCGAGTGATGGTGCCGACCTGAGCAAGCAAGCTGAGAGCATACTCTATCTGTGTTGCTTCTCGACCGAGTGTTGCGGCCAATATCGGGATTGTCATGGGCACCCCACTGGGCAGTACAAGTCGACCGCCACGATGAATCTGTGCGGCCAAATCACGAAGCTGGATCCCGATTACTATAGCTGTATCTCCCCCGGGGAATGCCGCAACTGACCTCCAGTGTGGCGCATCAAGATGCCCTAGCGGTGTGGCTATGTACGTGATCTTTCCGGCCACGCGACTAATATACAACCGTATTATTAGTGATTTCAGTTGCTTCTATTTCAGCAAGCCATGCATCCACACTCGCTTTCCGATAATATCGGCTTTTGCCTATTCTGATACTTGGTGGTAGGGACTTGCCTTGCTTTTGCCAAGTCCACCAAGTCACCCGCGATACGCCAATGATTTCTCCGCGGAGAGTTTTCTCCGAGATGAGTGCATCCATAACTAACCTCCTCCATCATTATGTAACGCAAGCTTACCTTACATATCAAATCGAGTCAATAAAAAGTTAAGGTAAGATTTATGAGCAAGATATTTTTGGTTGCCTGTGATAAATAACTAAGTATGAAACCTGGCGAGAGAATAAAAATCTTACGGATCTTATTTGGCTTGACTCAAGAGCAGCTAGCGACAAACGCAGCTGTAAATCGCGCGTCTATAGTTTCTTGGGAAAGGGGGAACTATAATCCTTCTCACTCAGCTGCTACCGCCTTGGGTCGTGTTTTACTCTGTTCTCCGGGCTACCTCCTTTTTGGAGACAAGCATATATATAGTGCCTGCTGGCAGCCGACTTCACCACAGCGTAGTAAATACCTGAAAGATTATATTGATGACGTGAATACGTTGTTGCCGCAGTTTTTTTTCGAAAATTCGATAAATTGTATGGCATTTTATGATGCTAACAATGGAAGGCTTGCCTTTTTAGGAAGAGCGGGTTCCCCACTAAGTTGCATTTTGTTTTTGAAACCAGAAGTAATAGATTGCTTTGAAACAGCCTTTTCGAACATTGAGCGCATTGAGATTGAAGGGTTTACTGGTTATCCGCAAGCAACGCTGGGGTTCCAAGAAAAAGATGATAGTGATAGCCTGAAAATATATTTTCGCTTGGCAAGTGTTAGTGGGATTAAGCTGAATGAAGACGCAATAGCCTCCGCCTTACTCAAAGTACAGAAGACAAGAGGACTGCAGTCTGATGCGGTACATACCAGCTATGCAAAAACTGCGTTTTCTTATTTTTTTTATGTGAGCAGTAAATATGAATGGACAGGCGATTGGTCGATGCAGCTTTTAAGTGTGTTTTCTGAGATTTTTGAGAGAGTATATGAAGAGGTTGAGCGCAAAAGTCTAACTTGGTCATTAGCGAATCTTGATAAAGAAATTCTAGAGATGACACGCAAATTCTTAGAGGGGCAAGGCCTGAAGCTTAAGCCAGGAGTTGAGTGGCCAGCCCAGACACAAAATTCAGCAAACGAGTGGTTTTAAGATGCATTTAATGCTGTGGGTTCCACGAAGGGTTCCAAACAAAACAAAAGGGGTCGCGCTGTTTGGCGTAACCCCCTGATTTTAAATGGTCGGGATGACTAGATTCGAACTAGCGACCCCCTACTCCCGAAGCAGGTGCGCTACCAGGCTGCGCTACATCCCGAAGAGTGATTTTTATAACTTTTTATTCCTGCGCTTGTCAACAGGCAAGTCGCTCTGGAGGGGACATGTCCACCGCTGATATCCGTACCGAAATCCGGCATCTGCTGAAAGAGCGGAATGCCGTCCTTCTTGCCCATAACTACATGCGTGATGAGGTGCAGGCCATAGCCGACATCACCGGCGATTCACTGCAGCTTTCCATGGAGGCAGCCAAGACCTCGGCCTCCGTGATTGTCTTCTGCGGCGTGCATTTTATGGCAGAATCTGCCGCCATCCTCTCGCCCGTTAAAAAGGTGCTGCTACCCCGTGCGGATGCCGGTTGTCCCATGGCTGATATGGTGGATGTTACCGGCCTGCAGGCATTGAAGGTACAGCACCCCGGCGTGCCGGTAGTGACCTACGTCAACTCTACAGCGGCAGTCAAGGCGGAGTCAGATATCTGCTGTACCTCAGCCAATGCGGTCTCGGTGGTTCGCTCGCTCAGTGGCAAGAAGCTGATCTTTGCCCCGGATCGTAACCTGGGTCGCTGGGTCGCCAAACAGTTGCCGGACAAGGAGTTTATCTACTGGGAAGGCTATTGCCCCACCCATGAGCGGCTGACCGCTGCCAGGGTGCAGGAGATCAAGGCCGCCCATCCCGATGCCCTCTTCATCTGCCACCCTGAATGTGCTCCTGATGTCTCAGCCCTGGCTGATCATGTCTGCTCCACCAGCGGCATGTATATCTACTGTGCCAAAAGCCCGGCCAAAAAGTTCATCATTGGTACCGAAGCGGGGATTCTCTTCAAGCTGCGTGAGGATAACCCGGACAAGGAGTTTATCCTGGCCTCGCCGGCCCTGATCTGTCCCAATATGAAGCTGACTTCGCTGGAGGATATCCTGCTGGCGCTGCAGACCATGCAGCCGGTGGTGACCGTTTTAGAGGATGTCAGGATTAAGGCGAAAGCTGCGCTGGATAAAATGCTTGCTGTACCGAGGGATTGACCATGCCTGATTATCTTGGCGCCCATATGTCCATTGCCGGTGGCCTGCATAAGGCCATTGAGCGGGCCGTTGCTGCCGGTTGCGGTACCCTGCAGATTTTTACCCGCTCTTCCAACCAGTGGAAAGGCAAGCCGATCAGCGACAAGGATGCGGATCTTTTCCGCAGCAACTTTGCCGCCTCCGGTCTGCATGAGGTGGTTTCCCACGATATTTACCTGATCAATCTGGCAGCACCGGAAGGGGATACCCGCGACAAGAGCCTGGCTGCCTTTGGGGATGAAATGGTCACCTGTGCCAGGTTGGGGATCAACAAGATCGTGATGCACCCCGGTTCCCACACCACCGATTCTCCTGAGGCCGGGCTTACGCGGGTGATCAGCGCCTTTGATCAGCTCTTTGAACAGACCCCGGAGTATGAAGGTCTGATACTGCTGGAGACCACCGCTGGCCAGGGCACCAACCTGGGCCGCACCTTTGAGGAACTGCAGACCATTATCAACGGATCAAAGTATCCTGATCGCTTCGGTGTCTGTTTTGATACCTGCCACACCTTTGCTGCCGGTTATAACACCGCTACCCCGGAAGGATATGCCGATGTGATGGCACAGTTTGACCGACTGCTGGGGATTGAGCGGTTGCACTGTTTTCACTTCAATGACTCCAAAAAAGGGCTGGGTAGCCGGGTGGACCGCCATGAGCAGATCGGTCAGGGTACCCTGGGGTTGGAGCCGTTCCGCTTCATCATGAATGACCCCCGTTTTGTGACGATTCCGAAGATACTGGAAACCCCCAAAGGGGATGATGATGCCATGGATCAGGTCAATCTGGCGTTGTTACGGAGCCTGTCGGCAGCTTGATAATCCTTAAAACTGCGCTATAACACTCAACGGTGCTTTTACTATCTTTTAAGAGGTGAGCATGACGATTACCTGCCCCCACTGCGGTATCAGCGGCCAGCTTGATGAT
>CAZNWF010000171.1:0-4950 GCA_964576485.1 uncultured Geobacter sp. | reverse complement strand
CCCTCTGCCTCGTGGAAATCACTCACCTCGCCGGGAATGCAGCCCCGCTCTTTTGCTGCAGCCACGGCAGCCAGTGCCAGGGGATGGCTGGATGATGCCTCGGCAGCAGCCAGGCATTCCAGTAGTCTCTGCTCATCAACCCCAGCTGCGGTCACCAGGCTGCTCATAGCCAGTTTGCCGCTGGTCAGGGTGCCGGTCTTGTCCAGCAGCATCACCTGCAGTTTGGCAATGGTCTCAAGGGCTGAACCCTTTTTAACCAGAATCCCACGGGAAAGGGCAACCCCGCTACCCACCATAATGGCAGTAGGGGTGGCAAGCCCCATGGCGCAGGGGCAGGCGATCACCACCACTGCTACGCCGAATTTGAAGGCCACCAGAAACGGAGCCTTCAGAATCAAAAGCCAGACGACAAACGTGAGCAGGGCCAGAACAATCACGGCAGGCACAAACCAGGCCGATACCCCGTCAGCAAAACGCTGGATCGGGGCCTTGTCCCCCTGGGCGTCACGTACCATCCTGACAATCTGGGATAATAGCGTCTCTTCGCCAATCCGGGTTGCTTTAACGATCAGGCGGCCGTTTTTATTGATGGTGGCGCCGGTAACGGTATCACCCACCTGTTTGCCCACCGGCAGGGATTCTCCGGTTACCATCGCCTCATCAACACTGGATGAACCTTCCACCACTTCGCCATCCACCGGTATGGTTTCGCCAGGGCGGACCGCCACCAGATCACCCACCCGAATCACCGAGGCCGGCACCTCTTTTTCTCCTTCGGCAGTGACCAATCGGGCCTTGTCTGCCTGTAGGTGCAGCAGCTTTTTCAAGGCTTCACCGGCCTTGCCCCGCGCCCGTGCCTCCAGATACTTACCCAGCCGGATAAAGGTGATCAGCCAGGCCGAGGTCTCGAAAAAGACCTCATGACTGTCCCCCAGCAGGCCAAAGAAGGCCAGCAGTGAGTAGCCCCAGGCTGCGCTGGTGCCTAACGCCACCAGCACATCCATGTTGCTGCTTTTGCTCTTTAGCGCGGACCAGGCGCCACGGTAAAAGGCCAGTCCGGCGCTGAACTGGATCACCGTGGCCAGAATCAGGTTCAGCCAGCCCACACCCCGTAGACCATGCAGGGTCATGGTGGCCATGATCGGCAGAGACAGGGCCAGTGAAAACAGGAACCAGTTGCGCTGACCGGCCAGCTCGCCTGCCTCTGCCTCTTCACCGGCTTCCAGCTCAGCCGGGGTATAACCGGCATCAATCGCAATCCGGAAGATGGCCCCTTTGTCCAGCAGGGCAGGGTCAAAACGGACAAAACCGGTGGCAGCCACCAGATTGACCACGGCGGTGCTGATCCCCGCCTGTTCACGCAGGATTTTTTCAAGGCGGGCAACACAGTTGGCGCAGTGCAGGCCGGTGATGGAAAAGGTCAGTTCACCTGGCGGTTCCGGCTTAACCACGCCGTAGCCCAGCGACTGGACTTTTTCCATGATGCTGTCAGCGCTGATAGCGGTTTCATCAAACGAAGCGCTCAGCTGGGCAATGGCAAAGTTGACAACAGCTGATTCAATTCCTGGCAGCGCGCTGATCTCCCGCTCTATACGAGCCGCACAGTTGGCACAGGACATGCCGGTGATTTGAAGAGATAGTTTGGTCACGGCTCATTCCCAGGGTTGGCAAAATCTCCTTTAAGCCAGTGTTGCGAGGTGATAATCAGGGCGGCGGTGATCGGCAGCGCCAGCAGGATACCCCAGAAACCGATCAGTTCGCCAAGGGCCATTACCATAATGATGGTTAAGAGCGGGTTCAAGTTCATTGATTCCTTGAAGACCAGCGGCTTTACCAGATAGCCTTCCAGGAAGTAGATCACGGCAAAGGCAGCCAGTACCTGCATGATGATCGTGCCGGTGCCGTAGGTCAGCCAGGCAAACAGCAGCGGGGGTAGCATGGCCAGAATCACCCCCACAAAGGGCAGGATGCTGGCAGCCCCGGCAAAGATGCCGCACAGGATCGGGTGGGGGATTCCCAGCCAGATCAGGGTTGGGATGACCGCCAGGGCCACCACGATGGAGACCATCACCTGTCCCCGCAGGTAACCGCCAATGCTGCCGTCGATCTCTCTGCCGATCTGCAGGATCAGGTCTCGTCGGCGTTCTGGGATCCAAAGCGCGGTGGTATCCATGATCTTCTGTTTGTAATTAAGCATGAAGAAAACCAGAATGGGGGCCAGAATCAGGTTGAAGACGTTGAAGAACATGCGGGTGGCAAAGCCGTAGGCCCAAATGCCTGCCTTTTCAGCCATGCTGTCAGCATTGCCGATAAGGTTGTCCAGCAACCAGGTGATCTCTTCAGAACCGTAGCGGGTTGGTAGTGTGCTTTGCCAGCTCAGAAGTGCCTGTTTGATCTGTTGCAGCTGTTGGGGCAGGTTATGCAGAAAACTGTCCCAGCTGATGGTTAACATCGGCAGCAGGAACGCCATGCTGAAAATTGAAATTATCGCCAGGACTGCATAGATCAGGGTAATGGCGTGAATACGTTTGAGCAACCTGTTTTCAAGACGAACCACTACCGGATCAAGCAGATAGGCGATCACAAAGGAGAGCAAAAAACAGGAAAGGGTGTGGCTTAAGGCATGACCAAGCCAGGCAATGGCAGCAACCGTCAGTATGCCTGCAATCAGCCTGATCTGGCTGACGGGGTGCTGGTTTTTAAACGGTTCCAGCGGTGACATACGACACTCCTTTAGTGGACTGCGTTCAGTGAGTTGCTCATGGAAAACAGCTCATTCTCCTCCAGCCAGTGCTTGACGCGGTTGCTCAGGAAGGTGTCACGCAGTTCTGACAGTTGCAGCTCCTCCTCCGGGAAGAACGCTAGAATGTCAGCAGTTTTGACATAAGGGGGGCGGCCTGAAAGGGCATGATCCAACAGGGTCCGTAGCTCCATGTTGGCCTGCTTTGCAAGAAAACCGCTGATCAGCGTACGTTCTGCAGCGGTATCCAGAGCGGGGATCTCCAAAAAACGTCCCTGCTGCTGTTCAATCTGGTCCCAGAAATCATCCTCACTGTCAGAACGGACAGAGAAGATCTCACCGGTCATCCGATCAAAAAAATAGATCCGGTCCTGTTCCATATTTGAAAACGCCCCCAAGAGGTCATCCCAGGCTATGGCTACACTGTGTATCATGAAAAGTACTCCTTGTTTTTCTAGCAGTTGACAGCCAGCCCCGGCAACGGCACAATCTGCCCATTATGCGTACTATTTTTCTTGCCGACGCCCACTTGCATCACCCTGATGACGCCAACTACCGGTTGCTGCTGCGTTTTATTCAGTCTTTGCAGGGCGCAACCGACACGCTCTGTGTCCTGGGTGACCTGTTTGATTTTCGGGTTGGTCTACCCTCGCTGACCTTTGACGAACAGGAACCGTTGCTGAATGCCCTTCAGGAGTTGCGTGCAGCCGGTACCCGGCTGATCTGGCTGGAAGGGAATCACGACTTCCAGCTTGGTGCTGATCTGGCAGCACGGCTGGGAGCCGAGATCTATCCAGGGCCGGTGCTGCTTGAGTTGCAGGGTAAACAGGTCTTTCTCTGTCATGGTGATCTGATCAACAAGGCTGACTGGCGCTACCGGTTGCTCTATCGAACCCTGCGTAGTCGTATAACCCTGCAGATTGGTCGCATGCTCCCTGCCTCAGCGGTGCAGGGGCTGCGCAGCAGGCTGCAGCGTTCCAGCAAAGGGCGCTACCAGAAAGACCGGAAGCGTTGGGATTATAGTAGCATGATCCGCAGCTATGCAGAATCAATTCGTACAGAGGGGGCTCATGCCCTGGTGCTGGGACATTTTCATCAGCCGTTTATCGACCAACAACAGGAGTTTACCCTGGTTTCACTGGGAGACTGGATCTCCCAGTATTCCTATGCCGAGCTGGTTGACGGCAGCTTTCGTCTGCTTACTTACCCTGCCTGAAGAACTCCGCCAAGGCCTGTTCACCCAGCTGTGAGGCCTTGATCTTCCACTTGTCACCGTTAATCACCAGTGCCACCAGTGCAATGCGTGGCTGGTCTGCTGGCGCATAGGCGGTAAACCAGGAATAGTGACCTTTGGGATTGTCGCCGTCAATCGAGCCGGTTTTGGCGGCGATCTTTATATCGCTGGTCAGCCTGCGGCCTTCAGCGGTGTGAAACGCCTTGCGTGAAGTGCCACTGGTGACGGTGGTAAGCAGCATGCGGGTCAGGCTGTCGGCGGTTTCAGGGCTGATAACCTTTGCCAGCTCACGGCTGGCTGGTACCTTCAGTTCCTTGCCGTTACGGGTTGCCTGATCAACCAGGCGCGGGGCCATCATGCTGCCCCGGTTGGCTATGGCAGCGGTGATGGCAGCGGCATGGATCGGTGAGACCTGCAACCCGTGATCCAGACCGCAGCCCTGCAGTCGCAGGTCGTTGCTGCTTGCCACTGCAGGTGCAGAGCTGGGTACTGCCGGAACACCCGGCAATAACAGACTGCGGTTGAACCCGAATCGGTCGCAGGTCTGTTTCAGTTGTTCTTTACTCAGCAGGTCACTGGCAATCCTGCCGTACACCGGGTTGACTGATTTACCCATCGCCTCGGTTACATCCATCCTGTTGTTGCGGCCTCTGGGGCTGGGGTCCCAATTCTTCGGAGTTTCAGAGACCAGGCGCCCCCGGAATTCCAGCACACTGGTCGGGTTGATTTTATTGTTTTCCAAAGCAGACGCGGCTGTCACCATCTTGAACAGCGAGGCCATCGGGTAGACCTGGTAGGCGGCCTGTTGCTGCCAATTCGGGTCAAGGGCAGAATACCCGGTAAGGGAAAGCACCCTGCCGGTAGCTGGTTCTATGGCAACAAAAATCGCGTAGTTGGGGCGGGTTGCGGTAAGAAACCCCTGCACCCGTTGTTGCAGTTCCGGGTTGATTGAAAGCCTGAGCGAGGTGCCGTCAGG
>CAZNWF010000170.1:0-5061 GCA_964576485.1 uncultured Geobacter sp. | reverse complement strand
GGATGTTGCCTGCTGCCCTGCTGTCGTTGCCGGACACTGAGCTGATGAAAAAATATGCGTTGGAGCAGGCCAGGTTGACCCATCATCAGGCTCTGTCCGATGCAGCCTGCATCTGCCTGGGGACACTACTGCACCAGATTCTGCAGGGAGCATCAAAAAACAGCCTGCGACGGGAGGTAGACGGCTTTGTCACCCGCTTTCCTTCTTTTTGCTTTGAACCGTACCGGGGCCTTGCCACCGGGTATGTGGTGGATACCATGCAGACCGTTTTTCACTGGTTTTTCAAAGGTAAGAATTTTGAGGATTGTCTGGTGGGAACGGTAAATCAGGGGGCTGATGCAGATACCACCGGCGCCATCTGCGGTATGCTGGCCGGGGCCTACTACGGCCTGGAATCAATCCCCGGGCGCTGGCTGAAAAAGATGGACCCCAAGCTGCTGCGTGAGCTGGAAGGACATGCAGATCGGTTAATTATGGCAAGCCCGGCCGGACGTTTTTGGTAAGCAGCTCTTCTGCCAGCTTTACCATGCTGATCCTGCGGGTCATGGACTGGCTGCGCATTAATTTAAACGCAGCATCTTCACTGATCCTTTCCCGCTCCATCAGCAAACCTTTTGCCTTTTCAATCACTTTACGCTCTGCCAGCTGTTGTTCAGATTCCCGCAGTTTTGTGCGCAGAAGATCCTCATGCTCCAGTCTGATGCGGGCCTCTAGTAAGGCATGTGTCAGTTCAGCCTCGGTCGGGAAACTGGCTAGAAAAGCAGCAACACCTGCAGTAACTGCCGCTTTTACCAGCTCGGGTGTCCAGTTTTTTGCTGCCAGCACCACCGGCACCCAGACCTTGCCACGCAGTGACGCCATCAGAGCAAGCCCATCACACAGAGCGGGGTCATGGCTGCAGATCAGCAGGTCCGGTGGCTGCTCCTGTGCGTGTTGAAGTGCTGCTGCAGGGCTGACAGACAGAGCTGGGCGATAGCCGCCAATGGCATCAAGCAGTCGCGTCAGGTGATCCCGAAAGACCGGATCAGGGGAGCAGATCAGCACCGTTGCAGGCCTGCTCCTATCTGTCAGAGGTGTCTTCATACTGAATCTAAAAGCAGGAGCTGTGCCAGATTTGCGAGATAGGTCTATTTTGGCTGCAGATACAAAAAAGGGACAGGCTGATTACCTGTCCCTTACTGGCTGCTTTATCTTTTATGAGGTCTAAAAACGAATTAACAGACCACCCCAGGAAAGCCCGCCGCCAAAACCCATTACCAGTACCAGCTGGCCCGGCTTGATGGTGCCATCCTGCCTGAATTCATTCAGAGCTAAACCAACCGAGGCAGCTGAGGTGTTGCCATATTTCTGCAGGTTAACCAGAAATTTTTCCTTGGGAATGTCATGCTTTTTGGCAACGGCATCAATAATCCGCAGGTTGGCCTGGTGAGGGATCAGCCAGTCAAGATCAGCAGGCTGGATACCGGCCTTGCTGCAGACCGTCTGGATCAGTTCAGGGATAGCGCTGACCGCAAAGACATAGACCGGCTTGCCCGCCATGTAGAAGGTGTTCTCTTTGGCTGCAATGGTCTCTGGCGTGATCGGCTTGCGGGAGCCGGAGGAGGGGACCTGAATCAGCGGCCAGCCATTGCCGTCGGTGCGGATGAAGGAGGTCAGAATCCCTTTTTCTGTGGTTTCTTCACCGCGGATGATCACAGCGGCGGCACCGTCGCCAAACAATGGGGCAGTGGTCTTGTCATCAAAGTTAAGGATTTTGGAGTAGGTGTCAGCTCCGATCACCAGGGCGGTACGGGCCTTGCCAGCCCGGATGAAGCTGTCCGCCGTATCCAGGGCAAAGACAAAGCTGCCGCAGACCGAGTTGAGATCAAAGGCAAAGGCATTTTTGGCGCCGATCTCTTTTTGTACCATGCAGGCGGTTGCCGGCAGGATCATGTCCGGTGTGGAAGTACCAACCACAATACAGTCAATCTCTTCAGCGCTGATACCGGCATTGGTCAAAGCGGCCTGGGCTGCCCGGGTTGCCAGATCAGAGGTTGATTCATCAGGGCTGACAAAACGCCGTTCACGGATGCCGGTGCGGGAGGAAATCCACTCATCGGCATCATCAACCAGGTAGGAGAAAAAATCATTGCCAACCACCCGCTCTGGCAGGCCGGCGCCACTACCGATTATACAGGATTGCATCATTATACTGTCCGTCGCCTCATAAGTGCGAACGTCCCTTCGTCAAAGTTGGGCCACTATTGCACAGACAAACGCTGTTTGTCAATTATGTGGTGGCTCGTCCACCCCTTTAAAAGCACTGAACAAATCAACCAGGCCAAAGCCCCACAGACCAAAAAAAGACGCCAGCAGCAGTTTTGCCCAAAAGCTATAGGGCTGCAGCTGTTGCAGAATCAGGGCCGGAGTCAGAGGAGTGCCGGTCAGATGGGCCCCGATCACCGGGCTGGCGATCTTCATCACAAAAAACAGGGAGGCCAGCAGCAACAGGTTAATGGCCATGATCAGGGCGATTCCTTTGTTGCGGCGCCCCAGATACAATTGGCCCATACCGGGCAGGATCAGGCCTGAAAGCAGCAGTGCAATAATCGGGCGTTTCATGGGTATTCCTCTTCAGCCAGCAGGGCGATCATTTCCTCATGAATCAGGCCATTACTGGCCAGGATGCGGTGATTGGTCACGTCATAGGCGCTGCCGTCAAAGGCGGTTACCAGACCGCCTGCCTCACGGACCAGCAGAGTGCCAGCCGCCACATCCCACGGCTTCAGCTTGACCTCCCAGAAACCATCCAGCCGGCCGGCGGCCAGATAAGCCAGATCAAGGGCGGCAGCACCTGCCCGTCGGATGCCACGGGCGGCCTTTTGAAAGCGGATAAAGTGGTCAAAATTATTCTCAGGGTCAGTGGCACAATCATAGGGGAAACCGGTGCCAAGTAGTGAGCCTGCTAACGGCTGGCGATTTGATACCGATAGCCTGCGGCCATTACGGAAGGCCCCGCCACCAGTGGTTGCACTGAACAGCTCATCGGTCATCGGGTTGTAGATCGTCCCCACCACCAGTTCACCGCCCACAGCCAGCGCGATGGAAACGCAGAACCAGGGGAAGCCGTGGGCATAGTTGGTGGTGCCGTCAAGTGGGTCGATGATCCAGACATGCTGGCCATCACCAGCCGGGTAATCACCCTCTTCCGCCAGGATGCCATGCTCAGGAAAACGGGCGTGAATCATCTCAACAATCAACGCCTCTGAGGCCAGATCAAGCTCGGTTACCAGGTTCTTGGCCCCTTTCAGATCAATTGAAAAGGCGGCATCAAAGCGTGAACGCTGCAGCTGGCCGGCTGCCAGGGCGGCCTCTATGGCACAATCAAGAAAACGGGATGCGGGCATACACGTGGGTATCCTTAGGGATGAAATAGTGTGACAGCATTAGCAGAATTGCACCACCCTGACAAGGGTATCAGCCACCCTGACAACAAGAGAGCTTTTGACTTTCCAAAACTATTGCTTCATAGTGCAAGACCATGAAGTTTGGGAGGTTACTGACACCATGATCCTTTTCGGCAATATCCTGTACGCGCTGGCCAAGATTGTTGAACTGGCCGATGGCCTGTTGACAGTCTATAAATATATCCTGATAGCAGCGGCCCTGATCACCTGGGTCAATCCCGATCCTTACAACCCGATTGTCAGTTTCCTCTACCGGGTAACCGAGCCGCTTTTGTCTCGCATCCGCCGCAGGATGCCGGCCATGGGACCGGTGGATCTCTCGCCGTTGGTGGCTTTTGCACTGATCTATGTGGTGCAGATCGTGGTGTTAAACACTCTGTACCAGTACCTGCTTAACTACAGCATGATCCTGAAATTGAGGTAATACCCATGACCATTACCCCCCTTGACATACGGCAGCAGCAGTTTAAAGGCAAGATGCTGGGCGGCCTGGATTCTGATGATGTGGATAGCTTTCTGCAGGCAGTAGCGGTTGAGATGGAAGGGCTGTTGCGTGAGAATACGGAGCTGAAAGAGCAGGCCAACCGCCAGAGCCGCGAGTTAAGTGATCATGCGCAACGTGAAAAGGATCTGCGTGAGACCATGCTGGCAGCCCAGCGAATCACCGATGAGATGAAGGCTAATGCCCAGAAAGAGGCCGAGCTGATTGTCTCTGAAGCCCAGCTGCAGGCAAAACGGCTGGTGGATGAAGCAGAACGCAAAGTAGCAGATCTGCAGGGGCGGATTCAGGAAGTGCGGCGTCAACGACTGCAGTTTGAAGTTGAGTTCAAGGCGCTGCTGGATAACCATGCCCGAATGATCGGCAGTGGTGCACAGTAACCAGCCTCTTCCCTGGCAGCAGGACGGTGAGGCGTTGCTGCTGCGGGTTTTTGTCCAGCCCAGGGCCTCCCGCAACCAGTTCTGTGGCATCCATGAAGGTGAATTAAAACTGCGTCTGACCTCTCCACCGGTTGACGGGGCAGCCAATGAATGTTGCCGTGAATTTCTGGCAAAACAGCTTAAGGTGCCCAAGTCTGCCATCACCCTTATTTCAGGCGACTCATCACGGCATAAGCGTCTCAGAATTTCAGGAGCAACTGCACAGCAGATTGAACAGTTGATCCCCAACGAATAGTATCAGTTCCTGCCCCCTGGAAGGGCAGGTTATTTATGGCATGAAAGGATATTCCAATGGCACAGGCACAACAGGGCGATACCGTCCGGGTACATTACACCGGCACCCTGCAGGACGGTTCTATTTTTGATTCTTCCGAAGCAGCAGAGCAGGACAGCTGTGGTTGCGACTGCAGCAGCTCCGGCGGCTGCGGCACCGGCAGTGACTGCGGTTGCGAGCCTCTTGAATTCACCATCGGCGGCGGCAACGTGATCCCCGGCTTTGAAAAAGCAGTACTGGGGCTGGCCGTGGGTGAGAGCGTCAAGGTAACCATTCCGTCTGATGAGGCCTACGGCCCCCGCCATGAGCAGATGGTTGCCGTGGTTGAGCGATCTGAACTTAATGGGGAAATTGAGCCGATTGAAGGACAGCAGCTTGAGGTGGTTTTGCAGGATGACACAA
>CAZNWF010000169.1:0-5084 GCA_964576485.1 uncultured Geobacter sp. | reverse complement strand
CAAAAACACTATAAAAAACGATTCTATGAACCAGAAAAAACTCTACATTGATACGGTTGGCTGTCAGATGAATGTCAACGATTCTGAACGGATTGTGACCATGCTGCAGCCGCTGGGTTACACGCTGACCCAGCGTAGACATGAAGCAAAACTGATCCTGTTCAATACCTGCACGGTGCGGGCCGGGGCAGAGGAGTGTCTGCTTCAGAACATTGCCAACCTGAAGAACTTAAAGCGTAAAAAGCCCGGTACCCTGATCGGGGTGGCTGGCTGCGTTGCCCAACAGATGGGGGAAGAGCTGCTGCAGAAATTCCCCTGGGTGGATCTGGTGTTTGGCACCCACAACCTGCATCTGGTGCCGGAGATGGTGAAAGATGCTGAAGCTGGCAGACGACGGGCTGAGACTGATTTTCTGGACTCAAGCGAGCGGCTTGACCTGTTTCCACCCATTGAAGGACGCAAACGGGTTTCTGCCTTTGTCACCGTGATGCAGGGCTGTGATAACTTCTGCTCCTACTGTATTGTCCCCTATGTGCGGGGCAGGGAGATCAGCCGCCGTTTTATAGATGTGGTGAACGAGGTGTTTGACCTGGCAGCGCAGGGGGTACGTGAGATTGTGCTGCTGGGGCAGAATGTCAATTCCTACGGCCTGAAAGGTGAGGGACAGCCTCCCTTTGCAGAGCTTGTCAGGGCTGTTGCTGCAGTGCCAGGGATTGAACGGGTCAGGTTTGTCACCTCCCACCCCAAGGATATGTCTGATGACCTGATCGCCTGCTTTGCTGATCTGCCCAAGCTGTGCGGTTCTCTGCACCTGCCGGCCCAGGCCGGTAATAATCGGATCCTGCAGGCGATGAACCGGGGCTACAGCCGCGAACACTATCTGGAAACTATTTACAAGCTGCGTCAGGCGAGGCCGGAGATCAAGATTACCGGTGACATGATTGTCGGCTTTCCCGGTGAGACTGAGGCAGAGTTTGAAGAGACCCTTTCCCTGATGGAAGAGGTACGCTATTTTGATCTGTTCTCTTTTGTCTATTCACCCCGGCCCGGCACCAAGGCTGCTGAGCTAACGGATGATCTGGCCAAAGAGGTCAAGCTGGCACGGCTGGATCGGCTGCAGAAGCTGCAAGCGGTCCATTCCCGTATCCACAATGAGGCCTACGTCGGTTCGACCCAGCAGGTACTGGTGGAGGGACTGGCCAAGCGTCATGGACAGGTCAGTGGCCGCTGCGACAGCGGACGGATCGTTAATCTGGCAGGTTCTCCGACTTTGATCGGCACACTGGTGGAGGTAACGATTCTGGAAGGATATGCCAACTCCCTGCTGGGGGAGTTGACGGAACCAATGCGGTCAGGGTTCTGATGCATGAGTAATCCAGACCAAGACAACTCCCTGCTTGTTACTGATTACCGGCAGCTTACGCGGGATTGGGCCCAGTCGGTGCTGCATCTGCATGACACAAATGCAACGGTTCAGTCTGTAGCGGTTAGTAACCTGCATATCGGGACAACCACCCGGATTCGGCTTGCTGTTGAACACGATAGCCCTGCTATTGCCCGGCACTGGTTTGTGAAATTGCCGTCACGGGACTGGAAGGCGCGGATAATAACTGCATTGCCCCGTCTGCTCCAGACCGAGGTGCGATTTTATCAGCACCTGGCAGCGCAGGTGCCGATGCATATTCCGACCTGTCTGGCAGCAGGAAGCAGGTGGGGGCGAGGCGCGATTCTGGTTCTTGCCGATCTGACTGAGCAGGGCGGTACCATCGGTACAGCCGCTGATACTCTGGATGTCCCGCAGGTGTATCAAGCGGTTGCGCAACTGGCACGTTTACATGCCTGTTTCCGGCATGATACGACCATACAAGACAGATATCCGTGGATTGCAGATTCGGTGCGTCAACTTGAGGACCTGCTCGGCAGTGTATTGGCAGTGCCCTTGATGAAACGTGGATTAAAAAAGGCAGGCAACCTGATTCCGCCAGAGCTGCACGAACCCGCACTGCACTATGCAAGAAACCGCAAAAAGGCGATGGCGTTTCTTGGTGCAGCGCCTCAGACCCTGACCCACCACGATTGTCACCCTGGCAACCTGTTCCGACGGGCAGACGGCGGTATCGGTTTTCTGGACTGGCAGTTGGTACGACTTGGAGACGGGATCGGCGATCTGGCCTATCTGCTTGCAACCACCCTGTCACCTGAAGATCGTCGGCATCATGAAGCAGATCTGCTGACACATTATGGTGAAATAGCAGGTCTGCGGGGAACAACCGGCCCGGAAGAGCTCATGACACGCTATCGTGCCCATTGCTGCTACGCCTTTGAGGCGATGGTGGTAACACTGGCAATCGGTGACATGATGGAGTTGAGCAGCAATCATGAACTCATCCGCAGAACCTCATCTGTTGTGCAAGAATTAAACTGCTTTAGTGCACTGCCTTTGTGAAAATTCTGGGACACCTCTTGTCTTGTGATCGGTACACTGGTGGAGGTGAAGATTCTGGAAGGATATGCCAACTCCCTGCTGGGGGAGTTGTTCGAGAAGTTCAATGAGGGCACAGATCCAGGGAGGACACGATGGGTGCTGCACTTCAGATTAACAAAATGAGCCTTACTGAGAAGCTTGAAACCATGGAAAAGCTCTGGGACGACCTTTCTCACCATGTTCAAGATGTTGCGGTACCTGAATGGCATACTGAAGTACTTGCGGCACGTGAGGCTGATCTGATTACTGGTACAGCCAGTTTTGATGACTGGGAAACGGCAAAAGAGACAATTCGTAAGGTTCTATAATGAATATCCGGATTCTTGATGCCGCACAGCAAGACTTGGTGAATGGCTACCGCTTTTACGAAGCCCAGACACAAGGGGGATTCGTTACGGATGTATGTCCGCAGTGCTGACGAACAAAAGGATTTCTTCGACTCAGTAGAACGTGGATGGTATGAACTTCATTCAGGTATCGGAACTGTTGTTGCGGAAGATGATACCTTTTTCGACTCTATCAGAAAAGAGCTACGGGATGTCAAAACGTTCGCTTAAATGTAGAGCCAGAGCCTTTTGACCGGCTATGATGTCTGGATTCAAAGAAAGAACAACTGTAATGGGTTTAACAAATCCTGTTTATAGCAATCCTGCATATGTTCAGTGGCTTTCAAATCTTAAGGCAAAAGTACGTGCCACCAGGATAAAAGCCGCTGTTACAGTCAACAGGGAATTGCTTCAGTTTTACTGGGAGTTGGGCGCAGAGATTGTCAGCAAGCAGGCGCAGAGTAATTGGGGTGATGGCTTTCTGGGGCAGCTCAGCAAGGATCTGATGGCAGAATTCCCTGATATGAAGGGGTTTTCACGGAGTAACATCAAATACATCAAACAATGGTATCTGTTTTACACACAATCTGACTCAGGCGGCCCAATTGGCCAACAAGCTGTTGGCCAATTGCACTTACCTGAAGAGATAGTCACCCACATCCCTTGGGGGCATAACATTGCAATTGTTACAAAGTGCAAAAACAGGGATGAAGCCCTGTATTATGTTCGTGCCACCATTACCCACAACTGGAGCCGGGCAGTACTGATACACCAGATGGAAACCGGCTTGTATCACCGCGAAGGCAAGGCGGTAAGCAACTTCATTGAAACGCTTCCCGCGCCGCAGTCAGATCTTGCCCAACAGACCCTGAAAGACCCGTATGTATTTGACTTTATGACATTGAGTGCGGACTATAACGAGCGTGATCTGGAAAACAAGCTGGTGGAACATATCACGCACTTTTTGTTGGAACTGGGTGCAGGCTTTGCCTATCTTGGCAAACAGGTTCCGGTGCAGGTGGGTGAACGGGATTTTTTCATCGATCTGCTTTTCTACCACGCCCGCCTGCATTGCTATGTTGTGGTTGAACTTAAAACTGTTGATTTTGAGCCTGAACATGCAGGTAAGCTGAATTTCTATATCAAGGCGGTTGATGAACAGCTACGGCAACCAGGGGATGAACCAACCATCGGCATACTGCTCTGCAAAGGCCGTGACAGGTTGGTGGCGGAATATGCCTTGAGTGACATCAATAAGCCAATTGGCGTATCGGAATATCAGCTTACGCAATCCCTACCGGACAACCTCAAATCCAGCCTGCCGAGTATTGAAGAAATTGAGGCTGAGTTGTCGGGTAAGCGGGATTTGTGATGGTTCAGGATGTTTTGAGACTGGATAAACTGTAACCAAAAATTGATCGATTATTAAACAACGGGGGCATAAGTGGCAAAGAAGAAAAGAACCGAATTTGTAAAATGGTTTGGGCCTCTACTTGACGCTTTGAAAGACCTCGGTGATTCAGGTCGCCCACGAGAAGTTTCCGATAGAATAGCTAAAAATCTGAATCTCCCTGATTCTCTTCTTGATGAAACATTAAAATCTGGAGGCAGTAAATTTCATAACCAAGTGGCTTGGGCAAGACAGTACTTGGTTTGGGAGGGCTATCTGGATGCATCCAAGCACGGTACTTGGAAGCTTACAGACAAAGGAAGGAATGCAGGCGTAATTTCAGAAGATGATGCGCACAAAATTTTCTTAAAGTGGGTTGCTATAAACCAAGAAAACCGGAAGGGAAAATCAGGGGAAGAAAAGGTCGAACCAGAAACATTAATAGGTCTTGATGAACTTACTCCCGAAATCATGCACTTAAATGAAGAGGTGAGGCTGTTAGATGTTCTTAGGTCATTAAGTCCTGAGGGCTTTGAGAAGATTTGCCGTGAACTTCTTCGAGAGTCAGGCTTTGAAAATGTTGAGATTACTGGGGGGTCTGCTGACGGCGGCATTGATGGTTTTGGCATCCTTGAAATCAACCCATTTGTAAGCTTCAAAGTTCTCTTTCAGTGCAAACGATACAAGGAAGGAAATACCGTTTCAAGAGCTCAGGTTGGAGATTTCCGAAACGCCATGATAGGGCGTGCTGAAAAGGGTATAATCATCACGACATCAACATTCAGTAATGCTGCAATACAAGAAGCATATCGTGATGGAGCACCCAAAGTTGAGTTGGTAGATGGAGCAATGCTCGTTAAGATGTTTGAAAAAGTCGAGCTAG
>CAZNWF010000168.1:0-5171 GCA_964576485.1 uncultured Geobacter sp. | reverse complement strand
CCGTAAATGTAGTTGACGCCCCACCTGCCGAACCAGGGACCTTCCGGTTCCTGTTCATTTTTGAGAAACTCCAGTGCGCTGACCGCCTGGGGATGGTCTTTGGTGTAGCCAAAGGTACCCATCAGTTCCAGCATTCTGCCGGTCAGATCAGCAGTAGGGGGGTCGATCAATGCTTCCAAGTCAGCAAACGGGATTTTGTTCAGCATATGCTTGGTGTTGTCTTTATCAAAGGCAGCCCAACCGCCGTTTTCGCTCTGCATCCCCAGGCACCAGTCAATACCCCGTCGGATGGCATCCTGACGGGCCTTGGTGTTCTTGACCTTGATGTCCTTGATAGCGATCATTACGGCTGTTGAGTCATCCACGTCGGGGTACCAGTCGTTCTGAAACTCAAAGGCCCAGCCACCCGGCTCAAGGTCTGGGGATTTGATCTTCCAGTCACCCTTGATTCGTACTTCTCGGTCAAGTAACCATTGCGACGCTTTAACCAAAGAGGGGTGATCCAGCGGAACGCCGGCCTCCTGCATGGCCTGCAGGACCAGGGCGGTATCCCAGATTGGAGAAACGCAGGATTGCAACAGCAGTGTGTCTTCATCTTCAATGCAGAAATTGGCCAGCGCCTCTAGTCCTTTGGCAACGGCCGGATGGTCATTGGCATAGCCCAGGCAGTGCAGGGCAAGAATGGCATTTAGCATGGCTGGCTGGATGCCGCCCCAGTCACCGGTCTTCTCCTGATGTTCAAGGATCCACTGTTCTACTTTTTCGGTTGCCTGCTTTTTAAAGGGACGGATCGGGCTTGATTCATAAACCTTCAGCAGGTGATCCACACCGATAAAGAAGTTTTTCAGGGAGAAAATGCCATCTTCCTTGGTAAAGGTGTAGTCGGTTGGGCGTGGTGGGCGGACAAACAGCTCCTGTACCCGTGCATGGGGTGGCAGCTTGTAAACCGGGCGGTTGGCCATCAATACCGACATCGGGATGATGGTGGCCCGGGCCCAGCTGGAGAATTCATAGACATTCAGGTAGGCCCAGTCCGGTAGCAACATCAACTCAATCGGCATGGAGGGGACACCCAGCCAGGAGAACTCACCGAACATGGCCAGAAACGTCTTGGTGAAGACCCGTGACTTCAGGATGCCACCGTTTTCAAGAATAAAATCGCGGGCCTTGCGCAGGGCAATGTGGTCAGCCGGATAGCCCGCCAGTTTCAGGGCAAAGTAGGCCTCAATGGTGGTGGAAAGGTCGCCCGGGCCGTTGTGCCAGACCGTCCAGTAGCCTGCTTCGGTCTGCTGCCGCAGCAGATAGTTGGCCATCTTGCGTTCTTTTTCCTTGTCAACCATGCCAAGGAAGTGGAACAGCATGAGATATTCTGCGGTAATGGTGACATTGGATTCAAGCTCTGCCCACCAGTAGCCATCCGGCAACTGCTCCCTGAAAAAGAAATCACGGGTCAGCTCAATCGCCTTGTCCAGGGGATTATCTGTGCTGCCCTCCATCTTTTTCCAGATTGAAGAGGGAAGTCGGTGGATTTTGGCAGGACCCTTCGCATTAATACTGTTTGCAGATAGTTCTGCGGGTGTTGCCGGTGTATTGTTAAACGATGTCAACGCGTGTGAAATCGGATATTTGCTTGACTTCATGGAAATAAGCCTTTTCCTGAACTACGAAAGTTTATTTGTGCATATTTATTACTTATTTACGATAAACAGAGTTTTTGTAGCACAATTGTCAATAAATGTACACAGTCTTTGGTGAAAACCGGTTAGATCATGCAGGATTCTGCTGGTGCCGGGCTTACGGGGTGTGTTATATCGTAAAGCTTGGATGTTTCAGTATGAAAGGATCATATTCTATTATGTTAACAGGAAAACAAAAACGTCATCTGCGGGGCTTGGGACATGGCCTGAAGCCGGTCATTCTGGTCGGGAAAAAAGAGGTTGATGAGGCTTTGATCGCTGAAACCGAGGCAGCTTTGGCATATCATGAACTGATCAAGGTCAAGGTGTTGGAAAACTGCCCGCTTGATCGTCATGAGGCAGCAGAGACGCTGTCAGAGGCCACAGGTTCCGATGTGGCCCAGGTGCTGGGCAAGACCTTTTTGCTGTACCGGGCTGCGGTGAAGCCGGTTATTTCACTGCCCATCGGTCAGGAGTAGGCTGGTTCGTGGCACCTGCTTCAGCCGGATATCTGCTGCGGGTTGATCTGACAACCGGCACCTGTCAACGGGAACCGCTTGCTGCCTCGCTGCTGCAGGATAGCTTGGGGGGGCGTGGCCTGGGCACTGCCTTGTTGCAGGAGTATGCCGGTCTTGATCCGTTCAGTCCTGCGATGTCACTGGTCCTGACGGTCGGACCTTTGTGCGGCACACCGGTACCGATGACGTCCCGTTCTGTCCTCACCGGCCGTTCTCCGCTTACCAACACCATCTTCAGTAGTACCAGTGGTGGCCCTCTGGGGCCTTCTCTGCTGGGTGCCGGTCTGACAGCGGTTCTGGTGCAGGGCAGGGCAGCCAGCCCCTGTCTGCTTGAGATCAGTAGAGATGGTGAACGGCTGTTGCCGGCAGACCAACTCTGGGGACTTGGCTGCAGGGCAACCATGCAGCAGTTGGGCCAGTTTGGCGCTGTAGCTGTTATCGGCCCTGCTGGAGAGCAGCTGCTGCGGTATGCCTCTGTTGAAACATCATCCGGCGAACCGTTCAGCCGTGGCGGGCTTGGTGCGGTGATGGGCAGCAAAAGGCTGAAAGGGATTGTACTGAAAACCGGTCCGGCAACAGTTGCAATTGCTGATCAGGCCGGGTTTGACAAGGCACTGGAAGACCTTATGCGGCTTTTTCGCGCCTCGCCATTTTTGCTGGGGCCACTGGGTATCCGCGAACATGGCACCTCTGCTTTGGTTGATCTCTTTAAACAGCGTGGCATGCTGCCCGGCAGAAATTTTTCTTCGTTTGAAGGGGATGAAACCGGCTGGAACGCCCATGCCCTGCGCCAGCAGTTCCATCCGCAACCGGGTGGCTGCCATGACTGTCTGGTTGCCTGTAAACGAATTGCATCAGATGGAACGCTGCTGCCGGAGTATGACCAGTTGGCAGCCTTTGGCGGCCTGTGTGGTCTGGATGATCTGGAGCAGATCATTGAGTTATGCAGCTGGTGCCATGATCAGGGGATTGATCCGGTCTCCTATGCCTCTGAAAAAACAGTGATAGAAGGAGAAACAGCCATGACGGTCAAGGGCTTGGAGCTTCCCCCCTATGACCCTCGCGCCTCCACCGGTCTGGCCCTGGCCTATGCTACTTCACCTCATGGTGGCAGCCATCTGCCTGCCTGGCCGATCGCCTCGGAAATCCTGCGTAAACCGGTTCCCACGGATCGTTTCTCCTTTGACGGCAAGGCCAGAGTTATTGCCATGTTTGAGGATGCCAATGCTGCTGTAGATTGCCTGTCACTCTGCCGGTTTGCCTCTGCAGCGGTTGAGCTGGAAGAGTTGGCAGCTCTGCTGTCAGCGGTTATTGGTCAGGGGTACAGCCCTGCTGATCTGATCAGGATCGGTCGCCGGACTGTCCAGAAGGAACGGCTGTTTAACCAGCAGTGCGGTTTTACTGCTGCTGACGATAGCCTGCCGCAGCAGTTCTTTACTGAATCTGCCAATGGCCTGAAGCCTCTTGATCAGCAACGTTTTGAACAGGAACTGGCAGCGTATCACCGTATCAGGGCAGCACAATGCCTTTGATCGGCAAGGGTAATCAGGCTGTTGGAGACCTGGGCGAACAGACCGCAGCTGAATATCTTATGAAGCAGGGCTATCGCATTCTTGAACGCAACTTCCGCAGTCGGGGCGGTGAGGTGGACATCGTGGCCAAAGACCGACAGGGCTGCATCGCCTTTGTAGAGGTCAAGACCCGCCGCAGTCTGGCCTATGGCCTGCCCCAGTTGGCGGTTACCCAACGCAAACAGCATCAGATCAGTAAAGGTGCGCTTGCATGGCTTGCAAAAAACAGACTGCACGAATGCTCGGCACGGTTTGACGTGATCGCGGTTTTGCTGCAAGATGGCAGCGAGCCGACCATTGAGCATATACCCAATGCCTTTGACCTTGCCTATTAGAGGAGTATGAGATGGATTTCAGTGTTGCTCTACTGCAGATAAAACCCAAACTTGGCCGGGTGGCTGACAACCTGGCCCTGATTCAAGAACAGGTTGAACAGGCGATTGCCCAGAAGGCTGATCTGGCCGTGCTGCCGGAACTGGCCCTGACCGGTTATTTCCTGAAAGATCTGGTGCCGGAGGTGGCGATTGGTCTGGATAGTCCGGAGATTGCCGCCCTCAAGGAACTGTCCAAAAGGATCTGCATTGCGGTTGGTTTTGTAGAGGTGACTGCTGATTTTCAGTTTTACAACAGCGCTGTCTGGTTTGAGGATGGTGAGTTGAGGCACCTGCACCGCAAGGTCTACCTGCCCACCTATGGCCTGTTTGATGAACAGCGCTACCTTGGGCGTGGTGACCGTTTCCGTGCCTTTGACACCAAGTTTGGTCGGGTGGGTCTGCTGGTTTGTGAGGATATGTGGCACCTCTCTGCCCCGTACCTGTTGGCCATGGATGGCGCAACTACCCTGGTCTGCCTTTCCAGCAGTCCTGGCCGCGGGGTTGATGAGGCAGAGCTGGGCACGGCAACAGCCTGGCGTAATCTAACCACCTCAACAGCCCGTTTTCTGACCTGCCGGGTCGTGTATGTCAACCGGGTGGGGTATGAAGACGGAGTCGGTTTCTGGGGCGGCTCACATGTTGTTGCCCCTTCAGGTGAGGTAATTGTTGCAGCGCCTGAGTTTGATCCTGCCATTCTGCAGGTTTCACTTGCTGATGCCGAACTGCGGCGCGAGCGGATCAGCTCTCCCCTGGTACGTGATGAAAACCTCTGTATCACCCTGCGGGAACTGAGCAGGATTGATCAGGAAAGGAGCTGCTGATGTCCCGTCTGAACATCAACACCAAACTGGTACGTCGGATGCTGGTTGGTTTTATGCAGGATGAGATCTGGAAGGTTGGTGCAAAAAAAGCGGTACTGGGGCTGTCGGGCGGCATTGACTCTGCCCTGGTCTGTCATCTGGCTGCCGAGGCGCTGGGGCCTGAAAATGTCCATGCCATCTGCATGCCGTACAAGACCAGCAACCCTGAATC
>CAZNWF010000167.1:0-5179 GCA_964576485.1 uncultured Geobacter sp. | reverse complement strand
CAACTGGCAACCCTTCAACTGTCAAACGAGCAACTCTTAATTTGCGAGGGCATCAGTGGCTGATCAGGCTAAATTTTTATCAAAATAAATCAAATTGGGTTTCATATGACTAAAGCACTTGACCAAACAATAGACCATCTGCTTGCCAACCTGAAAAACGCCACTGAAGGAGATTTCGGCGAGCTGGTCGATCTGCCGCAACTCCTCAATCCGGAAAACTATGAAGAGTTCATGAATCCGGAAACTGACACTCCCGACGAAGGCCCGGTTATCCTTGATGAACCGAAAATGTCGGTTCTAGGGCGTTACTACCATATGCAAAGCCCCGGCACTGTGGTACTCTATAAGCGGAATATCAAGAAGTTCTTTGACACGCTGATGCTGGAACTGATTCAGCGGACGTCGTTTATCACCAGAAGCGATCTCGCCGCCTCTGCCCGACTGGTAGTCATGAAAACCTACCACCATGAACTGTTTCACTTTGATTGCAATGTCTTGCGGCTGATGTTCGGCATTCAGCAGAACAAGCTTCTGGAAGAAGCGCTCGCCGTTGCCTGGTCACGCCTCAAAATAGCAGAAGAACGGAAAGTTTGGCAGTCAGCCATAGGCAGAATGAACGGAGTCATCTACGGGATGCTGATGGAGATGGCGTATCAGTATAAATCACAGGGGTATTCCAGTTGGCCCAACTACGCTGACGAGACAAGTTTCAAGACCGGTTTTGCCGGGTACATTCAGCCCCCGAACCATGATTTTCTGATACAGAGCGGCGTTAATGTACCGGATATGCTCTTTGCGTTGTTAGGCAAGGGCAAGGATGGACAGGGATTTGCGGAAATAGCTACATAGGAACCGCCGAAGGGGTCTGCAAGGAAATCATGGACCTCAATATCAAGGACGAGGTCAACCAGATCCAGATGATCATCAACTCGTCGGGCAGTTTCTGCCCGGCTGGCTTTTCCGGAAATAAGTCACACAATCAATGCGGAAATCGGCGCACTTAAAAATTCGTCTATAGCCATCCCCTGACCACCAACCAGCAGAGGTCGTGCCTTTGGATAGGACTTGATAAAGGCGGCAAGACCGGGAAGGGAGTCGCGCCGGCGACCGCTTTTCACCTCAATTGCTATCAGGCTGTCCCCCCGCTGCAGCACAAAATCAACTTCAAGATTTCCCTCACGCCAGTAACTGACGTCAATCCCTTCACCTGAAGCGCTGTTGATAATATGGGCGCCAATGGCCGATTCCACAACTCTGCCCCAATAATCACGGTTCTGTTGTGCCGCAGCAAGATCATGCACCGCATGGGCTGCCAGCAGCGCGGTATTGAGAACCTGAAGCTTCGGGCTGGAACCCCGCTGCCGGACTTTCCGGCCGGAGAATTTCGCTAATCCGGTTATCATCCCTGCACCGGCCAGCAGTTCCAGGTAATGCGCCAGGGTGGTGGTGTTGCCGGCATCCTGCAACTGGCCTATCATCTTCTGATATGCCAGGATCTGCCCCGAGTATTCACAGCCGAGATGGAACAGCCGTCGCAGCAGCGCGGGCTTGTCAACGCGAGTCATCAGCAGGATGTCGCGGGATATGGTTGTTTCGATCAGGGCATCCCGGATATACGCACTCCAGCGCTGATGGTCGTTCAAGAGAGCTGCCGCACCGGGATAACCACCGTAGAAAAGAAACTGCTCCAGAGAAACGTCAAAGGCCTCCCGCATCTCCGGCCAGGACCAGTGCGGCATACGAATCAGCTCAAACCTGCCGGCAAGGCTTTCGCTCAATCCGCTTTGTAGAAGCAGAGGACTGGAACCGAGCAGCACCACCTTCACCTGTCGTCCTTTTGCCGTGTCCTCATCCCACAATTGCTTGATCTGCGTCGCCCAGCGCGGGATTTTCTGGATTTCATCGAGCACCAGCACGGCAGGTTCGTTTTGATTGCATTTCAAGCGTGCCAGCTCCCACTGTTGAGCCAGCCAGAGCGCGGTGTTGATTACCGGCTCATCCGCGCTTGCCCAATGGCAGTTTTGTGCGGGAAGCTGCAGGGCTGCCTGGCGCACCAGCGTGGTCTTGCCGACCTGACGCGGCCCGGTGACCACCTGTATGAAACGTCTCGGTTCGGCAAGCCGAGCCGTAAGGATAGAAAACTGCGAACGAATCATATGCATACTCCCCGCATAACGAGATGGTGAGTAAATTATCTCAATGTTTTGAGATAATCAATAATATTTCGATATATCAGATTGTTATGTAGTAATGCTCAGAATCGTTGTCGGGGGCATATTGCTTTCCAATCAGGTCTTTGTGCGGTTTCTGCAAGCTGTGGTATAAAGGATCAGTATGATTCCTAAACAACCGTCATATCGGGCAGCACGAGGATGAAATGCCTGTTTGCATCCTGCCTGCTCCTGCTGGTTTTCATCGCCGTCCAGCCAGCCCTGGCTGCTGATCATGGGTTCAGCCACCTCTGGGGCGGCTTCAGCACCTCACTGCAACTCCGCTCCGCCGTACAACGCCACAACACCGCCACCGCCGCCCGTGACCTGGATCGAATCATCATCGCCCCGGGCGAGACCTTCAGCTTTAACGAGCGGGTCGGCGCCCGGGACAGCAGCAAGGGCTACCGGGCAGCCCCGATCATCACCGCATCCGGCCTGCTGCAGGATATCCCTGGTGGCGGCATCTGCCAGTTGGCCTCCACGGTCTACAACGCCGGACTGCTGGCTGGTATGCAGGTGGTGGAACGGCACCCCCATTCCCGGGCTGTCGGCCACGTACCACCGGGCCGGGACGCCACCATCGCCTCCTGGCGCAAAGACCTGAAACTGAGAAACCCACACCCCTACCCGCTGCAACTGCGGATAGCCCTGAACCAGAACCGTCTGACCACCTCACTCTATGCCCCGGTTGAAAAGCCATTCAGGGCAGAGCTGAAGGTCAACCAGACCAAACTGTTGCCGGATACGGTTGTGACCACCGGCGCTGCTCATGCCCCGCAACAACAGGGGGCCAGCGGCTTTTCCACCGAGACCTGGCGGATCATCACGGAAAACGGACAGGTCAGGCATGAGCTGATCTCCCGGGATAGCTATCCGGCCCCCAGCCGGGTGGTGGCAGGAACCAGCCCATGAAAAACAGAGTGCCGCTGATCTGCCTGCTAATCTGTTTGCTGGTAACGCCTGCTGCCGGCCAAACCTTCAGCCAGCCAGACCAGACCGCCCTGCTGGAGTATGCCAGGGCGGTCATGGTCAACCGACTTGAGAACCGTGCTGCGCCGGCACCACCAACAACTGTCAGTGGTGCACAGCGGGCCTGTTTTGTCACCTTCTTTGTCAAGCGTCAGGTGGTGGCCTGCTTTGGCAGCTTTACCCCGCGCCATGCCACCCTGTTTGAAGAGATCAGCGACAACATCCGGTTGGCGTTGAAGAACGATCCTCGCGCCACCCGGCTGACACCGGAACTGGCGAGGACAGCAGCAATCCAGATTACCTTTCCCGGTCAACCCCAGCCGATCAGCCATTGGCGTCTGGTTGATCCGCAGCGTGAAGGTCTGCTGGTGGAGTTATCGAATGGCCGTGGCGTAGCCATAGTACCGGGTGAGGCCCGTACCGCGCAGTATGCCTGGCGTTCTGCCCTGCAGCGCTTAGGATTAAACGAACGCAGCAGCGGGATCAGGTTGTACCGGTTCAGGGCGGAGTATATCAGAAACGGACAATAAGATCGGCAATAAGATCGGCAGATATTTATTATTTTATACACTAATATAACAATACATGCTAAATAATAGCTGCATATTAAATACATATAACTATCGGCACTGAGATCGGCAAAATGTATAACCAACCAGCACAGATGGAGCCACTTTTCCCCACAGGGGCACCCCGTCTTGAAGATCTTGCCCGCGAGGTAACGGCTAGCTCTGCGGCGTTGGGTGGTCAGCTTCATCCGGTTACGCAACAAGCGGTAATTGAACTACTGCGCCTGATCAACAGCTACTACTCCAACCTTATTGAAGGCCATAGCACCCACCCGGTGGATATTGAGCGGGCCATGCGCAAAGATTATTCCAGCGACCCGGTCAAGCGGGATCTTCAGCAGGAAAGCCTCGCCCATATCAACTGCCAGCAACTGCTGGAAAAACGCCTCAAGGAAGAACCGGAACTGGAGATTACCTCCGGCGATTTCATTTGCTGGCTCCACCGCATTTTCTACGACCAATTGCCCACAGAATTAAGGTTGGTACGCAGCACAACCGGTGATGTCCCCCTTGAGGTACTGGCAGGAAAGTTCAGGACCCACGATGTTGAAGTCGGTCGCCACATCGCTCCGCCTGCAACGGCTCTGGATGCTTTTATGAATCGCTTTCACACAGCCTACGCACCGCAACAGTTGCATGGGCTTACTCCGTTGATTGCTGCGGCTGCGTCCCACCATCGACTGAGCTGGATTCACCCGTTTCTTGACGGCAATGGCCGCGTTACCCGGTTGTACACTGATGCCTGTTTCCAACGTCTGCCGCTCCACGGTTATGGACTTTGGAATGTCAGTCGCGGCCTTGCCCGCCACAGGGACAGGTATCTGGCAGCCCTGACCTGGGCCGATGCACCACGGCGTAATGACCTTGACGGTCGCGGCAGCCTTTCAAATGAAGGGCTGGTAAAGTTCTGCTGCTTCTTCCTTGAAACCTGCCTGGATCAGATCAACTTTATGCACGAGCTGCTTAAACTTGACGGTCTGCTGGAAAGGCTGCGCGGCTATGTAGCCATGCGGAGGGCCGCGCTGATTTCCGCCCCCAAACCGGACCAGCCAAACCTTAAGCCGGAGGCAACCTACATGCTGCAGGAAGCGCTGTTACGGGGCCAGGTCAGCCGCGGTGAGATCATCCGCGTATCCGGCATGGCTGAACGGACCGGCCGTATTCTGTTGGGCCAACTGCTTGATGAAAGACTTTTGCTTTCAGACACCCCCAAAGGGGCGGTACGGTTGGGGCTGGGGACACATCTGGCAGGACATCTGTTTCCAGACCTGTATCCTCAGCAGATTGTATAGCGGCACAGGAGAGAGCAGGGAAAAGGTGGCAGAATAGTTTTGTATGCTGCCCCCGCAATTCCTTCGGAAGAACACCAAATATTAAACCTAAAAACGGCAGTTGCCCCTCTTTATCCAGCTGTCGGTAGTAGGTTTT
>CAZNWF010000166.1:0-5222 GCA_964576485.1 uncultured Geobacter sp. | reverse complement strand
GCCTGACACTAAGACGCCTTAAATACCACGTAGCAAAGGCAGTCATCTCATAAATGCTTTAATCAACAAGGCCACAATTCCGCCAACCACAAAGCCGATCATCCACTTGATACTGACAATCTCTGCCTCAATCTTTGCAATCTTTTTGTCTATACCGTTAATATCTTCACGGGTAGCTAAGGTTGTGTCAAGCACCTCCCCCAGCACCTCTTTTTGCACTTCTGCTGCCGCCTCTGCTTGTTGCGGCGTATATCCTGCCTCAATCAGTTTTTTGCTGTAACGCAAGGTATCAAAGGTTGTCGTTGCCATTTAAAATTTTACCTCTTTTCATATCCTACCAGCTTCATTATCCTTAATCAAGTCAGAAGGAGTGCGAATACCCAGGATACATCAATTGCAACGAATCTGTCTTGATGAAACGATTTACCTGCCAGGAAAAAATATCCACTTTCCTAAGTGGAAACTGTTTAATCGTGTCACAAAATTATGTTGCCAGAATGTCACCTCATGTATATGATTGGAACATAAGTATTCAGGAGGTGGTTATGCGTACGACAGCAACAAAAAAAGAAGTTTCTGATGACAGAATTGTGTCCCGAATTCCTAGATCAAACAGGGTAATTATTGAAAAGGCTGCAGCGGTTTATGGTGCAACAGTTAACCAGTTTATCGTACAGACCGCACTTGACAGAGCTACTCAGATTCTGGAGCGGGAGGAGTTGTTGCGGCTTTCAGAAAAAGACGCTCAGGTTTTTCTGGAGGCGATTAATAATCCACCGCTTCCCAATAACAAACTGATTGAAGCGATGCGCAAGCATGGCCAGTTGGTAAAATGCTGATATTTCAGCCTCTGCAAGAAAGTCATGACCGTAAGTCGTTTGACTGCGGTGTGCCACAACTGAACGAATTTCTTCAGAAAACTGCCCGCCAGCATAGGGATAAGGGGTTGTCAAATACCTATGCACTTGTCGATGAATCTGATCCAGTCACGATAATAGGTTTTTTTACGCTTTCATTTCTTGAGGTAGACATCGAGAAACTTCCCTTTCAATATTCCCGAAATCTTCCAAAAAAGTCGCGTATTCCCGCTGCCAAGCTTGCACGGCTTGCTGTTGCCAAGGCTTTTCACGGAAAAGGTTATGGCGCGTTGCTACTGACGGAGGCGATTAGACGTGTTATCTCTGTTGTAAACGTGGCTGGTGCGATTACCGGCTTTTTTGTTGATGCAAAAGATACGAAAGCCAGCTCTTTTTATATTTATTTTGGCTTCATATATCTGTTGGATGATCAATTAAAACTATTTCTTCCTCTCAAAACACTTCTTCATCTCCTTTCGGAACGAAATGAACCATGAAAACTTTATCTGTCAACCTTGATCGGTTCATAACACCGTGTCACAGCGTTGCTGTGCTCTCCTAAAGAGGTAGTGTCATGAAAATCCTTATACTAGGTGCCGGTCCTTGCGGTTTGGGGGCTGCCCATCATCTCCATAAACTGGGCCACGCCAACTGGCATCTCTTTGAACGCAATCCCTACGTTGGCGGCCTTTCTGCATCTTTTCTGGACGATCATGGCTTCACCTGGGACATCGGCGGCCACGTCCTCTTCTCCCATTACGCATATTTCGATCAGGCGGTTGCTGAGGTCCTGGGTGATGCCTACTACGAACATCAGCGGGAAAGCTGGGTGCGTATCCTGCAAACCTGGGTGCCATACCCGTTTCAGAACAACGTCCGTTATCTCCCGGACTATGCCTTGCAGGCGTGTGTGGAGGGACTACGTAATCTTCAAGGGAAACCATCGCAGACGGCCAACTTTCGTGAATGGATGGATACGGTCTTTGGTAACGGCATTGTCAAATATTTTATGGAACCCTATAACCGTAAAGTATGGGGTACTCCGCTAGAATCAATGAGCAAGGACTGGATTGCCGAACGGGTCAGCATGGTGGATTTGACCCGAATTGAAAAAAATATTGCCGAAGGGAGGGATGACCTGAGCTGGGGGCCGAACAATACCTTTAAGTTTCCCAAACGCGGCGGTACCGGAGCAATCTATGAAGGCATTGCAGGCCAATTCAGAGATAAAATCCATCTGAACCATGAGATGCAGGAAGTAGATCTTAATGCAAAACAGATCAGGTTTACCAACGGCAAGGTGGAGTCGTACGATCTGTTGATTACGACGTTTCCACTGGATCTATTTGTTAAGTCATGCGTCTCTGTGCCGGAAGCGGTCGTTTCTGCAACTGAGGGGCTTACCCATAACAGCGGCTTGATTGTCGGGCTTGGGTTTGAAGGGTATCGGGACGATACAAAGTGCTGGATCTATTTCCCTGAATCAAACAGCCCGTTTTATCGGGTTACCAATTTTCATAATTACTCTCGATACAATGTACCGCATGGTGCCACAGATCACCATTTTTCACTGATGTGCGAGACAACCTATTCTCCCCATAAACCGCAAGATAAGGCTGCCATTATTGATGAAACTATTCAGGGGCTGATGAACAGCAATATGGTTTGTGAAGCTGAGAAGGGACAAATTATCAGCCGCTATCTGACTGATATTCCCTATTCATATCCGGTACCAACCCTTTCCCGTGACAAGGCTCTGCAGGCTATCCAACCATATCTTGAAGCGCAAGGGGTCTATTCCCGTGGCCGGTTCGGTGCCTGGAAGTATGAAGTTGGCAATATGGACCACAGCTTTATGCAGGGGGTAGAGGTAGTGGATCGGATCCTTCACCAAGGTTCAGAACCAACCGTGAATGGTACTGTGTTGTGAACATCAAGCTTATGAAGACAATAGATGCGCTGCTGGGGCGCTTGATTGCAAACCTGCTACCTTCTCTGTCTCAACCTGTGCTTCCTGTGTCTGTTAATTCCGTCCTCATCATCCGTCCTGGTGGCATTGGCGATGCAGTTTTGTTGGCCCCGATTATCCATCATCTCAAAATTGAGTATCCCACTACTCATATAACCATTCTGGCTGAACAACGAAATGTTGGTGTCTTCTCTCTCATCCCTGATCTGGATCAACTGTATTGCTACGACAGACCTGCTGAGTTCTGGCAGGCAGTATCAAAAAAATATGACGTGGTGATTGATACTGAGCAGTGGCATCGCCTTTCGGCGGTTGTGTCCCGTCTGGTGCGTGCCCCAGTGAAGATCGGTTTCGGCACCAACGAGCGGCGGCGGATGTTTACTCATTCACTGTCCTATTCCCATGATGAGTATGAAGTCTCCAGTTTTAAGCGTCTGCTTGAACCGCTTATAGGCGTATCAGATCAGTTTGAAGCCAAGATTCCATTTCTAACCATTCCTGCGCCTGCAAAAGAATCTGCTGGAAAGTTGCTTGCAACGTTTGGTGATAAGCCTTTTGTAACCATCTTTCCCGGAGCCTCTATCCCGGAGCGTCGCTGGGGGGCTGATCGGTTCAAGGCTGTGGCAGCTGAGCTTGCGCAAAAAGGGTATGGGATTGTTGTGGTTGGCGGAGCTGTTGATCTGGCTGATGCTCAAATCATTGCTGGTGAATCAGGTCTGAATCTGGCTGGGCACACCTCTCTTGCAGAGACAGCTGCTCTGCTTGCCCGTTCTGTCTTGCTTGTCAGTGGTGACTCTGGTGTTTTACATATCGCGGTAGGGCTGGGGATACCGACGGTTTCTTTATTTGGTCCTGGCCGTGCCTTAAAATGGGCACCGCAGGGGAACCTGCATACTGTTATCAACAAAAATCTTCCCTGTTCTCCCTGTACCACCTTTGGAACCACACCGCTATGTCCCTACCATGCCCGCTGTATGCAGGAAATTACGATTACTGAGGTTGTAACATACTGTTTAAAACAGCTTGAACATCCTGCTGGCTGACATCTCTCTGTTTTTCAGGTATACCTCCTACTACCATGTCAAAACTTCAGGTTGATCATACCGGTTCACTGCTCATTCCTGCAGAGGAGCTGATACAACTCGGCCTTCAGCCAGGTGATTATCTGGGCATTGAGGCCACTGATGCCGGCTTGCTGCTGCGTAAACTGGTTACAGCAGTACCGCCTGCAATTTCAGTACAACAGGCAATTGCCCGCAAAAATCTGGCCACCGGCATTCAGTTTATCAAAGGTGTAGGACCTAAGCTGGCTGAACTGCTTGCCAAGCGGGGTATTCATACGGTTGAAGATGCCCTGTTTTGTCTACCGCACCGCTATGAAGACCGCCGTCAACTTATTCCTATCAGGCAGTTAAAACCTGGGCTGACACAGGTCTTTCAAGGCACAGTTGTTTCTGCTGAAACTGCTACAACTAAAGGGGGGCGTAAGGTCTTTGAGGCGGTGGTGCAGGATGAGAGTGGCAGTATTGTGCTGAAGTGGTTTCATGCCAATGGTGTCTGGATGAAACGGACTTGGCAGATTGGTAAACAGGGGGTTTTTACCGGTGAGGTGACCAGTTTTGGATGGAGGTCAGAGGTGCATCATCCGGATGTTGAGTGGTTAGAGAAAGGTGCTGATGTTACTGCAGTAATGGCTGCTGATCCGGTTAATTTTGGACGAATTGTGCCGGTCTATCCCTTGACAGAAGGTTTGCATCAAAAGGGGATGCGGCGGGTGATGCGTCAGGTGGTTGATACGTTTCTTCCTAACCTTGAAAACATCCTGCCTCAATCCCTGTTGGGTATCTATCAGTATCTTCCGTTACAGGAAGCGCTTGGTCAGGTACATCTGCCACCTTCAGAAGCGCCCCTGAATGATCTGAATGAAGGTCGTACTCTTGCCCACCGTTCGCTTGCCTTTGATGAGTTCTTTTTCTGGGAGTTGGGACTGGCCCTGAAAAAGCGCGGTGTGGCCCTTGAAGAGGGGATATCGTTTCAGGTTACCCATCGCTATACCAAAGAGCTGGTCAAACTGTTGCCGTTTCAGTTGACGGGAGCCCAACGCCGGGTGTTGTCAGAGATCAAGGCTGATATGATGGCTCCTCACCCGATGCACCGCCTGGTGCAGGGCGATGTGGGCAGCGGTAAAACTCTGGTGGCGCTGATGGCTGCCCTGGTGGCGGTTGAAAATGACTATCAGGTGGCAATTATGGCCCCCACCGAGATCCTGGCTGAACAGCATTGGCACAATATTCACCACTGGTGTGACCAGTTGGGCATTACGGTTGTCTTGCTTACTTCTGGTATGCGGGGCAAGGCCAAGAAAGAGGCGATGCAGCAGGTGGCTGATGGCCGGG
>CAZNWF010000165.1:0-5226 GCA_964576485.1 uncultured Geobacter sp. | reverse complement strand
CGGTATAGGGATCACGCTGTTCCAACGCCTCTGCCAGCGCGGTGGTAACCCCCAGAAAGGTCAAGCGCATTTCCTGATACATGGAGGCATTTTCAATGGCAATGGCAACCTGATCAGCCAACGCCTGCACCAGCTCAAGATCATCATCAGTAAAATCACCGGTCAACTTGTTCAGCACCTGCAGCACCCCCCAAACTTTTTCCTTGGTTGCCACCGATGCCACAATCATGTTTCTGGTTTCATAGCCGGTAAAACGGTCAACATCTGCTGCAAAGCGATGATCCGTCTTCACATCATCTACGATAACGGCACCGCCTTTTCGGGCAACCCAACCGGCAATCCCTTCCCCTGGCCTTAATCGGACCTCCTTCAGGCACTGTCCCTTCACACCACTTGCTGCTTCAAAATACAGCTCGCCGGTTTCGCCATCCAGCAAGAGCAAGCTTGCAGCATCAGCACCCACACAGCGCGGCACCGTTTCAACCGCCAGGCGCCGGACTTCAGCAGGATCAAGCGAGGAATTAACCAAAGAAGCAAGCTCCATCAGTGAACGCAGGGAGGTTACGGTTAAAGATTCTGTTTTTTGACTGGTTGGAGCCATGTACCTGTACCTTTTAAAATTAACCATGATAGTGTAGGTACTCATTTCTACCATTATCACCCGACGTGTCAAGCTGAGAACCGGACCGGGAACAGGAGTATATGCAAATGACGACAGACTCGCCAAACCATTTCCACCAGATCATGACTATTATGCGCCAGCTACGTGCCCCCGGCGGGTGCCCCTGGGATGCAGAACAGACCCATGAAAGCCTGAAGCGCTATCTGCTTGAAGAATCCTATGAGGTATTGGAGGCGATTGACAACGGCTCTGATGAGCTGTTGAAGGAAGAACTGGGAGACCTGTTACTGCAACCGGTCTTCCACGCCGCCATCGCTGAAGAACGTGGTGCCTTTACCATGGATGACGTGCTGACAACTCTGGCTGAAAAACTGATCCGTCGTCACCCCCACGTCTTTGGTGATCAGGAGATCAAAGACAGCGAGGCACAGGTTGCAAACTGGGAAAAAATCAAAAAAGAGGAGAAAGGGGAGGAGCGACGTTCAGCGCTGTCCGGTATCCCCCCGCACCTGCCAGCCCTGATGAAGGCCCAGAAAATAACCGAGAAGGCATCACGGGTTGGATTTGACTGGGAGCATGTCGATCAGGTCATGGCAAAGGTGCTTGAGGAGTTACACGAGTTTGAAGAGGCCATGGGAGAGGGGCGTCAGGACCGGATGGAAGCCGAGCTGGGTGACCTGTTGTTTGCCATTGTCAACCTGGGTCGTTTCCTTTCACTGGACCCGGAAGAAGCGCTTCGCAAGACCATTACCCGCTTTCAAAGCAGATTCAGCCATATTGAAGAGTGTCTGCACTCCAATGGACGACAGCTCCAGGATGCAAGCCTGGATGAGATGGAAGCACTATGGATTGAGGCAAAAGCAAGGGAGAATGCACAGTAGTTGGCTGGCAATAACCGATCGTATGGAAGGATTTCAGCAGCTTGAATCCTTATCCGAATCCTTATCAACACAATCTGTGGATAAGCTGTGGATAGTGCTGTTGATGACACAAAAAAGTAATATTCTTACAAGCGATTTTTACTAAATGCCTATTTTTTAATCAATACGATTATAATGTATTTTCAATAACTTAACTTGATTTACGAGTCAGCTTGTCGATATCTCAACGTTTTTTTGTGTCAAGAGAAATAAAACAATTTTTTCTAAAAAAATACTGTTTATAACTGTCAAAAATCAGACTTTTTTGAATGCCCTGAAATCAACACCTTCCAGAGATAATAAGTTTTCTTTCATCAAAATACCACCTGCTCCACTGAACCCGGTTAAAGCTCCATTTGATGCTACAACCCGATGACAGGGGATAATGACGGGAACAGGGTTGGCCCCCAAGGCACCACCAACCGCACGGGCCGCCCTGGAAGATCCAACTCTTTTTGCTAGCTCTCCATAGGTGGTAACCGTACCGTACGGGATCTGCATGGTCAGCGTCAGCACCTGCTGTTGAAATGGTGTCAGCCCAGAAATATCAACAGGCAGATCAAACTGCTGTAAACAGCCTTTAAAGTAAAGCTCTAACTGTTTTGCCGCCTTTTGGCTCAGCTCAGAATCTCCCAGATTAGCTGCAGCAACCTCCGGCACCTCGTCACCTGGCAACCAGACGTAGCAGATACCGGAATGAGTTGCAGCCACAGTACCTTCTCCAGAGGCACTTGTGTAGCGCGAAATACCCTGAACAAGCACAGCAGATTACCTCCGCAGCTTCTTTTTCACCAACCCCAGAAATTCAGCCGCCTCTTCTGAACGAAATAGACGGCTGAACAGGCCATAGATCAGCAACGCAGACAGTACTACAGCACTTAATCCAGCCGCCTTAAGCAACTTTTGGCCAGATTGAGACCAGTCCAGCAGCCCCGCCATCCACCAGGCAACCAGCCCCATTGGTAGAGAGGCAGCACTAGCTGACAGAGCCGTGCGCAGCATCCTTCTGCCTCCCAGCAGGCCAGTCTTGCGACGCAGCAGCCAGAACAGAAGCAGCATATTAGCCAAAGCAGACAGAGAGGAAGCAAGGGCCAGCCCACCATGTTTAAGTGGCTCCATCAGCCAGAGACTGAAACCAAGATTGAGCACAAAAGAAATAAAAGCGGTAATAACCGGTGTTTTGGTGTCTTTCAGTGCGTAGAATGCCGGAGCCAGCACCCGCACCAGAGCTACACAGGAAAGTCCGACTGAATAGTAAACCAACGCCCGCGCTGATTGTTGTGCCATGGTGTAATCAAATTTTCCTCCCATAAACAACAGGGTCATTAACGGCTCTGCACAGACCACAAGCCCAACCAGGGCCGGGATGGTCACAAACAGGGTCAGCCGCACACCATAATTAAGTGAATCCTTCATGGCATCAAGGTCCCCCTCGGCAGCCTGACGGCTCATGGCGGGCAATACCGCCTGGGCAACCGATACCGTAAAAACCCCTTGGGGGAACTCAAACAGACGCTGGGCATAGTACAGATAGGAGACAGAGCCCTGCGGCAACAGCGAAGCAAGGATGTTACCTACTGTAATATTAAGATAATAGACCCCAACCCCTAACGTAGCAGGCAACATCAGCAGGGCTATCTTCCTGACTTTTTGATCATTAAATCCAAATTGTGGGCGGATTGGAAAACCTTTGTTCCAAAGCACCGGCAGTTGCAACAACAACTGGATCAGCCCCCCCAACAGCACTCCCACTGCCAGGGCAGTGATCGGATACTGAAAAAAGGGGCGCAGTAGCAAGGCTGCCAAAATCATGGCAATATTCAGGAATACGGTGGAAATGGCCGGGGTAAAGAAGTGTCGCACCGTATTAAGGATCCCCATACAGAGCGCCACCAGCGAGATAAAAAACAGGTAGGGAAACATGACCCGGTTCAGCAGCACCGTCAGCTCAAACTTGCCTGGCACAGACATGAAACCGGGAAACATTAGCTTGATGATCAGAGGAGAAAACAGAATACCCAACAGGGTGATCAACGCAACCACCACCGTCAGCAGGGTAAAACAGAGATTTGCCAGCTCACGTGCCTTTTCCTCCCCTTCCTGCACCAGGGTCTCGGAAAAAGTTGGCACAAAAGCGGCGGTCAGAGCGCCCTCAGCGAAAAACCTGCGCAACATGTTGGGGATCTGAAAGGCGGCAAAAAAGGCGTCAGTGGCCATACCGGCGCCAAACAGACGCGAGGTGACCATATCCCGCACCATTCCCATAATACGAGAGAGGATGGTGGCTGAACCGAGGATACCTGCAGCTTTCAGGATCCCTTTACGTTCAGACATGGTCTGCCTCACCATCAAGCCCAAGCAGTCCTTGGGCTTGTTCCGTCGGCAATGCCTGCACGTTCTTCAGCTTACGCTCCATCTGGCGGGTGCGGGTGGCAGCAGCCTCAATATGATTACCAGCCTCCTGCAGCTTCTTGCTGGTCTTGTCCAACATCTCACCAAACTTGCCAAATTCGGTCCGTACTGCCCCCAGCAGGTTCCAGACCTCGGCAGAGCGTTTTTCAATGGCCAGGGTACGGAACCCCATCTGCAGAGAATTGAGCAGGGCGGCCAGGGTGGTGGGACCGGCCACCAGCACCTTTAAGTCGCGCTGCAGGGCATCAGCCAGACTTGGACGTCGCAGCACCTCGGCGTACAGTCCTTCAGTAGGCAGAAACATGATCCCGAAATCTGTGGTCTGGGGCGGATCAAGATATTTGTCGCGGATATCTGTTGCAGCCAGACGGATAGCCCGCTCCAGTAGCTTGCCAGCCTCTTCTGCAGCTATCAGATCAGCACGTTCCTGGGCCTCAACCAGTCGCAGATAATCTTCCTGGGGAAATTTGGCATCCAACGGCAGATGGACAATACTGCTTTCTGTGCCATCACGACCAGGCAGGCGCAGGGCAAATTCAACCCGCTGCCCACTGCCTTTACGGGTTTCCACGTTGGCGGCGTACTGGCCCGGTGCCAGTACCTGTTCCAGTAAGGCACCAAGCTGCACCTCACCAAAGGTACCACGGGTCTTGACGTTGGTTAGCACCCGCTTCAGGTCCCCTACCCCGTTGGCCAGGGTCTGCATCTCACCCAATCCTTTCTGAACCTGTTCCAGGCGATCACTGACCAGCTTGAACGATTCACCCAACCTTTTTTCAAGGGTATCATGCAGCTTTTCATCAACCGTAACCCGCATCTGCTCCAGCTGTTTTGCGTTATCCTCCTGAATGGCCTGCAACCTGCTCTGCAGGGTCTCCCGTAGTTTTTCCATCCGGCTGTCATTAGTGCTGGTCAGGTTCTTCAGTTGATCAGCAAAGATATCCAGCTGGCTTTTCTGCAGGCCAGCCAGCTCGCTCATCCGCTTTAACAGGCCATCACCTAAGGTCTGCATTGCACCGATACTCTCCTCCCGCCCCTGGCGTCCCAAGGCCTGGGCTTCTTCCCGCCCCCGGGCCAGCTCTTCACGCAGGGTGCGCTCATTGCGTTCAAGCATCCGCTCAAGGGAGGCAAGGCGAGGTTCGAGGCTTTGCCCCCCCAGACGGGAGACCTTTACCAACAGGATACTAGTGATGATCAGCAATGCAATAATCAGGGCGGGCAACAACAGTTCAGGCATGGCAGCTGGTCCTTATGGTTCTATGATAGTCATAA
>CAZNWF010000164.1:0-5239 GCA_964576485.1 uncultured Geobacter sp. | reverse complement strand
GGTCTACACCGTGGGGGGCACCACCTGCGGCAAACCGTATCTGATGTATGCGCTAACGTTTGGCAACTATGAACTGCATCCGGTGGGTACCCATGTCTACACCAGCCAGGGTGAAGCCACCTATACCAACGGCATCAAGGCGGACGTAAAAACAGCGGATGACCTGACCAGAGAGCTGGGCGATCCGCAGGAGAGAATGCTCAAGACAGCGCTGCAGGTACTGGCATCGTAGGCAGTGCTGTTGTTCATGGTGTTTTGTTGTAACAAACCCTGAATCGTCCAGAGCATTACAATCTTAGGCCTGTCCCAACGGCTTATAACCGAGAGATACCCCGTTTATTAACGTATGATAAGCCGTATGACCGCCAGGAGTGGGAAGCTTTTGGTGTATGACCGGAAGTCCACAAACGAACGGCAGCTTGGCGTTAATCTCAGCTTCTTTGCCCTGCGTACACGTTTCATAATCAGCCCCCTGCAAAAGGTTGTCATCTTTGATCATAGTATGGCAGCAGACCCTCCTCGCGTCATAGGTTTTCTTTTTTCTGGCCACTCTCAGGCGACAAGAGATTTAATCTATAAATTTACATAAATCATCATTGCCTTCCCAAAGCATATATAAAGTTATTTCAAATATACTCACCATAACGCTCTTATATCATTAGCTATTTCAATCGCTAATTGACAGATATTGTCAGTTGATATGACAAAAAATAGTTTGATATGAGTATATTTCACATAACTTCAAATGATTGCATACCATCAGATTTATTTTTGTCAAAAATTTCGACTTTTCCTCCAATTTTTCAGTAATCACCCCTTACCCACTAATATCATTGATTATTAATTGGCATCCATGTTGCTCTCATTATTAATATTCGGCCGATTAATGTTTCTGCTCATAAAATTTAATTAGGAAGGGTTTCATATGAAGAACCTCAGTGGATTAGTACGCGGTGAATACGGACAAATATTAAGCTGCAACACAAAATCATATCTAAATGGCAAAAAAATACTTTCTGCTGCTCAACAAATGGGACTGATAGATAAACCATTTAACGATACTGAATATAATGCGCGTAAAGGGAAACGAATTGGAAAAATGCTTAATACGAACATTTATGATGTAATGCCAGGTGCAGTACTCATACAGTACAGATACATAACTATGCATAAATATGGCACAGATGTACTCAAAGAATATTTTTTGTTAACTCGTAAAAATGGAAAAATAACCGTTGATAATAGAGAAAATGACAAACACAAAATTGTGAAGCTCTCAAAATCTGACCTTCCTTTAGGAGGAGTAATAGCGACTATTACGGGAAAAAAGAATTTTAAAATCAAGGTCAAACCATCTCAAATGCAGTCTAAAAAAGAAGGATATAAAGCGCTGCAACGTGATGACGAGGGCAACCTAGTATCAGTCTGGGATGGATCGCCTTGGATCATTGGAAAAACAAGAATAGAAGCTGCTACCCCTAATCATGATGGAGGATTTTATTGTTACAGAACCATTGAGGAATGTATTAATGCTGCCAAAAACTCTGATATTTTCGGCAGCTGCCGTGATCATAACAACCTTGTTATTGTCCGGGTTGAAACACGCGGCAAAATTTATGTACATGAATCAGAATATGGCAATAAAATTTGCACTACATCCATGAAAGTGGTTGAGATAATATGTGAAATGTAACAGCAGCAGCTTGCATCTTCATCAAAAAGTACGATAACAACAAAAAAGCAGGAGCGGAAAACACTTCTTCTGGAAACAAAAAAAAGGGGGCAGCTTTTTAGGCTAACCCCTATTTTTTTGTATTACCAGCGACTAAAAATCAAACCTCAGCCCAGAACCGCCGACGTGGAAGTCGGCTATGTCAGTATCAATAAGATGCGCATCCCTCAAGTTTGCGTTTTCCAAGTTTGCTCCTTTAAATGACGCGCTCCAGCAGTCTGTATCCGACAAGTCTGCGCCACGCAGATCGGCATTTTTCAACGAAGCGTGCCAGAGGACAGACCTATTTAGCTTTGCACCGCGTAAGTCCGCTGAATCCAGAATGGTATTACGAAAATCAACGCTGTTAAGCCAGGCATGCCGGAGATTTGCTCCGCTCAGATCCAGCCGACGCAGGTCAGTTTCACGTAAGTCAGCACATTCAAGTCCGTTTTTATTGGCTTGCACCAATTCTTTAATGTCGCATTCGCCAGCACAGATAATGTCACCGGTCATCCAGTTCCTGATTTCAACCATTTTCATTATTTCGTCGTCCATCATGGTCAAAGTTTAACTCCGTCAAGGTTGGTGTCAGTCAGGGTAGCCCCGCGCAAATCGGCAGACCGCAGATAGGTGTCGAACAAATTCGCGTATTGCAGGTTTGCGCCACGCAGATCGGCACCTTCCAGCATTGCACCTTCGAGGTCTGCGGCACGAAGGTCAGCGTTGCACAGTTTCGCGTTACGCAGATTCGCACTGGTCAGTCGAGCATTCCGCAGGTTTGCGTGCTGAAGGTTTGCGCCTTCAAGTTCAATGTATCCAAGATCGGCATCCGGCAGGTCTGCACAGGCTAACCTGTCCTTATTGGCTTTGATCAACTCAATCAGCCCGCAATTGCCAGAACAGATAAATTCACCGATCTTCCTAATTTCACAATACGTAGTAGTTTGTGACATCACTTCCCCTTTCTTGCGCATGGCGCCGTCGGAATAAACAAAAGCCGCAACAGTAGACTGATGCAGCGTATTGAAAACCATCATAGGTTTTCAAAATGAAAATTTATGGAGTATTAGATACGTAGGCAGCTGCCTGAAGGACATGGCATGCGAGAAGCATGCTGGATTGAAGTATTGCCTGTTTGGCTAGAATATGGTTACAAGATACATTTGAATATTATTAAAGTCAACTCTTTAAAAGCAGCATGTCAGTTAAAGATTAAGCAGAAAATGATGAACTTACTGCACGTTATAAATGACACCCGTCCGCACCGAAAACCTATCCGATGGACAGGTTTTCAGTGCAGATTCATAGGCACATTACTTTTAAATAGTCAGTCAGAAATATTTGCTCCGCAGTATGTAAGCAGATCTGTCCAATTTTCAAATTCCACTCGGTTTCGTAGTGACCAGAATGTGATAATAACGTTATACACTGCACACTGTTGTGTGTACGTCATGTCGTATATTCTGGCTCCTAATTCAAAACCATCAACTCCCCATCTTTGACATTCTAGTGGATTAGCCATAATATTCTGGCAAACACGTAATACTTCGGTATCATGTTTTTTCCCAGCAAAGGTGACATCAAATTCGTAATGTTCTCCCGTAGCTACACATGTACACCATTCATCTAAACTCAAGGCGGGGCAATTATCGTTCATTATCGACTTAAAGCGATGAAGGGTATTTATTAACCGTGTTGCACTATACATTGAATTTTCAGGGAATGGGTTTCCGATAACATCATTATATTTCTTGATAAAATCTATAGTGTCTTTTTCCATTTCTTATATCCTCGTCTTTGATATTATGTCTTTTCAGAACTGAAATAAGCAGTCTTTATTTACAATCGGTAAATATTTATACTTATAGATAACAAATATTACCACTTCACATCTGCAGTTACGCTTTCTAACAATACAGGTTCCCCCCATACCAAGGCGTGTGATTTCCAAAAATCTACAGATTTTTCAGTTGCATGCTTGTCCCAAGGTTCAACTTCGGATTTTTCCCCGATATAAGCCGTAATAAGTACATATTCTGATGGTTTATCATTAGTTTTCTTCAAAACAACTGTCAGAAAAGAAGTAGGCATTTTTTCTTTATTAAGTACAAATCTGCTAAAACCATTCCGATTCTGCCGTGTGGCGAACACAATGCAATCATTACTACTTGTAGAGACACACGCTGAAAATCCAATATTTCTATGAAAATCAACTTCAGCTTCAATAAATTGCTTATTGTTTGTTTTAATTGTACTTAACGCTTGATGTAGATGTTTTGTTACTTCACCGTGTAGATGTGAATTGAACCTGTCTATAACTACTGCGCCATCTGCCGTTTTCCCGAGAATTTTTTTCATGCTTTCCTTCCGCTTAGTTTTTGTTTTATCCATGCAGTTTTTCGTTTATTACTTGCAAGGACTACCCAGTGCTAATGGCAACATACCGATATTATTGTGTATTTATGTCTTTTCATGTCTTTTGCGCATTCTTATCACCGCCCTTTCTCAAACATTTGAATATATAATAATGCAATTATAAGATAATGTCAAGCAAAAATAATAATACAAGATTATTTTATTGAAATAATTTCTTATAAATGGTTTATATGGGATGTAATTTTAAAATACAGATACATGATAAGACAAAGGGGTGATATGTATGGAAAAACATAATAGATTGAAAACATTAAGGATTTTAAACAAGATGAGCCAGCAGGCATTGGCCATGAAGACGGAACTGAAGCAGGCTTCGGTCGCAAATTACGAACGCGGGACATACGGAATACCCGAAGGATCAATAAATAAGCTGTCACATGTGTTGAATGTTGACCGTGCGTATCTCACGTATGGGTACCCTGCACTATCGGGAAAGGTGTGGCAGCCTCCTGCGGAAGGTAAGGGATTGCACAAAGACCTGGCTGAACTGCTTCCGCAATTTCTGGCTGAAAACGGTTTTAATACGTTTGCAATCCGCCGGTATCTGAACGGGTATATATTTCTTCTGGAAGCGGACGATGGTAGGAAGTGTCTGTTGCTTGCATCTGATCAAAACTGGAAAACCATTGAAGATGCTGTTTATGCCAAAAAGAGTATGCAGACTGATGAACTTTTCGGGCACGATTTTAAAGCTGATGAAGTGGTGCATACGTTAATAAGTGATTTTAAACCGTCTCATTTCGGGCTTGATCTGCCTGCTGATTATTTTGAATGGACCGATGTACACGAAGCATCGACCTTTGGTCAGGATGTGAATGTAACCATGGATTTACTGTTTGATGTTGTGTTACCAAGCATGTTTGAGGAAGTGTTTTCACATGCTACTGATCTAAATCAGGCAGGAGAGTTGGCTGAAAAAGCAATGCAGGAGGTTAGAAATGCAACGAAAGCAACGGTGGCTAAATTGCTGATATGGGCAGATAACCATGCGTCAGAGCCCAGTCTGGCCCTTGATGTACACAACAATGAGGTGTCTGTATTGACATCGGATATCCGCAGGATCGTCTGTGATGCAAAAGCATCGATGCC
>CAZNWF010000163.1:0-5275 GCA_964576485.1 uncultured Geobacter sp. | reverse complement strand
AAGAAGTTGAACTCCAGCCAGGGGATGCCGTACTTCTCTTCCATCACCTTGCACATGTAGTTCATGGAACGGTAGCAGTGGATCAGGTTCAGTTTCACCTGATGGGTCGCTGCAATCTTCTCCAGCTCGCCGTCGCCGGTCCAGGTTGCCTTGACATTCAGTCCGATCTCTTCCAGCAGCGACTTGGCTGCCCAGACATCACCGCCGATGTTGTAGTCACCGATCAGGGCGATATCGTAGGGGCTGGATGGCTCGCTGAATTCACGGGTCTCAATGATATAGTCGCGAATCGTATCGTTAGAGATATGGTGCCCCAGCGACTGGGAAACACCACGGAAACCTTCACAGTTACAGGGGATGATCGGCAGCCCCAGTTCCTTGGCAGAACTCTTGGCCACAGAGTTGATATCGTCACCGATCAGACCAACCGGACATTCGGACAGTACCGAGATCCCTTTGGCCAGAGGGAACAGCCCTTTGGCCTCTTCCAGCAGGGTCTTCAGTTTTTTGTCACCGCCGTAGACAATATCCTTTTCCTGGAAGTCAGAGGTGAACTGCATGGCAAACTGGGTTACACCGTTGATGCCGGACACCAGGTTGCGCCGGGTGCCCCATGAGTACCAACCGCAGCCTACCGGGCCGTGGGAAACATGTACCATATCGCCGATCGGACCCCAGATCACCCCTTTAGCACCGGCGTAAGCGCAACCACGGGCAGACATGACACCAGGCACGGTCTTCTTGTTGGATTTGACGCAGGCGCTGCCTGAGCCCTGGTCATTGGCGCCAAGGTGTGGCGCCCGTTTTTTTCTGCCCTTTTCAGGGTAGGCTGCCAAGGTCTCCTCAATCAGGGCCTCGGTAGACTCTTTGGTGATGCCGTCTATGTTCTTTATCTTGTCTGACATAAAAGTCTCCTTAATGATGAAAAGCCATGATAATGGGCCACGGATAACGCGGATTAAGCGGATGCACGCAGATAAAACCAAGAATCTTTTAAGGGTAAAACCCAAGAAATTTTGTTTATCACTATTGTTTGTCTTTAAGGTTTTTACCCTTCTTTTTCTGTCTTGCCTTTATCCGTGAAAATCCGTTCAATCCGCGTCATCCGCGTGCTATTGCCTTGGACTCATATCAGGCTGCGCCTTCCGCCTTGCCAACAATCGTCTCATCCTCAACTTCCATGATGCCGAACTCCATCAACAGTTCTTCCAGCTCTTCCATCTCCAGCGGAGTAGGAACCACCAGCATCTTGTTGTCAGCGATCTTTTGAGCCAGGGTGCGGTACTCCTGGGCCTGCTTATGCTCAGGGGAGTACTCGATAACCGTCATCCGGCGCAGCTCGGCACGTTGAACCTGATTGTCACGGGGCACAAAATAGATCATCTGCGTACCCAGGCGCTTGGCCAGTGCCTCGATCAACTCATCTTCACGGTCTGTGTTGCGGGAGTTACAGATCAGGCCGCCCAGACGAACTTTGCCTGAGGATGCATACTTGAGAATACCTTTAGCGATGTTGTTGGCAGCATACATGGCCATCATCTCACCAGAGGTAACGATATAGATTTCTTCAGCTTTACCTTCACGGATCGGCATGGCGAAACCACCGCAAACAACGTCGCCCAGAACATCATAGAAAACAAAGTCAAGATCAGGGGTATAGGCACCGTTTTCCTCCAGGAAGTTAATGGCGGTAATAACACCACGACCAGCGCAGCCAACACCAGGCTCAGGACCGCCGGACTCGACGCACTTCACATCACCGTAGCCAACCTTCATCACCTCTTCAAGTTCCAGGTCCTCAACCGTACCCAGTTCACGCACCAGATCCATAACCGTATTCTGAGCTTTGGCATGCAGAATCAGACGGGTGGAATCTGCCTTGGGGTCACAACCGACGATCATGACCTTCTTGCCGATGGAGGCCAGGCCTGCCACCGTGTTCTGTGTTGTGGTTGATTTACCGATACCACCTTTTCCATAGATAGCGATCTGTCTCATGATGCTGCTCCTTTCACCCACCAATCTGTGGGTCTCTTGGGATGTCTGCCGGGGCAGCGAAAAAACGGCGCCCCAATGCGGTGAACGAATTGGAAGGCGCCGTTGCCTTGTCTTCAGTATTCAGGTTGTTTCAAAGATGCTTGGTTTAGGCATAAGCATAGGCCGTGCCAAAGTTATACGTGTTGATATAAGCCAGATATAACAATGTCTTATGTTGTATTTTGGCGTATGCTGTATACGATCTGAGGCAGGATTGCTGCGTGGTGGTCAGGCGGGGATGATCAAAAAGAGTGCAACACCTTCTTTCGGGGTCAGACAACTAAAGGCGGCTGCGTGCCTGCCAGCCTTTCCAGAGCAGATAGCCTCCCCAAAGCATGGCTGCCAGCATCAGCAGACTGCCGATGCTGAAGGAAAAACGGGCCAGGGTCTGGTCATACGGCATCATATTCAATTTGGTCAGCAGCACTTCCCAGTCGTGATAATCTTCTACTTCGCTGCCGGTGACGCCGCCCAGTAGTATCAGCTGGCCAGCCCGTGCATCATTAATATAGGGGGCGATATCCAGAAAACTTTCCCCCAGCCACCAGCTGCCTACTGCAGCGCCAAAGGTATCACGCTGCCAGAGAAATGTGCAGATTACCACTGTCGGGATAATCAACTGCCCCAGGGTTCCCCCCAGTACATGTAGAAAACGCCCGAACGGACTGAAAAAGAGGTGACCGGCTTCATGGAAGACCAGGTTGACACTGTGCAGCAGCCAGCTGGTTTGCGGAAACGCCAAAATTGGCGTGAAGATAAGTTTAAACCCGTACGCCACCAGCACCATCAGCAGGATCGCCTTGATGCCAATCACAACTCCCTGCTCTCCTGTTTTTGTATGCAAGAACAGTTGTCGGAGCAGACCATATTCTGGCTGCCCGGCAACCTGGTTCCTGCGTGCCTCTGCCTGAGCCAGTTTGGCAAAGATCACCCCGCAGCGGGGGCAACTGGCGGCGGGTGCTGAAAGAATATGGGCGCATTTGGGGCAGAGATCCAACAGCATGCTGTTTTCCTTACGGGTAGACCCGTACCACCTGCTCCGCAACGCAGGCAGGTTTGTCGTTACCATCGATCTCAATCGTCAACAGGTAGATAATCTCGACCCCGTTTCCGGCCATGCTTGCATCAAGTATGCTGGTGTGGGCCCGCAGACGGTCACCCGGTTTGACCGGGGCGGGAAAACGGACCTTGTTCAGGCCATAATTAACCCGTAGCCGCATGCCGGGATAGTTTTTCTCAAACTGTCCGGCTGCGTTGGCCTGGGTCAATAACGGCAACAGTGACAAGGTCAGGAAGCCATGGGCAATGGTGCTTTTGTAAGGTGACTCTTCTGCTGCCCGTTGCGGGTCAATATGAATCCACTGCAGGTCGCCGGTGGCCTGTGCAAAGGCGTCAATCCTGGCCTGATCAATGGTCAACCAGTCACCCACCGCAATCTCCTGGCCCTTCCGTTGTAGATATGAGGTTAGAAGCTGTTCTGCTGCAGACATGGCTTCTCCTTTCAAATCCTGTGAAATAGATGTATAGAACAATTCTACTCAAGGGAAGCAGCTTTGCAAGGGAGGAATCAATGGAACTGCATGAAGGATTGAAGACGCTGGGGGAAGGGAAGGCAACCACCTACTGCTATGACGCGCCTGATGCCGGGTTGCTGGAGTGGTTTCCCTCCCCCTATGCCAACCCGGAGCTGAACCCCTGCGGTTGCACCGGCACGCTGCATATCAGCTGCCCGGAATTTACCTGCCTCTGCCCCATGACCGGCCAGCCTGACTTCGGTACGATCATTATTGAGTATCAGCCGGATCAGCGTTGTGTGGAAAGTAAGAGTCTGAAGCTCTATCTGGGGTCATTCAGGATGCATGGAGAATTTCATGAGGCTGGAGTCAACCGGATTTGCAATGATCTGGTTAAGCTGATGGATCCGGTCTGGCTGCGGGTAAAGGGAGAGTTTACCCCTCGGGGCGGGATACCGTTCTGGCCAACGGCGGAGTATAGAAAACCTTAAAGCTGATCTCTCGCGGAGGCGTGCCTCCGCGAGAGATCGGTTTAATCAAGTTAATCAATTTCCCCCACCATCTGCTGCCGCAGCTTGACCGGTTTCTCTGAACTGCTGCGTACCTTGATGTTGATCATCTCCACAAAAATCGAGAAGGCCATTGAGAAGTAGATATAGCCTTTCGGGATGTGGAATGAGAGACCATCTGCAATCAGTGCCACCCCGATCATCAGCAGGAATGACAGTGCCAGTACTTTAACCGTAGGGTGACGATCCACAAACCGGCTGACTGATGGGGCAAAGAACAGCATGATGCCGACTGAAATCACCACGGCAGTTACCATTACCCCCAGCTGACGGGCCATACCCACCGCTGTAATGACTGAATCCAGCGAAAAAACAATATCCAGAAACATGATCTGAATCAGGGTGCCGTTGAAGGAAACAGCCCCCTTGCTACCGTCGGCATGGTGCTCTTCCCCTTCCAGTTTATCGTGGATCTCCATGGTGCTCTTGGCCAGTAGAAACAGGCCGCCCACAATCAGGATCAGGTCGCGGCCCGAGATGCCATGTCCCAGAATATGAAAGAACGGGCTGGTCAGCTTCATGATCCAGGCCAGGGAGAACAACAGCATGATACGAGTGATCATGGCCAGCGAGAGCCCGATTTTTTGGGCCTTTTCCCGCTGGTGTTCCGGCAGCTTGCCGGTCAGGATGCTGATAAAGATGATATTGTCGATGCCCAGCACGATTTCAAGGGCGGTCAGAGTCAAGAGGGCCAGCCAGGCCTGGGGATCAGTCAACCAATCCATATCAAAGCGTATCCTTTCAAAGCACGTTTCAGATAAACAGCGGGGTTTGTGAAGCAGGAATAATACCGGCTTGTTCGGCCCGACGCAATAGTTCGGTAATGGCCTGTTCACCCTCAGTTCCCAACTGTTGCGAGAAGTCATTGACGTACAGCCCGATATGGGCGGCGCAGACCTGTTCGTTCATCTCCTGGGCATGCTCACGGATATACCGGGTCGCTGCTGCAGGATTACTGCGGGCATACTCCACCCCGGCAGCCAGGGCCTGCTCAATGGTGCGGATGGTAGCAGCCCCCAGGCTGCGCTTAGCCACAATTCCGCCCAGCGGAATCGGCAGACCGGTCTCGTTTTCCCACCACTGCCCCAGATCAACCAGCTGGTGCAGGCCAAAACCCTGATAGGTAAAGCGGGATTCATGGATGATCACCCCGGC
>CAZNWF010000162.1:0-5283 GCA_964576485.1 uncultured Geobacter sp. | reverse complement strand
TGGCAGGTGGACTCATTGGCTGGATGAAAATTATGGTTCATTCGCAGCCGTGGTGACGCCTTGGCCTTCTCAGTCAGTTGATTCAACATCTGGCTATCTACGGCAATCATTTGGGCATTTCTACCAAGGCTAATTGGTTGCCATCAGGATCAGCCACCACCGCCATCTTTCCCCAGGGGGACTCCTCCAGCGGTTCAATAAAGGTTGCGCCGCCACCTTTCAGGCGCTCACAGAGCTTGTCGATCCCTTTGACCGTAAGCGAAATGCCGGTATAGCGACCCACCAGGGCTTTGGCATCATCCTGTAGTGCCAACGCAATGCCAAGGGTGGTGCCGGAGCCGGGAAAAAACTCCATCATCATCTGGCTTTCACCGGCCAGGGGCAGGCCCAGCAGATCAGCATAAAAAGTCTTGGCCTTTTGCAGGTCAGTCACAAACAACACGATATTTTTCATGGAAACGGACATGGTCGCTTACCTCTGTGAAAGTCTGTGTACGCAGTCAACCATAAATTTGGCGTTCTCTGGCGGTACGGTGGGCAGGATGCCGTGGCCAAGGTTAAAAATATGGCCGGGCCGTCCCCCGTTTTCATCCAGCACCCGCTTTACTTCCTGTTCGATTACAGCAGGGGGGGCATAGAGGGTAGTTGGATCGAGGTTGCCCTGCACAGCCATTTCCGGCCCCAGGATATCACGGGCAGCGCCAAGATTGATGTGCCAGTCCAGCCCCATTACATCACCACCAGCCTTTTGTACGACCGGCAGCATCGTGCCGGAACCTTTCACAAAATGGATGACCGGGGTTTCCTTGCGATTGAGGCCGTTGATCAGCTTGGTGGTATAGGGCAGGACATACTTTTCATAATCAGTGGGCGAAAGCACCCCGCCCCAGGTGTCAAAGATCTGAATTGCCTGGGCACCGGCCTTGATCTGGGCATTCAGGTATTCCATATCCATCATGGTTACCTTTTCCATCAGGGCGGCATAGACGTCAGGCGCGGCATACATCATCCGCTTGATGGTTGCCCAATCCTTGGAACCTTTGCCTTCCACCATGTAGCAGGCCAAAGTGAAGGGAGCCCCGCCAAAACCGATCAGCGGTACCTTGCCGGCCAGCTCCTTGCGCAGGATCTTGATCGCCTGCAGCACGTAGGGGACGTCGGTTTCAGGATCAGGAATACGCAATTTCTCTACATCAGCCATGGTGCGGACCGGATTTTCAAAGACCGGTCCCGGTACGAAGTCCAGTTTCAGTCCCATCGGCTCAACCGGTGTCAAAATGTCAGAAAACAGGATGGCGGCATCCACCCCCAGAATATCTACAGGCTGGATGGTAACTTCCGCAGCCAGTTCTGGGGTTTTGCACAGCTCAAGAAAGCTGCAGCGGGAGCGGACAGCCATATACTCGGGCAGATAACGGCCAGCCTGGCGCATTAACCAGACCGGGGTGCGGTCGGTCGGCTTGCCCCAACAGGCATCAAGAAATCGATTATTCATGGGTATACCTCGCAAATGTGGAAACGGCGGTACTATACATCACCATCGGTAGTCGTGCTACAAAAAAGCCACGACACTACCTCTTTCAACTGTTACGACTGATTGACTTTCTCTGGCTGTCGTTTATAGTTTTCAACTATGCCTGCACCCCATAAAACATTGATCGCCTGCCATGAATGTGACCTGCTGCTGCGTGAAATACCTTTGCCGCAACGCAAGGCGGCCTGCTGCTGCTGTTGCGGGGCAACGCTGTATCGCAACCTTCCTGACAGCATTAACCGCAGTCTGGCACTGACGGTGGCTGCTGCGGTTCTGTATCTGATTGCCAACAGTTTTCCCATTTTAGGGATTAATCTGCAGGGTAATGGCAATGCGGTCACTCTGTTGCAGGCGGTAGATGAACTCTGGAAGCAGGATATGCCGCTGGTCTCCAGTCTTACCTTTGTCACCGCCATTTTTGTGCCGGCCCTGGAACTGTGCCTGATGCTCTATCTGCTGCTGCCTTTGTACCGTGGACACCTGCTACCGGGAACCAGCCAGGTGATGCGGGTATTACAGGTCATTAAACCATGGGGGATGATTGAGGTATTTATGCTGGGAATCCTGGTTTCGCTGGTCAAGCTGGTGCAGGATTTCAAAATTATACCGGGTGTGGCGCTCTGGTCCTATGGAGGCTTAACCCTGTTGCTGGCAGCACTGGCCTCATCGTTTAACCCCCGGGATGTCTGGATGCACCTGGATTTGAAACAGCGCAAGGAGGGGTTATAGATGGACTGGCCCGGCAGGTCAGCTGCAGGTCAGGGGTTCTGCTCCTGCCATCTCTGTGGTCTGGTTTCCAGGCTGGAACAGGATGATCGTGCGGCTCGCTGTCCGCGTTGTAATACGCGGCTTCACTTCCGCAGGCCGGACAGTCTGCACCGTTGCTGGGCTTTTCTGATCGCAGCGTATATCCTTTATATTCCGGCAAACCTGATGATCATGATGGAAACCGGCACCCTGATCAGTTATCGCAAGGATACTATCTTCAGCGGGGTGATCCATCTCTGGCACAACGGTAATCCCGGTATTGCTGCCATTGTATTCATTGCCAGCATCCTGGTCCCGCTGTTCAAGCTGGTGGTCTTGACCCTGTTACTTATTTCTGTTCGCAGAGGCTCTACCTGGGGCATAAAATACCGGATTCTGCTCTACCGGATTGTTGAGCTGGTGGGGCGCTGGTCCATGCTGGACATTTTTGTGGTAACCCTGCTGGCGGCTCTGGTGCAAATCCAGTCTTTTGCCACGGTCAGGGCAGGAACCGGCGCCATCGCCTTTGGTGCGGTGGTGGTATTGACCATGTTTGCCGCCATGGAATTTGACCCGCGTTTGATGTGGGACCCGTTGAGAAAAGAGAGAGAATTATGAGTGAAACAGCCACGAATCAAGAGACTGCCCAACCGGCTGACATTCCTGATGCCCTTATCGATCGTCGCCGTCGCAGCTCATCACAGCTGATCTGGTTAATCCCGATCGTTGCATTGATCGTCGGTCTTTCTCTGGCCGTCAAGGCCTATATAGAAAAAGGGCCGGTCATTACCATCAGCTTCAAGAGTGGTGAGGGGATCGAGGCAGGTAAAACCAAAATTAAATATAAAGATGTCCAGATCGGTCTGGTTCGGTCAGTCACCATTTCCAAGGACCGTTCAAGTGTTCTGGTAACCGCAGACCTGGCCAAAGAGGCGGCTGATTTCCTTAAGGCTGATACCCGGTTCTGGGTGGTGCGCCCTCGGATTACCGGTAGCAGTATTTCCGGTCTGGGAACCCTGACAGCTGGGTCGTATATCGGTATGGATGCGGGTAAATCCGGGGAAGACAAGACCGCTTTTACCGGCCTTGAAACGCCGCCGGTGGTAACCATGGATATGCCGGGCCGCCAGTTTATACTGCATGCTGCCGATGTAGGGTCGCTGAGTGTCGGCTCTCCTCTGTTTTACCGGCATCTGCAGGTGGGAGAGGTCGTTTCTTCTGACCTGGACACGGATGGAGAGACCGTTACGTTGCGGGTGTTTGTGCGGTCTCCCTACGACAGCTTTGTCAGGCAAAACACCCTTTTCTGGCATGCCAGTGGTGTTGATTTCAAGCTGGATGCCAACGGGATGACGGTTAATACTGAATCACTGCTCTCAATTGTGATGGGAGGGATCGCCTTCCAGACCCCTGATGATTTTGACGAGGCCCCCCCGGCAGAGCAGGGCAGGAGCTTTACCCTGTTCAGCAACAAGGATGAGGCGTTAAAGCGTCCTGACAGCATTGTTGAAAATTATGTGCTGGTGTTCAAAGAGTCAGTGCGTGGTTTGACGATTGGTGCGCCGGTGGATCTGCGTGGCATTACGATTGGTGAAGTAACAAAAATCAAGGCGGAGCTGGATCCAGCCAGTAAAAACGTTTCCATGGCGGTTCAGATCCGGTTCTATCCTGAGCGACTCAAGCCCCGTTCACAGGCATCCTCTGACCAGAAATCGATCTCAGGCTCACATACACTGCTGGATGCCATGGTAAAAAAAGGATTCCGGGCACAGCTTAAAAGTGGCAGTCTGCTCACTGGCCAGCTCTATGTGGCCCTTGATTTCTTTCCTGAAGCAGCACCAGCCAGAATCAACTGGAGCAGGAATCCTGCCATCCTGCCTACCATAAGTGGCAATATGGCCCAGTTCCAGACCTCATTGATGAAAATCGTACAAAAACTTGAAAAACTGCCGCTGGAAGAGCTGGCTGGTGATGCACGTAAGACCGTCCAATCCCTGGATGCCACCCTGAAGAGTGCTGACAAACTGTTGAAGACCATTGATACGTCGGTGGTACCAGAAACACGGCTTATGATGGAGGATGTCCGCAAGACCCTGGATGGCGCCAACAAGGCGTTGGCAGAGGTCAAGCAGACCATGTCGGCTGATGCACCGCTGCAGGTTGATCTGCGGGACACCCTGCGTGAATTAGGACGGGCAGCCCAGTCCTTGCGGGTACTGGGTGACTATCTGGAGCGTAATCCTGAGGCCCTGCTCCATGGCAAGAAGGAGGATCAACGATGAATGCCAAACGTGTATCTGCCGTTTTGCTCTGTGGACTGGGCAGCCTGCTGATACTGGCCGGCTGCGGAAGATCTCCCCAGACTACCTTCTACACCTTGACACCGCTGGTGGCTGAGATGACGACCCCCAGGGTACCAGGTGCCAGCATCGCCATTGCATCAGTAACGTTGCCAGAGCTGGTTGATCGGCCCCAGCTTGTGGTGCCGGATGCAGGGACGCGGGTTGCCATCCTTGAAAGCCATCGCTGGGCAGAACCGCTGAAATCCGCGATTCCAAGGCTGTTGGCAGACAATATTTCCCGCTTGATGAACAGTGACCGTGTTGCAGCCTATCCCCAGCATGCAGCAAACAGTGCAGACTACCGGCTGTTTGTTGATTTCCAGCGTTTTGAACTGACAGGTAACACGGTTGTGGTTGATGCGCTCTGGGAGATTCGCAGCGCAAAAGGTGCCCAGCCGCTAACCGGGCGCTCAAAGATGCTTGAAACGGTTGGCTCTGCCGATTATGAAGCTGTGGTGGCCGGTTACAGCCGGGCAGTTGCAACCCTGTCCAAAGAAATGGTTCAATCCCTTCGTAGCCTGCAGTCAAAAGAATGAGAGACTCTATGCCGTTACTTGGTCAGTACAGCCATCTGAAAATAGCCAGAATCACCCCGTCAGGAGCCTTTTTAGCCTCAGAAGAGGGGGATATCCTGCTGCCGGGCAAGTTTATTCCTGAAGG
>CAZNWF010000161.1:0-5301 GCA_964576485.1 uncultured Geobacter sp. | reverse complement strand
ACGGTCAGGAGCATCAATTTTTCGCAGCAGCAGCGGCATCAGGAACAGGGTGGCGTACAGGGAAAAGATCACTCCCAGCCCCACCAAAATACCCAGTTCAGACAAGGCCCGCACCTCTGCCCAGCCCAGTGCAAGAAATGGCATTGCCGTGGTCATGGTGGCGGTAAACAGACCCTGGCCAGTATCAACCACAGCCAGACTTACGGCCTGATCAGCTGTAGCACCGGCAACCCGCTCTGTATGAAAGCGATCATAGAGATGGATGGAATAATCAGTGCCCAGACCGATGATCAGGGCCATGAAGGCAAAGGAGATAATATGGATACTGCTGAGAAACAGGCCTGCCGTACCCAGCGCCAGCAGTACCCCCACAGAAAGAATTACCGGAATCATCAGGGTGGGCCAGATCCGGCGGTAGACCGCGTAAAAGATCCCCAGCACCACCACCAGTGAGGAGAGGATACAGGAGATGATATTGGACTTCATGGCGGCTTCATCAATCACGGCGCTGATATGGGCACCGGCACAGGAGATCTTGACCGGTGACCCGCTGCGGGCCTGATTGATGCCTGCCACCAGCTTGCGGGCAAAGGCCATTTCCTGCACCGGCTTGACCGGCTCGGCAATCATGATCAGCACCCGGCCATCCCGTGACAGAAAATAGGGGGATGACGGGTCCATGTCCAGGGCCTGGCTACCTGCCTTGAGGCGGGGCAGGATCAGCCCCCGCAGCCCCAATGGATCAGCAAGGGAAAGTGCCACACCACTGGCGCCGATGGAACCGGCCAGTTCTGCGGTCAGTTGATCCAGTGCCTGATCAACAGCCTTGGGTTTAAAGCGTTCAAGCAGAGCAGGGGTATCGTTAAGCGGTACAAAGGCTGCAGGATGGGCTGCGCTGAATGCCACCAGATCCGCAAAACGCTGGGCTTCTGACTCTTCATAGATCCGGTAGACCACCCGCTTGAAGGCCGGGGCACCATCCACCTGCAGGGTGCGCAACCGCTGCGCCAGACGGGATGCCTCAGCAGGCAGGCTGGCAGGGTCTCCCTCCAGCAGGAAGTAAGCCTGATTGGCACCACCTGACCACTCCAGCGAATCAAGCAGCAGACGCATGGCAGGACGGTCTGCCGGGAACAGGCGAAAGATGTCAGTCTCAAATCGGATACTGAACAGGGAGGCAAGGGACACCAGCAGTAACAGCAGCAATGAGGCGATAACCAGACGAGGTGATCTGCGGGTAACCTGATCGATCCACGCAAGGTGGCGGATAGTCAAACGGTTGGCCTGATCAAGCAGACCACTGAGGCCCGGCAGGTTCATGGATCAACGGGCCTTCAACAGGGATAGAGGAAACAGACGTAAGCCTTGCAGCGGCACCGTAAATAGCTGCTCTTCAAGCTCAGTGTTCACCTCAGGTTCTTCCAGCACAAGACGAATCCGGTCACCTTCGGCGCTCTCCAGTTGCAGCTCAAGGGGCAGACGCACCCCGGCCAGCACGGTATGGTTACGGTAACGGACCTGCTCACCTGATTTCAGGCTCTTTTCAAGCACTATCCCATTCTTGATGGTGATCTGTTCCTGCCCCCCCTGACTGGTCTGCTGCTCAACCACACCAGAGGCAGGAGCGCCGGTAGGCGGTTCAGAATCCAGCACCCAGCGCAGCATGGCAAAACCGCGCTGTCCGGTTGCAGGGGGAAGATCCTTGATCTGACCCTGATAGGCAACCCCATCAGCCGGATAGGTCAGGGTCAGACGCTCACCTGCAAGTTGTGCCTCCATCACCGTGGTGCCAAAGGGGGAGAGCATAATCAGGCGCATCTGGTCCGGCCGGCGGTAGACCATGAAACCACGACCGGAGATATTTTTTTCACCGCTACGCAGGGAAAGGGTCACGCTGGAACTGAGGGTTTCAACCACCCGGCCCGGTACAACCTGAGAGTTGTCAGTAAACGGCTGTTTCATTGCACAGGCAGAAAGCAGTGCAGATAGTATAATCAGTACAGACAAACGAAACATAATTACTCCAGACGAAAATCAGCATCGGTCAGGCCGACATTTTTGCGGGACTTGCGAAAAGTCATCACGGTTTTATCACCGGCCCGCTCTTCAAGCACCAGTTTACGCACCGTGCCATCATCATGCAGCACAACCGTTAATTCTTTCAACTGTCCACCCTTGGCCGGTCTGATGGTCACGCTGGTCTGGCTGGCAGTCTGTTCTGCCCGCACCTCCATCCCCTCCGGCACAGCGGTTATCGGCTTTGCCAGTGTGGCAAACCAGCGGGACAAGCCCTGCTCTGGTGGCAGCACAATCCGCTGCAGTTCTCCCTGAACCCCCAGGCGTTGCAGCAGCACCGTATCTTTCAGCAGCACCTTGCTGCTGTAGGGCGGCACCAGCTCCATGTAGAAACGATCCGGCTTCTTGAAGCGGATCAGCCCCTGCATGACCAGTTTTTTCTTCATGATTGAGAGCTGTTTTTCCTGGGTCAGGTCAGCAGTAAAATCCTGCATGGTGCCAAAGGAACGGCGCAGCGCCTCCAGCCCTTCAACCGGGGTCAGGCTGCGGGCCTCTGCCTTCAGGGCTACGGCCAGCATCAGCAGGGCAAACAAAAATGACAGCAACGATTTCATAATGGTCCAATCCCCAGTGTCAGGGTAACCTGCAACAGTTCTTCATCCCCCACCAGCACCTGCCCTTCAACCAGATGCAGACGGCCAAATGATTTGATGATCCGGGCCGTAACCTCCAGGGTTTCACCGAGCTGCGGGGCGCGGCCAAAACAGGCCTGATCAACCGCAGCCAGAAAACCGCCCTCCCCTTGCTGCCCCACTGCCGCAATCCCGGAAAGCTGGGCAACCGCCTCAACCAGCAAGGTCTGGGGATAGGCCTGCAGAGATGCACTGGTCCGATAACAGGCACGGGCAAAGCTGCCCGGCTGTTGTTCCAACACCCGGTCCAACATGATAAAGGGATAGCGGTGCGGCAGGTATGCGGTGGGATCAAGATTACGCAGGGTCGCCACCAATGGCTGAAATGGCAAAATACGGGCCTTCCGGCGAGGCAGCCAGCTGTAGCCCCTGTTCGCCGGGCCGCAATGAAGCGGTCAAAAGCCCTAATGCCATGCCACCCATGGCCAGAGAGCAGCCGACAATCCGGCCAGGATAGCGAATTGTAGCCGCCTCTACGGTGCCGAGCAGTGGCTGAACAGCCAGTTCAGGGCCGGAGAAGAACAGGTGATCACAACTTTTTTGCGCCTGCAACAGCTGGTTGATCCCCTGCTGTTCTGCACCGGGCAGCAGGAACCCCACCGTGTTGATTGCGGTCAGCCGCGCAGCAATGGCAGCGCCCCGCTTGCGGGCATGTTCAGCCCGTTCCAGCACCAGTATGCCGCAGCCCTCACCAAAACCAGCAGCAAAACGGTGTAACTGACCGGTGACCGCAAAACCGCGGATCATCTGGGGGGTCAGCTCATCCACACCACCAGCCAGCATAATATCTGCCCGGCCTTCTTCAATAAAGCGACAGGCAGCCAGGATGGCCGATTCTGCCGAACAAAAGCGCTGAATAAAGGTAATATTGGGGCCTTGCAGACCGTATTCAATGGAGGCGTTGCTGGCAGCAGCATTGGCAACCGTATTGGGAAACAGCATCGGCGACAGGCCTGACACACCTGCCTGATAATAGCCGCTTAACAGCTCAGAGGCATTGGCAATACCACCAAAACCGGAACCAAGGGCGATCCCGATCCGGTCTGAGGGGAACGCGCCCTTGACAATCCCGGCATCAGCCAGTGCCATACCAACCGTGGCAACGACAAACTGGCTGGCACGATCTAGTTTACGGGCCTTGAGCGGCGGGATAAAGTCAGTTGCCTTGAACTGATCAGCCTTACCCCAGCAGTGACCGGTAGTGCCTGCTGCCAGCTCTTCTGAAATCGGTTTCAGGCAGCTGGTGCCACTGGTCAGCGCCTCCAGCGCAGGCTTGCTACCGATCCCTGCAGCGCTGATCACAGCAGTGCCGGTTATAGCAATGTCCGGTGCAAAGCGATCCATCAGCAAACCTCCTGCTCTAATGCTGCAGAACCCAGCACAAGTGAGGTGACATTGCCCCCAAAGGCAAAGGAGTTGGACAGGACAATCCGGGTACCTGTGCTGCGACTGCCAGCATGGCCGTAATCAAGGTCACACTCCGGGTCAACACCCCTGAAATGCAGGGTCTGCGGGATGATGCCGGCATTCAGGGCCAGCACGCTTGCCACTGCCTCAATGGCACCGGCAGCCCCCAGACAGTGCCCGGTTATCGCCTTGGTTGAGATCAACGGCACCTTGCCAGCCCGCTCTCCAAAGACCAGCTTGACCGCATTGGATTCAACCACATCATTCAGGGGAGTACCGGTACCATGGGCATTGATCCAGCCAACCTGGTCATGCGCAACTCCGGCAGCAGCCAGGGCTGCGTTCATGACCCTGGCAGCGGATTGACCGCTGGGCTCAGGGGCGGTCATATGATGGGCCTCACCAACCAGGGCATAACCGAGGATATACCCCAGCACCTGAGCGCCCCGTGCCCGGGCAGCAGTCTCATCTTCCAGCACCATGAAGGCAGCCCCCTCACCCAGAGACAGACCTTGACGACCGGCGCTGAACGGGGCGCAGGGGTTGGGATCAACCACTTTCAGGGCATTGAACCCGGCAAAGGTCAGCATGGCCAGGGCATCTGCCCCGCCGCACAGCATGGCCTGCTGGCGACCGCTGCGGATCAGGTCTGCCCCCCAGCCAATGGCAGTGCCGGATGAGGAACAGGCAGTGGTAATACTACCCTGATAGCCGGCAAATCCAAAGCTATGGGCCAGGGCCGTGGTACTGCTGTCAGGCAGCAAGGTCCGTAACAGTCCGGGCCGGGCAGGCTTGTTTGTCAGTTCACCCTGCAGCCACTCTTCAGCATGCAGCATGCCGCCAACCCCGCCACCAATACAGACACCGATCTGATACGGGTCATAGCAGCCGCTGATTGCGCTCATGGCCACTGCCTCTTGGGCGGCAATCAGGGCAAGCTGGTCAGTGCGGGAGAGATGGGTGATCTGGCGCCGGGTAAAGTAATCCGCAGGATCATACCCTTTGACCTGACAGCCGATTCGGGCTGGAAACTGCGACACATCAAACAGATCAAGGGGTGCAATGCCACTTGTGCCTTGTGTCATCGCCCCCTGAAAGGCAGGAATCGTTTTACCAGCCCCGTTGATGGTTCCCAGACCGGTTATGACGATCCGCTTTGGGCTCACAGAATGCCTCCATCAACCAC
>CAZNWF010000160.1:0-5309 GCA_964576485.1 uncultured Geobacter sp. | reverse complement strand
GGAAGGGGCCGACTTTAACGATGTCCTGCAGAGCGCCAAAGAACTGGGTTACGCAGAACCGGACCCCACCTTTGATATTGAAGGGGTCGATACTGCCCACAAGCTGGCGGTGCTGGCCTCGCTCTGCTTCGGCACCAAGATCGATTTCAACGCTATTCATACCGAAGGAATCACCGCCATCTCCGGCATTGATATCCGTTTTGCCGAGCAGTTCGGCTACCGGATCAAACTGTTGGCCATCGGCAAGCTGACCGCAGACAAGCAGCTTGAAGTACGGGTTCACCCCACCATGATCCCGTTACGGAACCCGCTGGCCGATGTGAACGGTGTCTTCAACGCCATCCACCTGACCGGCGACTTTGTCGGCCCGGTTCTGTTCTACGGTCGCGGTGCCGGTCAAAACCCAACTGCCAGCGCCATTGTGGGGGATCTGGTAGCCCTGTCCCGCAGCATAGGGGCCGGTGTCCAAACCCGCCGTGCCGCGCCGCTGGGCTTTTTAGACAACACCATCGGCAGCCTGCCGCTCAAGCCGATGGAAGAGATCGTTACCAGCTTCATGCTGCGCTTTACTGCCCAGGATCAGCCCGGTGTGCTGGCCGGCATCGCCGGTGTGCTGGGTAAGAACGGCATCAGTATTGAGTCAATGGTGCAGACCGCCCGTCATAACGGCGGGCAGGCCGTGCCGATTGTCATCAAAACCCACGAGGCCCGTGAAGGAGCGATCCGTGCGGCCCTGTCAGAGATCGACAGCTTTGACTTTATCAGTGAAAAGAGTCGTTTAATTCGCATTGAAGATAATTTGGAATAGAAACCACTTCACATCTTAGAAACGAGGATTTTTTCGTTCCAGGGTCGGCAGTCAAGTGAGCGCAACGTAGGCGTACCACCAGTACGTCGAGTATGCGCGAAGGCAGTCTGACGGTGCTGGGGCGGAAAAAGACCGTTTCTGCCGGAGGAACAATGCAGACAAAGATTATACTACCTGAAGATAAACTTCCCAAGCAGTGGTACAACATCATCCCGGATCTGCCAGGCCCGCTGGCTCCGGTCATCTCCCCCCGCACAGGGGAGCCGGTAACCCCGGAAGAACTGCTGGCAATCTTTCCACCTGCCATTCTTGAGCAGGAGATGTCCAATCAGCGCTGGATCGACATCCCTGAACAGGTACGCGATATCTACACCATGTGGCGACCATCCCCGATGTTCCGGGCACACCGTCTGGAAAAGGCACTGGGTACTCCGGCCAAGATCTACTACAAATACGAAGGGGTCTCTCCGGCCGGCTCACACAAGCCTAACTCAGCTATCCCCCAGGCTTTCTATAACAAACAGGCTGGAATCAAACGTCTGGCAACCGAAACCGGTGCCGGTCAATGGGGCAGTTCCCTCTCACTGGCCTGTTCCCTGTTCGGTCTGGAATGCACGGTCTACATGGTCAAGGTATCCTATTTCCAGAAGCCGTACCGTAAATCCATGATGCAGATGTGGGGCGCCACGGTATATCCCTCCCCCTCTGAAATGACCGAAGCAGGCCGCGCTGCACTGGCTGAAAACCCGGATTCAAACGGCAGCCTGGGACTTGCCATCTCTGAAGCGGTTGAGGATGCTGCTACCCACAATGATACCAACTACGCCCTGGGCAGCGTATTGAACCATGTCTGTATGCACCAGACCGTCATCGGCCTAGAGGCGATTGAACAGATGAAGATGGTGGGGGATTACCCGGATGTGGTGATCGCCTGCTGCGGCGGCGGTTCCAACTTTGCCGGCCTGGCCTTCCCGTTCCTGGCTGACAAGTCTGCTGGCAAGCAGGTCCGTTGCCTGGCGGTAGAGCCGGCCTCCTGCCCTACCCTGACCAAAGGTATCTATGACTTTGACTACGGTGACACCGCCAAACTGGGACCGATTGCCAAGATGTACACTCTGGGCCATGACTTCATGCCCCCTGGCATCCATGCCGGTGGTCTGCGCTACCACGGCGAATCACCGCTGGTTTCACAGCTCTACCATGCCGGCCTGATTGAGGCACGCGCGGTGATGCAGACCGGCTGCTTTGAAGGCGCAATCCTGTTTGCCAAGACAGAGGGGATTGTACCGGCGCCGGAATCATCCCATGCCATTCGGGCGGCCATTGACGAGGCGTTGCAGGCCAAGGAAGAGGGCAAGGAAAAGACCATCCTGTTCAACCTGTCCGGCCACGGCTTCATGGATATGACCGCCTATGACAACTATCTGGCCGGTAACCTGGAAGACTATGAATATCCGGCGGAGATGGTGCAGGAATCACTGAAGCATCTACCGAAGGTGAAACTGTAAAAAAATAATCAAACACGGAGTCACGGAGACACTGGGAAAGGCTTTCAGGGGATTTTTTGTTTTCTCCGTGTCTCTGTGTCTCTGTGTTAAAATTCGATGACCAAAGTTAAAATCTGCGGCATAACCAGCCCCGAGGATGCCCTGATCGCTGTTGAAGCGGGGGCTGATGCCTTGGGGTTTGTCTTTTACAAGGAATCGCCCCGGCATATCTTTCCGGAAGAAGCGGCCCGGATCATCAACCTGTTACCTCCCTTTATACAAACGGTGGGACTGTTCGTAAATGAGGCACCGGAAGTTGTCAATCAGGTCAGCCGGAACTGCAGACTGGGACTGGTACAGCTGCATGGAGACGAGACACCGGAAGGCTGCAGAAAGATTGAGCAGCGGGTCATCAAGGCCTTTCGAGTCCGCTCCCTGACCTGTCTGGATCCTATCGACGACTACCGTATGTCCGGCTGCCTGCTGGATGCCTATTCACCGTCATTCTATGGCGGCACCGGTAAAAGTTTTAACTGGGAGATCGCCCGTGAGGCGATGACGCGTGGTCACCGGATTGTACTGGCCGGCGGGCTGACCCCGGACAACGTGGCGGAGGCGATCCGCCAGGTGCGTCCCTATGCAGTAGATGTCTCCAGTGGGGTTGAATCGGCACCGGGCAAAAAAGATGCAGACAAGGTGCGGCAGTTTATACGCAATGCAAAGGAAGCATTATCATGAAACAACCTGATAAACAGGGCCACTTCGGCATCCATGGTGGCCGCTATGTGCCTGAAACCCTGATGCCTGCCCTGAAGGAACTGGAAGAGGCCTATGCCCATTACCGCAACGACAAGGAGTTCAAACAGGAGTTCCAATACTACCTGCGGGAATACGTGGGCCGTCCTTCCCCGCTCTACTTTGCTGAAAAGCTGACCCGACAACTGGGAGGGGCAAAGATCTACCTGAAGCGGGAAGACTTAAACCACACCGGTGCCCATAAGGTCAACAACACCATTGGCCAGGGGTTGCTGGCCAAGAGGATGAAAAAACAGCGAGTGATCGCCGAGACCGGAGCTGGTCAGCACGGCGTGGCCACCGCCACGGTTGCAGCCCTGTTCGGCATGCAGTGTGAGGTATTCATGGGAGCTGAGGATATCCGGCGTCAGGCTCTGAACGTCTTTCGGATGAAGCTCTTGGGGGCCACGGTTAATCCGGTGACTGCCGGCACCGCCACCTTAAAGGATGCCATGAACGAGGCGCTGCGGGATTGGGTTACCAATATCCGTACTACCTTCTACGTGATCGGCACCGTGGCCGGGCCACACCCCTATCCGATGATGGTCCGTGACTTCCAGTCAATAATCGGTACTGAGGCAAAGAAACAGCACAAGAAGATTGAAGGCCGCCTGCCGGATGCCCTGGTGGCCTGCGTTGGTGGTGGCAGTAACGCCATGGGACTGTTTTACCCCTTTTTAAAGGATACCGGTGTCCGCCTGATCGGCGTTGAAGCTGCCGGGCACGGCATTTCATCCGGTGCCCATGCGGCACCGCTCTGTGCCGGTCGACCTGGTATTCTGCATGGTCAGCGCAGTTACCTGTTGCAAGACGCCCATGGACAGGTTGCCAATGCCCACTCCATCTCTGCCGGTCTGGACTATCCCGGTGTTGGTCCGGAGCATGCCTGGCTGAAGGACACCGGTCGGGCAGAATATGTTTCCATTACCGACGATGAGGCGCTGGAGGCGTTCCAGCGTCTGACCCGTGAAGAAGGGATCATGCCGGCCCTTGAATCATCCCACGCCATTGCGCACACCCTGAAACTTGCCCCTACCATGCCCAAAGAGCAGACGATCGTGGTCTGCCTTTCCGGGCGCGGAGACAAAGATATTCATACGGTGGCAGATGCGCTGGGCGTAACGTTCTGATAAAGTCTTCAACCAGTTACCAATCTACCCAGGAGGATTGTATGCGACTGATTACCCGCTCTGATTTTGATGGTCTGGTCTGTGCCGTATTACTTAAAAATGCCGGAATTATTGATTCATACAAATTTGTTCATCCTAAAGATGTACAGGACGGCAAGGTCGAGGCCACTGAAAATGATATAGCCGCCAATATACCCTATATCCCGGGCTGCGGACTCTGGTTTGATCACCATATGAGCGAGGACGAACGGCTCAAATTCAGTTGTGACTTCAAAGGTGAAAGCCGCTGGGAAAAAAGCTGCGCCAGAGTGATCTATGACTATTATGGAGGCGCGGCTAAATTTCCCGGCATTGAAGAAATGATGATTGCGGTGGACAAAACTGATTCCGGCGATCTGACTGTTGATGAAGTGTTGAACCCCCAAGGCTGGATCCTGCTTTCCTTTATGATGGACCCCCGCACCGGACTGGGACGCTACAAAGATTACCGAATCAGCAACTACCAGTTGATGGAAGAATTGATCGAGATGTGCCGCACCATGCAGATAGATCAGATTTTGGCCAACCCTGATGTCAAGGAACGTATGGTTCGCTATGCCGAGCAGGAGGCCGCCTACAAACAGATGATTCAGGAAAACAGCAAGGTTGAGGGCAAGGTACTGATCATTGATCTCCGCACTGTTGAAGAAATTGTAACCGGTAACCGCTTTGTGGAATACAGCCTCTACCCTGAGGTACTGACCTCAATCAGGATCATGTGGGGCCTTAACAAGCAGAACACCGTCTTCGCTGTAGGTCACAGCATTATCAACCGCGGCTCCAAGGTCAACGTCGGTTCACTGATGTTGAAAAACGGCGGCGGTGGCCACTTCCAGGTTGGCACCTGTCAGGTGGAGAATGATAACGTTCAAAAGGCCTTACAGGATATAGTGACCACACTTAATAGTTAACCAGTTCAGCACACTGTTTAGCACCACTAAAAGCCGCGTTTTTGCGGCTTTTTTTGTTGACGCTGACCCCATGTTCAGGTATCAAGCAAAAACTTGTTTTATTATTTAAGGGAGGTAGTTTGCATGCATCTGGTTGACC
>CAZNWF010000159.1:0-5310 GCA_964576485.1 uncultured Geobacter sp. | reverse complement strand
ATGACATGCTGTTGAACGGGGATCGCAGCAAGGATGTGCGGCTGCAGAACGGTGACACCATCTTTGTGCCGGTCATTGGTCCGGTGGTGGCGGTGGCTGGTGAGGTCCGGCGTCCGGCCATTTATGAGCTGCAGGGACAGACCAGCCTGAAAGAGATGTTGCGGATGGCCGGCGGGGTTGCTGCCAGCGGCTATACCGGCCGTATCCAGGTTGAACGGATTGTTGCCAACCAGAGCCGGATCGCCCTTGACTATGAACCAAAAGGGAGTGACACCGATAGTGTGCTGTCATCAGTAACGCTGCAGGACCGTGATATGGTGAAAGTTTTTCCTGTGGAAGAGGCGATCCGCCAGGTGATTACCCTGAAAGGAAATGTTGTCCGGCCGGGTGAATACCAGCTGCGTAAGGGAATGCGCCTGACCGACCTGCTGCCTTCAACCAAGGCGTTACAGCCGGAATCCTATCTTGATTCTGTGGAGATTACACGGCTTTCACCCCCGGACTGGCGGCGCGAACTGGTAACCGTCAGCCTGCGTAGGGCGTTGGAGGGGAATGAGGCAGATAATATCCTGTTGCAGGAACAGGATGCTGTGCGGGTGTTTTCCCGCTGGGATATGGAAGAAAAACCAAAGGTAGCCATTAACGGCGCGGTTGTGAATCCTGGCACCTACCCCTTCTATCCCGGTATGACCGTACGTGATCTGGTCACTGCCGCCGGAAGTCCCCGCCGTTTTGCCTACTTTGACCAGGCAGAGCTGAGTAGAGTTATTATCGGCAGGGATAAGGCCTCCTGGACACGTATCCCCCTTAACCTTGGTCAGGCACTGGCTGGTGATGCCACCCAGAATCTGGCGTTGCAGCCCGATGATGTCCTGATTGTCAGGAGTATCTCTGAATGGCAGGATGCCACCGATCGTCTGGTGACCCTGAAGGGAGAGGTGCGCTATCCCGGGGTCTATACCATTTCGAGGGGCGAAAAGCTGTCGTCAGTATTGGCCAGGGCCGGAGGGTACACTGACAAGGCCTATCTGCGCGGCGCCAAATTTACCCGGCAGTCAGTGCGTGAACAGCAGCAAAAACATATGGATGAGATGATTGCCAGAACAGAACAGCAGGTTGCCCGTAAACAGTCTGAGCTGGCGTCTGTTGCTTCATCAAAGGAAGAACTGGCAGCAACCCAGGCCTCACTGGAGGGATTGAGTAAAAGCCTGGCAAAGATGAAGACATTAAAGGCTGAAGGCCGTGTGGTGATTACATTGGGTCAGCCAAAGGAGTTTCAGGCCAGTGCCAGTAATATCGAACTGGAGGCCGGTGACCAGCTTGAAGTCCCTGAACGTCCGGGTACGGTGGCTGTGATGGGGCAGGTCTATAATCAGACTGCCTTTATCTATCACCCGGAAGAGGGGGATGTGAGTACCTATCTTGAAAAGGCCGGTGGTCCGACCTCGGATGCTGAGAGTTCAGAGATGTATGTGATCAAGGCCGATGGTACCGTGTTCAGTCGTCAGCAGTCCTCGATCTGGAGCTTTGGCGGGTTTGGTTCAAGTCCGCTCCTGCCGGGTGACACCCTGGTGGTGCCCCAGAAGCTTGAGCGGATCGCCTGGATGCGCGAGATCAAGGATATTACCCAGATTCTGGCCAACTTAGCGGTTGCAGCTGGCACGGTCTGGATAGGTTTGAAATAGGCTTCATGTCTGTTGTGTCAGCTTCCAGCGTCTGGCGTTTGGCACTTGCCATGGCCACGCTACTGGTCCTGTACCTCTCTCTGACCCCTGCTCCGCCAAGCGACGGACTGGGGTGGGATAAGGCCAATCACGTTGCAGCCATGGTTGTTGTCACCCTTATCGCGTTCTACGCGCTCCGGCCTGCTTCGCGACGGGCAGTTTTGTTGGGGGGGATGTATGCCCTGCTGCTGGGTGCGCTGATCGAGCTGTTGCAAGGGACGCTCACCACCACCCGCTCGGCTGAATGGTCTGACCTGCTGGCTGATACGGTTGGTGTGGCGTTTGCTATGCTGGTTCTGTACCTCTGGCAACGGGTCAGGAGAAAGACAATGGTGCACGGTGCATAGTGAGAAAACAGGGTTCAGTAGTACATATAGTGTGCTGCATGCAAAAGTGATGATCCGAAGGGTGACATTTCTTCTTCTTCTGCTGCTGACGTTTTCTCAGCCTGTCCTGGCAGAGGACCTGACTGTGCGTGGGGAGCTGAAAGGGTTCAGCACCCGCCTGTTGGATGAGTCTGCCGACTTTGCCACCACCCCCTTTACACTGCAGGACGGCAATCTGTTCTGGACCATGGGGGTTGCCTCTGCCATCGGTCTGACCTATGCCTACGATGGTGATATCCGTGACAAACTGCAGGGTGGCATCCGTAGTCATGGTATGGGCAAGGCCGCTGATGTCGGGGGACTGATCGGTAATCCGTACCTGCATCTGGGAGTGGCTGCGCTGGTGTATGGCGGCGGTCTTGTGGCTGGTTCGCCAAAGTGGAAGGAGACCGGCGAGATGCTGGGTGAGGCGTTGATACTGGCAGATGCAGCGACGTTTCTGATCAAAGAGGGGACCGGCCGTGGGCGTCCGGTGGCAACGGCGCGAAAGGATGACTTCAGGCCGTTTCAGTTTAAATATGACTACGATTCCTTTCCTTCCATGCATACTGCCAGCTCATTCGCCCTGGCTTCGGTCATTGCAAGAACATCCGACAGTCTGCCCATCACGTTATGTTCATATACTGCTGCAACCTTTGTGGGCTTTTCCCGCATGTACCAGAACAAACACTGGGCCAGTGATATCCTGCTGAGTGCTGCGATTGGCGAACTGGCCGGCCGTGTGGTAACCTCCTTTCATGCAAATAAGGGGCGTAAGGTTGTGCTGTTACCAGCCGTCAGTGGTGAAGCCGCTACCATGAATCTGCTGTACCGCTTTTGATGAGTGCTCTCTGCTTGTGCCTATCGGTACAAAATGAGGTAGCAGGTTTATCAGGTTGACCCACAACCTGCTCGCCATGGTGATAAATCTAGTGTATAATTTCTTGACAAGGGCGGATTCTGCGGTATACGTTACTTGAAAGTTGCTTTTATCTGGTTTAAGTCGTTGAAAAGACAATTATTGCAGTTATTACTCAGACAGGAGGAGTAAAGAGATGACAAGATCAAAATCAATCATGACAGGCGTAGCATTTTTGGCAACACTGGCGTTACCATTGGTGGCAGGTGCCGCAAATAAGTTGGTGGTAAATGGTGTGGATGGTACAACTCCGGTCATGGTGGTAACCGATACCGGCGCGGTAGGTTCTGGAACGGCCGTGCCGGCAGGTCAGTTAGATGTTAGTAAAACATGGAGTGGTAAACTAACAACAAATTTACTTTCAGTGTACACCAGTTATGGCGATGCTTCACGTCTTACTGTTAGAAGTGCTGAAGGTACTCAAACATCCCCTACCAAAACATTATTTAACACAACTATTGGTAATATTAATTTTAGAGGTCATGATGGAACAAGTTTTAGTAGTAATGGGGTGGCTGTAATTGCTGCAGCTGCAGAAGCTGACTTTTCATCAAGCTCTCAGCCGACTAGACTACAATTTCTTACAACGTCAGCAACAGGTACTACTTCAGAGAAGCTTAGAATATCTGCTGATGGTCGCTTACGTCTGTCTAATCAACCAACGGCTCCTGCTAATAATGCTACATGCGCAGTAGGTGACTTGATTCTTGATGCCCCAAATGGTTATTTGTATCTATGTGTCGCAGCTAACAGTTGGAAGAGGACATCTTTTGTAGCATACTGAGTCAAAAGCTTTGTTTAACACGATGTTTAACTGAGAGTGTTAGCTATTCGTTCCCTGATTTAATTGAGTTTACTTTAAAGAGTGATTGTGTGAATACAGTCACTCTTTTCTCGTTTGTGATTAAAACAAATTAAAATCGGATGATTATGTCATATCTACTGGTAACAACGAGTAACTCTTTTCTCCTTTTGGAAACAGATTCCTGTGCCTGCTACTGCTTAGATACAGGCAGGGACCATTATTACGGTGTTGCGCGTGATTTTAATCACTATTATGTTGGTGCCAGATATAGAGCAAACACATCGTTAATTACCAAAGATCTTGAACGAGGTAAAATACTTAGATTTAGCACTGCTGGTTTTTTTGTAGATGAAATTGCTCCTTCTTTCCCCTTGAGAGATATTCACCAAATTCTCATCTGTGACGAACGTCTCTTTGTAACATGTTCCTATGATAATATGATCGCTATATTTGATGGATCTGATTGGAATAAATGGTATCCATTCGGTGTCCCATCTCAAGAACCGTATGATAAAAATCATTTTAACTCACTTGCAGTTTTGGGTAGCTCTTTATGTGTTGTTGCTCATAATTGGGGGGCAGACTCTGGTAACCCAAGCGAATTGTTATTCTTCAACCTGCCTAATATGTGTTTAGTCCGGCGTGTATCGTTAGGAGTTTGTGCACATAATGTTTGGTCTCATTGTGGCGAATTAATGACGTGTAGTTCTGCAGAAGGAAGTCTCGTGAGTGATAGGGGAAGGCGAGTAATCACTGGCGGTTTCCCACGCGGTGTTGCTTATACAAAAACTGAGATTAATGTAGGAATTTCTGAATTTGCAAAAAGGCCTGATAGAGATTTAGGTGAAGGGTGGATCAAGGTATATAACTATAATTGGGACTTGTTAAGAACATTGCAAATTAGTGGTCAAGGCATGGTTACGGATATTTATACCATCTCTAACGCTGATGCAGATAAAATAATTAATAATAACAAGATAGACTTAGTTAATTGTGTTACATTTTGTTAAAATGTACCCTGAATTCATAGTGATCTTGCCCGTTTCCAGTGGACATTCTGTTAAGCGACTTTGAGTTCTTCAAACGCTACAGGGCTGATACGGCCATTTGCACTGTGGCGTCGATTGCGATTGTAGTCAACTTCAATATACTCGAACACCATGTGGCGCATCTCTTCACGAGTAGCAAACTGTTTACCATGAATGGTTTCCACCTTCATGGTATGGAAGAAACTTTCAGCACAGGCGTTGTCATAGCAGTTGCCTTTGGCGCTCATGCTGCAGACCAGCTGGTGTTTCGTCAAGAGGCTTTGGTACACAGCTGAACAGTATTGGCTACCCCGGTCTGAATGCAGGATTACTCCCTTGGGCATCTTCCGTCGCCATAGTGCCATTTGCAGGGCCTGGCATACAAGGTCGGCTAAGGGGACGTTGTTGATTTGTCAACTAGTATTGCGTTCTGCAAATAATGTTGCAATATAGCCATTCCATGTTATTG
>CAZNWF010000158.1:0-5443 GCA_964576485.1 uncultured Geobacter sp. | reverse complement strand
CTGGGCAAGGGGCTGCGCAGCCAGATCGGCACCATGTACGGCACGGTTGCCAAAGGGGTGCGCTACCTGGAGATGGCGGAAGGGTATGTCACCCGCCTGGCCCTGGATGACAACAGTGAGGTGATCGGTTACGAGTTTGTCCATCTGGGCAGGATGATGGAGATGATCCAGAAGGGGATGGATGCCAATGAGGCACTGGCCAAGGCAACCTCGTCCTACGGTCGCTTTGATGAGGCAACCCGCACCATCGACCCACGACACGAATAAAACTACTGCGGAGGCCGTCTACGGCGTTGCGCGGTGCTCGCTCCCTTGCCTACCTGGATGGTATGTCTCGGTCGCTGCGCTCCGTGCGCCTGGTATCCGGCCTTCCTCGTGACGTTTTACAGCACAAGGAGGATATCGCATATGGCACTGTTTGAAGGATATGACCGCAGAATTGAAAAAATCACGCCCGTGCTGGCCAGGTACGGCATCGCCTCCCTTGAAGAGGCCCGTGCCTTGTGCGAGGTAAAGGGGGTGGATATCTACGGGATTGTGAAAGGGATTCAGCCGATCTGTTTTGAAAACGCCTGCTGGGCCTACATCCTGGGGGGCGCGATTGCCCTGAAAAAGGGTGAGACCAGGGCGGTGGAGATCGCCCGTTCCTTGGGAGAGGGGTTACAGGCCTTCTGTATCCCCGGCTCAGTAGCGGAAGACCGCAAGGTGGGGATCGGCCACGGCAATCTGGCCTCTATGCTGCTGTCGGAGGAAACCAGATGCTTTGCCTTCCTGGCCGGCCATGAGTCCTTTGCAGCCGCAGAAGGGGCGATCGGTCTGGCAAAATCAGCCAACAAGGCCCGCACTGAGCCGCTGCGGGTGATCCTGAACGGCCTGGGTAAGGATGCCGCCCAGATTATCTCCCGCATCAACGGCTTTACCTATGTGCAGACCCGGTTTGACTATGCCAGCGGTGATCTGGCGGTTGTGCGCGAGATCCCTTACTCCACGGGAGAAAAGGCCAAGGTGCGCTGTTATGGCGCTGATGATGTGCGGGAAGGGGTGGCCATCAATCATCACGAGGGGGTGGATGTCTCCATTACCGGCAACTCCACCAACCCGACCCGCTTTCAGCATCCGGTGGCTGGCACCTACAAGAAGGAATGCCAGGAACAGGGTAAGAAATACTTCTCGGTGGCCTCTGGTGGCGGTACCGGTCGTACCCTGCACCCGGATAATATGGCCGCCGGTCCGGCCTCCTACGGCATGACCGACACCATGGGCAGGATGCACTCTGATGCCCAGTTTGCCGGTTCTTCGTCCGTTCCGGCCCATGTGGAGATGATGGGTTTTCTGGGTATGGGTAATAATCCGATGGTTGGTGCCTCAGTGGCGGTGGCAGTAGCCCTGGAAGGGGCGTTACGTCAATCATAACCAGGAGGGTGGTATATGAAGATACTGAACACGGTGTTGGTAACTGCAGGTCTGGTTTCGCTGGTTTCCTCAATGGCGCTGGCAGCAGAGAAACCCCATCCAGCCTATCCGCATTACTGGATCAGCGTGGCCACCACGAATCAGTCTATTCCCGGTATGTCTGAAGAGATGTCCGGCATGGCCTCCATGTTCGGTGGTCGAGGCGCTGCCTTTGGCCCCCGCCGGAGCCTGCAACTGCAGCTGGAAGGTCCCCGTGAGGTTGCCGAACCCAAGGCAGAACACCTGATTCCGCCGGGCCAAAAGATGGGAGACAGTCTGCCCCTGATTACCCCCAAGCAGGAGAAGGCCCAGTATCAGCCGGAACAACGGGGAGAACGGCCGGAAACGTATGAAAAGCCCAAGGCCCGCATGCTGATCTACTGGGGCTGTGGCGAAAATGTTGCCAAAGGCCAGCCACGGGTGATTGATACCACCAGGATGTCTGCCATGGACTTTGGCAAGGCCTTAAGCGGGCGTAGCGGCACTCGTCAGACCCCGCCGTCACCCCACAAAGGCTGGAGCTATGGTGACTGGCCCAATGCAGAAGACCGCAAAGATGTGCCTAAAGATGCCTCACTGGTGGGGGAGCATCAGCTCAAAGGCAGTTACCTGCCTGACAACATCCGTTTCAGTCTTGATCAGAAGCGTGACTTCATGGCACCGGTCAGTTTCAGCGCCATGAGCAAGACCGCTAGCGGCGCTTGGCCGTTTGCGTGGCAGCCGGTACCTACTGCCATCGGCTATTTTGCCACGGCCATGGGGCATAATCAGAAGACCGGCGAGACGGTTTTCTGGTCATCCAGCGAGGTTCCTGAGACCGGATTCGGCCTGATGGATTACCTGACCCCAGGTGATGTACAGCGCTTTATCAGGGAAAAGGTGCTGATGCCGGTCAGTCGTACCAGTTGCACCATCCCGGCCGGGGTGTTTAAGGATACGGAAGGTGCCATGCTGCAGTTTGTGGCCTATGGCGAAGAGCTGAACATTGTCTATCCGCCAAAGCCGAAGGACCTCAAGCAGGCCTGGAACCCACAGTGGTCGGTCAAGGTGCGGCTCAAGTCAAACGGCTCGTCACCGCTGATGGAGGCTGAAGAAAAGGGCAACCGTTCATCCAAGAAACGTCCTGCCGCTGATAACGGAGATGAACAGGAACAGCAGCCTGTTGAAAAGAAAAAAGGCGGTGGGATGATGGATGGGATGCGGGGGATGTTTGGATTTTAAAAAACTGCTGGTATTCAATTTTTTGAATGTGCTACTGTAACGACTCTTTATGACGGCCACCCGTTTGGGGGCTGATCAGCAGTTGCAGTACCCTATAAGGACATACCGCCCGGATTTGCTGTTCAGTGCAAACCGGGACGGACGGAACAGGGAACCTGCCGTTGCAGCTGCTGCAGCCGGTTTGTGGTAACAGGCACACCGTCCCGTGGTGTGCCTGTTTTATTCTGGAGTTCTGGCATGCGCAAGAAAATCACCATACCTGAGATACTGTTGATGAAGCAGGAGGGGCGCAAGGTGACGGTCCTGACCGCCTATGATTACCCGACTGCCCGTCTGGTGGATGCCGGCGGGGTGGATGCTATTTTGGTGGGGGACTCTGCCGGAGTCGTGTTTGCCGGTCATGAAAATACCCTGCCGGTGACCATGGATGAGATGCTCTACCATGTCAAGGCGGTGACGCGGGCGAGACCCAAGGCGCTGGTGATTGCCGATATGCCGTTTATGGCCTGCCAGAGCGGTGAGATCGCCGCCCTGAAAAACTGTGGGCGGATGCTGCAGGAAGGCGGGGCCGAGGCGGTCAAGATTGAAGGGGGCGTGGCCATGGCCCCGATCATCCGGGCCGTGACCGAGATGGATATCCCGGTGATGGGACATATCGGGCTGACTCCCCAGTCGGTCCATCGCATGGGGGGCTATAAGGTGCAGGGGCGCAAAGACCAGGCCGAACGGATTCTGGAAGATGCCCATGCCGTGCAGGAGGCTGGTGCCTTTGCTGTGGTGCTGGAGGGGATTCCGGCCAAGCTGGCTGCCCGGATTACCGAAATGCTGGATATTCCCACCATCGGTATCGGTGCAGGTCCGGCCTGCGATGGTCAGGTGCTGGTGATTCACGATATCCTGGGGTTGTGTGAGAAGTACTCCCCCAAGTTTGTCAAGCGGTACGCTGATCTTGCCCCGCTGATTACCGAGGCAACACGACAGTATGTGTCAGAAGTAAAGGATGGTACCTTCCCGACTGAGGAGCATTCGTTCTCGTGAAACTGATCCAGGATCTGCAGGAAATGCAGCAGACGGTTTTGGGGCTGAAGCGACAGGGCAAGCGGATCGCCTTTGTGCCCACCATGGGCTTTCTACACCAGGGGCATGCCTCGTTGCTGCGGGAAGGACGCAAGCGGGGGGATATTCTGGTGCTCTCCATTTTTGTTAATCCGACCCAGTTTGGCATCAACGAAGACCTCGACAGCTATCCCCGCAACCTTGACGGGGATTGTGCCCTGGCAGAAGCCTGCGGCGTCGATCTGATCTTTGCCCCCACAGCCGCCGGTATGTACCCCCCTGGTTTTCAGACCACGGTATCCCTTGGCCCACTGACCAAACCGCTCTGCGGTGCCAGCCGCCCCGGTCATTTTGATGGCGTTGCGGTGGTGGTGGCCAAACTGTTCGGTATTGTCCAGCCTGATTGTGCCCTGTTCGGCAACAAGGATTTTCAACAACTGGCGGTTATCCGCCAGATGACCTTAGACCTGAACCTTGCGGTGGAGATCATCGGTATGCCGATCGTGCGGGAGCCGGATGGTCTGGCCATGTCTTCCCGCAATAGCTACCTGACGCCGGAACAGCGCCAAAAGGCGCTCTGTCTGAGCAAGGCAATATATAAGGTGCGGGAGCTGTTCAGGGATGGAGAAAGCTCGGTTGACCGTCTGCTTGGCGAGGCCCGTATGATCATTACCGCGGTGCCGGAGACATCCATCGATTACCTGGAACTGCGGGACAGTACAACCCTGCAGCCTGCTGCAACCGCCACGGCTGATACCCTGTTTGCCCTGGCGGTCAAGATCGGCTCCACCCGGCTGATCGACAATACGGTGCTGGGAGGAGAGCTATAATGTCCACCAAGGCTCGTGCCAATCTGGAAACCCTCTGCCGGATCTTTACGGTGCCGGAGGCCCCGGATTCAACTCTGGGCTCGGTGGATAAGGCCATTACCGATGATGTGGCCGGTTTTCTGCAAAATCATATCGTGGCCATAGAGCGACCGCTGGAAGAGATCGAAGCCAGCTTCTCCAATTTTGCAATCCCTGAAGAGCCGACCTATGTCTCTGATTACACAGAATTTGTAAAAGAAAACCTGGTGGCCCAGTCGGTCCACACGGCAGCGCCCGGTTTTGTGGGGCATATGACCTCGGCACTGCCCTATTTCATGCTGCCCTTGACCCGCCTGATGACCGCCCTGAACCAGAATCTGGTCAAGGTGGAGACCTCCAAGGCTTTTACTCCCCTGGAACGTCAGGTGCTGGCCATGTTGCACCACCTGATCTATCGCTGTCCGGATGATTTTTATCCCCCCTGGATCCATAACAGCCAGGCTGCCCTGGGGGCCTTCTGTTCCGGCGGCACGGTTGCCAATACCACGGCGCTCTGGGTGGCCCGCAACCGCTTCTTTGCGCCGGAAGCCGGGTTCCGCGGCATTGCCCAGGAGGGGCTGGCCAAGGCATTGCGGCACAAGGGGATTGACGGTGTTGCGGTGCTGGTTTCAGAGCGTGGTCACTACTCGCTGGGCAAGGCTGCCGACCTGCTGGGGATCGGCCGCGACAATCTGGTGAAGGTGAAGACCGCTGAGAATAACCGGATCGACCTGCAGGCACTGCGTCAGGAGTGCCGGCGTCTGCTGGATCAGAATATCCGGCCACTGGCGCTGGTGGGGATTGCCGGGACCACCGAGACCGGCAACATAGACCCGCTGGAGGCGATGGCTGATTTTGCCGGGGAG
>CAZNWF010000157.1:0-5445 GCA_964576485.1 uncultured Geobacter sp. | reverse complement strand
TGCTGGATTTAAAACATGACAAGCTCTCCACCTGGGGGATCGGCGCGGACACACCGGCAACGCAGTGGGAAAACATCATCCGCCAGCTGATTCATTTGGGGTATCTGACCCAGGATTTTACCCGCTTTGGCGCGCTTTCCCTTTCTTCTGCTGCCCGCCCGGTGTTAAAAGGTGAGACGACAGTCATTCTGGGGATGCCCCGTAACACCGTGGAGACGGTGGAACGGACCAGAAAACGGGCAGGTAGCAAAAAAGATTACGATCAAGCCCTGTTTGACAAACTACGGGCACTGCGTAAACAGATTGCCGACAGTGCTAAACTGCCTCCGTTTGTGGTGTTTTCTGATGCGACGCTGGCTGAAATGTCACGCAGGTATCCCCAAAACCATCTGGAGATGCGCCAGGTAACTGGTGTCGGAGATCGCAAGCTGCAACAATACGGAGATGCATTTCTGGCAGAGATCAGGCAGTATCAGGCAGGAGATAACGAAACCTACAGGGTGGAAGAACCACCTATCGAGACAGAAACAGGGACCAGTGCATGAAACAGACACGAGCAATTGTAATAACCGGTAACGGCACCAACTGTGAGACGGAAGCGGCCCACGCCTGCAGACTGGGCGGTTTTGATGAGGCCAAGATAGCCCATATTGCCGAGATTCTGTCCGGTGAAGTCCGTCTTGACGACTATCATTTTCTGAACCTGACCGGCGGTTTTCTGGACGGCGACGACCTGGGCAGCGCCAAGGCACAGGCCAACCGGTTGAAGAACGCCAGCGTCAGCGGCAGCGGCGAGAAGCTGGTGGAGCAGTTCACCCGTTTCATCAACAACGGCAAGCTGGTACTGGGGGTCTGCAACGGCTTTCAGTTGATGGTCAAGATGGGGATGCTGCCCGCTCTGGATGGCAACACCTTGACCCAGACCGTAACCCTCTGCCACAATGATGCTGGACGGTTTCAGGATCGTTGGTGCTACCTGAAGGCAGATCCTGCCTCCCCTTGCGTCTTCTCCAAAGGGATTGAGAAAGGGATCTACCTGCCAGTTCGTCACGGGGAAGGCAAGTTCCTGACCGATACCCCCCAGACCCTGGAGCGGCTTGAGGCCGGGCACCTGACGGTACTAAAATACTCAGATGCTGATTACGCAGAGCCGACTATGGAATTCCCGGCCAACCCCAACGGATCAACCAACGCCATTGCCGGGCTGTGTGATCCAACCGGGCGCCTGATGGGGCTGATGCCCCACCCTGAGGCCTTTGTCCACTACACCCAGCATCCCCGCTGGACCCGTGAGCAGTTGCCGGAAAACGGTGACGGCCTGATCCTGTACAAAAACGCAGCCGACTTTGTGAGGGAAAAACTGTTATAGACAGGGAGGCGAGTTATGTCCCCAATCGCTCAAGACATACTGGAAGAGGCCCTGGCGCTCCCCCCCCTCGAGCGGGCGGGCTTGATTGAGAAACTGCTTGCAAGTTTTGATCGTCAGTCCAGAATAGCAGTAGACACTGCTTGGGCCATTGTGGCAGAAGGCCGTATTGATACCTATGAAGCAGGAAAGACAGAGACGCTCTCACTAGCGGAGTCAAAGGAACGGATCAACAGCCGATGAAGATCCGGATTCTGCTGGAAGCACAACATGAGCTTGAATCCGGCGTTGATTACTACAACACCGAGTGCCCTGGACTTGGCTACGAGTTCGCCGACGAAATATACCAAACCCTGGACAGAATTTTAGATTCCCCTGATGCATGGCATCCGCTTTCCGTCCGAACACGGCGTTGCCTGGCCCATCGTTTTCCGTATGCAATTATTTACCAGCAACGTCATGATTGTTTGCTGATCGTATCCATCATGCACCTGCATCGTCATCCAGACACCTGGAAGGGACGAGCTGAAGAATAGGAGCCATTGATCCATGAAACTTTTCCGCCCTGAAGAAGAATGTGGCGTATTCGGTATTTACGGACACCCTGAAGCAGCCAACCTGACCTACCTAGGGCTGTACGCCCTGCAGCATCGCGGCCAGGAAAGTTGCGGCATTGTCTCCTCCGATGGCAGCGGACTGCACGCCCATAAGCGGATGGGGCTGGTGGCCGATGTGTTCGGCAACCAGAAGGTGTTCGAAAAACTGCCGGGCAAAGCCGCCATCGGCCATGTACGTTACTCAACCGCCGGTGCTTCGGTTGAGAAGAACGTCCAACCGATCATGGTGGATTACTCCCGCGGCTCTATCGCCGTGGCCCACAACGGCAACCTGGTCAATGCCAACCTGCTCAAGGCAGAGCTGGAAGCCTACGGTTCCATCTTCCAGACCACCATGGACACCGAGATCATCATCCATCTGCTGGCCATCTCTCGCACCCACTCACTGATTGAGCGGATCGGCGATGCCCTGAATCGGGTCAAAGGTGCCTACTGTCTGCTCTTCCTGACCGAGTCCCGTATGATTGCCGTACGTGACCCTCACGGTTTCCGCCCTTTGTGTCTGGGCAAACTGGGTGACGGCTGGGTAGTTGCTTCGGAAAGCTGTGCCCTGGATCTGATCGAGGCGACCTTTGTACGGGAAGTTGAGCCGGGCGAGATGCTGGTATTCACCAAGGATGGCCAGATGCAGTCGCTGTTCCCGTTCAAAAAGATCGAGCCGACCCCCTGCATCTTTGAATTTGTCTATTTTGCCCGGCCAGACTCCAACATCTTCGGCAAGAACGTTTATCAGGTACGCAAGGAACTGGGGCGCCAGCTGGCCCGTGAATACAAGGTGGATGCCGATGTGGTGATTGCCGTACCGGACTCCGGCGTACCGGCTGCTATGGGATATGCTGAAGAAGCTGGCATACCGTTTGAACTGGGGCTGATCCGTAACCATTATGTGGGCCGTACCTTTATCGAACCGGCCCAGTCAATCCGCCACTTCGGGGTCAAGATCAAACTGAACCCGGTACGGGAGCTGCTGGAAGGTAAGCGGGTGGTGGTGATTGACGACTCCATCGTGCGAGGCACCACTTCCCGCAAGATCGTCAAGATGGTCCGTAATGCCGGAGCAAAAGAGGTGCATATGCGCATCTCATCCCCCCCTACCAGCTACCCCTGCTTCTACGGCATTGATACCCCCAACCGCAAAGAGCTGATCTCCTCCTCCCATACTCTGGATGAGATCCGGCGCTATATCACCGCCGACACCCTTGGCTATCTCTCAGAAGAGGGACTGATTAAGGCCACAGGACTGACACATAGCTTCTGTACCGCCTGCTTTACCGGCGAATATCCGATCAACTTTCCGATGCCATCACAGATTCCCCAAATGGGACTATTTTCCAAAGACGAGGAGTATATTGAGCAATGACTGACCGCGAAAAGCTGAAGCAGATCATCCTGGAACTGTCCTATGAAAAACGTCTGGTAACCCTGGCTTCCGGCCGCCAGAGCGATTTCTACTTTGATGGCAAACAGACCACCCTGCATGCCGAAGGTGGCCTGCTGGTGGGCAAGCTATTCTACGAGGCAATCAAGGATGTACCTGGCGTACAGGCTGTGGGTGGCATCACCCTGGGGGCTGACCCGATCGCTACGGCCACCTCCATTGCAGCCTGCCTGGACGGCAAGCCGCTGCATGCCTTTATCATCCGCAAGGAGCCCAAGGGACACGGCACCGGCCAGTGGCTGGAAGGCCGCAAGAACCTGCCTGCAGGCACTAAGGTGGTGATTGTGGAGGACGTGGTTACCACCGGCGGTTCCTCCATGAAGGCAGTCAACCGCGCCAAGGAAGAAGGGCTGGATGTGCTGGGGATCGTCTCGCTGGTGGACCGTGAAGAGGGCGGCCGCGAAAACATTGAAGCTGAGGGTTATTGGCTCAAAGCGATCTTTACCAAATCACAATTAGTCGGTGAATGAGCTCAAAGCAGCGACTTGATAAACTGATGGTTGAACGAGGCCTGGCCCCTTCTCGCGAGAAGGCCCAGGCCTTGATCATGGCTGGCCAGGTGGTGGTGGGTGACCATGCTGCTGAAAAGGCCGGCCAGCAGGTTCTGCCCGATGTTGAGATCCGAATCAAGGGTGAAGTCATGCCCTATGTCAGTCGCGGCGGATTGAAACTGGCCCAAGGTCTGAACACCTTTAAAATTGATCCGGCAGGGCGTATTGCCATTGATGTAGGCGCATCCACCGGCGGGTTCACCGACTGCCTGCTGCAGCGTGGGGCAGAACGGGTCTATGCGGTTGATGTGGGCTACGGCCAACTGGCCTGGAAGCTGCGGGAAGACCCGCGGGTGGTGGTACTGGAAAAGACCAACATCCGCCACCTGCAGCCGGAACAGCTTGACCCGCTGCCGGACCTGGCGGTAATTGACGCCTCATTCATCTCGCTGAATCTGGTGCTGCCCCCTACCCTGGCCCTGCTGACAAGACCGGCTGAGGTGGTGGCATTGGTCAAGCCCCAGTTTGAGGTGGGAAAAGGGGCCGTTGGCAAAGGTGGCATTGTGCGGGACCCTAAACTGCATGAAGAAGTACTTGCCAGCATGGAACGTCTTGCTGCAGAATTGGGAGCCACATTACTGGGAATCTGTGATTCACCGATTACCGGTGCTGATGGTAACCGTGAGTTTCTGATGGGACTGCGATTAGGAGTAACGGCATGAGTGACTGCATCTTTTGTAAGATTATCGCCGGCGAGATTCCAGCCAAGAAGGTCTATGAAGACGATCAGATGGTGGTGATAGAAGATATCGCCCCCAAGGCGCCGCTGCACCTGCTGCTGCTGCCCAAGCGTCATTTCAGCAATTGTCTGGATATGACCGAACAGGATGAGGCAACGGTTGGCCATCTGTTTCGGATTGCGGGCAAACTGGCAACCGAGCGTGGACTGTCTGAAGGAGGCTTCCGCCTGGTGCAGAACAATGGTGCCGATGCCGGCCAAACCGTATTCCATCTGCATATTCACCTGCTGGCAGGGCGTGAGTTACAATGGCCCCCGGGGTAACCAAAACCGGCAAAAAGCAGGAGAAGATTACTCCCAACAAGCTTTGTGCCCGCTGCAGAAGAACCTGCAAGCAGCCGGTCTCTGCAGTGGTTGCTTCCTGCCCGCGCTACTACCCGCTGCACAAAAAACAGCAGGTGGTCAAGGAATGGAAACAGCAGGATCTGTTTGGCGATGCCTGAACCGGCAGCCCCTGACATTAACATCAAGCGTTGCTCGGGCTGCGGTCGTTGCGTTGCCGCCTGCCCGGAACGGATCATCACCCTGGAGACAGAAAAACATCGTAAACATGCCATCATAATCGCCCCCCAGCAATGCAGTAACTGTGGTGCCTGCATCGCTGCCTGCCCGATTGAGGCGATCTCCAGCAGACCTTTTTCCCCTTGATTTCCCTACTGATGTTGTGATAAAAAGTAACGCTTTTCAATTCACACGCCCCAAGTAAAACCGGCGGTGTCCCTTTTGTGACGTGC
>CAZNWF010000156.1:0-5490 GCA_964576485.1 uncultured Geobacter sp. | reverse complement strand
ATCAGGTCAGCATCACTATGAAAACCGAGCTTGGCAAAGAGGCGTGCCTTATACGTACTGACGGTCTTTATGCTCAGTTCAAGGTCTATCGCAACAACCTTGAGACTTTTTCCGGTTGCCAAACTACGCAGAATTTGAAACTCACGATTGGAAAGCGCTGCATGGGTGGGACGACCACTATCCCCGGTTTCCAGTGCCTGATTAATCAGACAGCTTGAGAGGTTTTGGCTAAGATACCGTTTCCCTTCAAAAATCTGCTTAACAGCAAACAAGAGTTCATCAGCCGCTTCTTTTTTGGTCAGATAACCTGATGCCCCCAGCTTGAAGGAACGCAGGGCAAACTGCTCTTCAGGAAACATAGAGAGCATCAGCACAGGAAGAGTCGGCAAGCTTTCATGGATGCGCGCCAACAGCTCCAGCCCTCCCAAACCGGGCATTGAGATGTCGAGAATGGCAAGATCATACTGATTCTGTTCCAGCAGGACAAGGGCTTCATCCCCGCCAGAAGCTTCATCACAGGCTACCTGACAGCCATCCTCCTGAAGCGCAAGAATACTTACCAGCCCCTTTCTAACCAGAGCATGGTCATCAACCACCAGTACCCGTTTCATTCTCCTGACTCCTTATAGTTTTCAGGTACTTGTGCCTCCACAATGGTTCCCCCGCCAACCCTGGGGCTGATGCTGAAACTGCCGCCACAGCGGACCACACGCTCCCGCATCCCCATCAAACCAAATGCATCAGCACTACTAGCCCGCTCGTCGCTGATTCCGACTCCGTTATCACGAATCTTTAACTGGCACCACCCAGCCCGACGCCGTATGGTCAATAATACTTTGGTAGCCTGGGAGTGGCGCAACACATTGGTTAAAGACTCCTGAGCGATACGGTAGAGACAGGTAGTTACCTCTTTTGACAAAGGCTCTCCCTGCAGATTATTTGAGACAACACACTTGAGGTTGCCCCGGTCTCGCACCTCTTGAGCAAGCCCTTCCAGAGCAGCCTCAAGCCCTAATTCATCAAGCACTTGGGGGCGCATGGCAGAAATAATCCTCTGCACCGTACCGATCGCAGTATCCACCGCTTTTTTTAAGCCACTTACACGGGGTTTCAGATCCACACCTTCCCCGGCACGCAGCATAGCAGCCAGTTCAAGGTTCATGGCAGTCAGGGTCTGTCCTAAATCATCGTGGATATCCCGTGCCACTGCACGTCGTTCTTCGTCCCGGATTTTTTCAAGATGGGCAGAAAGAAGATGCAGACGACGATTTGATTCCTGCAGTTGACGCCCCTGTGCCGTAAGTTCAGTGGAATGCTGCAACAGGCTTGTCTTCAGGTGCTGATTAGCATCGGCAAGGTGTTGCACCTGTTCGCGGCCTGATACAACCTGCTGATAGTCTTCAACCAGCTCCTGAATAACCATCAGCAACTCTTGAGAATCCCACGGCTTGGTCAGATAGCGATGAACCTTGCCGGCATTTATGGCCGCCAACAGCAGATCACTATCAGCGTAGGCAGAAAGAATCATACGGCGGGTATCGGGAGCCACTTCTGCAACTTTGGCGAGAAACTGATCTCCGGTCATGCCGGGCATACGATAATCTGACACCACCACATGAAACGGACCATTTTGCCGCAGCTCACGCAATCCGGCAAATCCATCATGGGCCGTAGTCACTTCAAAACGGTAACGCCGCAGAAAGCGGCTTACTGCAGCCAGCACCCCCGGATCATCATCAACAAACAGCAGACGGGGGTTGGAAACCGTATATAATGCCCTGAAGTCGTTGTTCATAGTGAAGGAAGTATACAGCTTTTTTTTATCCTTTCCAGAAAGAAACAGTTTTACGGACAGACAGTCCAATCATGCTGCCTTTGTCAGCGGCCATGATTCACAGCCATTGCGGACTCTGTCAATCGTCACTGAAAAATGACCCGTCATCGGCATCTGGTTTGTCCGGCTAAAACGTTTAATGTTTTTGATATCGATAAGACACATTGTTGGATAATGGGTCAACCCTGGACGCCGATTACGCCCATAAGTGGGTCAACATTCCGTGCCGATTGACAGGATTTCTCCGGGCTATGCTGTCTGCCTTATTGTTTGATCATGCCCTGGCTGCTGCGAGGGCAGATACTGATTGCAATGTGTACTGTGTCATCACAGCCACAGACCGCCACATTGCGGCCCTGGACGGCGAATTGCGAAATGCACACGACTGCTGGGGGCGTAAAAATAGACACAATCATGGATGCTGAGTGGCTGGCACAGGTAGCATCCGGGAAACGGCTTGTAATCATAGATACTCTGCGTCGTGTAATGGTGGGGTTGGGGCTGTCGATCTGGCTGGTTCGTCAATTCTTGCCGGTCTACGTTGGCGATTTTAAATTATTGCCGTGTACCAGCAATTAAGGTATATTTGCAATACATTGTATTGCATGGAGGCTGTTATGCAGAAAGCCGCAGCTATTAATTTAAGAATTGAACCGGAAATCAAAAACCGCCTGGAGAAGCTTGCTGAAGCAACTCACCGCTCAAAATCCTTTCTCATGGGGCATGCGCTTGAATCATTCCTTGATGCCAACGAATGGCAAATTGCCGAAATTAAGCGCGGCTTGGAAGAAATCCGTGATGGGAAAGTAACACCTCATGCTGATGTAAGGGCACGTTGGGAGACAAAGGTTGCTCAAGTACAAGATTGATTGGTCCGCCGGTTCTCAATTCAACCTTGAAGAGATCGAGGAATACATTGCCCGTGAAAATCCGCAAGCGGCGGCTCAAACGGTTCTTGCTATCATTGATCGTGTTGAATCTGTTTTGAGCCTTTTTCCGTCTGGCGGTCGCCCTGGCCGGGTTGACGGTACGCGAGAATTTGTATTAACAGATTTGCCGTACATCGTGATTTATACCACTCAACGCTTTACGGTTTATATCGTTCGCGTATTTCACACATCACAGGATTTCCAGCGCATTAAGTATAATCTTGAGCCGGTTGACTAGGTGGTTCTGAAAGGTCGCCTTTTTCTAACTTTTTTTTCAGCCCGTCTAGCAGCGCCTTCTTGTCCCTGCGCTCGAAGTTTTTCTATCCCTGCTCTTTTTGCTTTCTTTAGATTTTCTTGCAAGTGTTCAACCTTTCGTTGTAACCAACTGATTTCTTGCAGATAACCTTGCTTTTTGTTTTCCAGTTCGTCAACTCCTTCCTGATAATCCGCTTGCAGTTGTTTCCGTTCCTGGATGAGCTTATTTAATTCCTCCTGGGCGGCATGTTTTGCCGCCTCCGTTTCAAAGCGAAGCCGTGTTGCCTGTTTTTCAGCCTCTTTCGGAATTTCAATAGCACGGCCGGGGCTGGCTTGTTTGGGGCTTACCAGATCCGGAGCACTGAAATAACAGACTCTTGTATTTCATAGCGCATTTCGTATCTGCCAACAACAATACGTCGAACTTCGCGCGGGTCAAACTCTTCGAGCTTTTCACCTATTCTTGCTTGATCCATAAGTCTATCTGGTGCGGCTGATAATAATTGCACTGTACGAGCAGCAGCTAACTTGTCTTTGATAGCTAAAAACTCATACAGACGCACCAAATCTGACAGGGCTTTGCTGGTCCACTTTATTGTCATTAGTGCGGCACCGGAAGTGGCGCTTCGGTGCCAAGGCTATCAGCCCAGGTTTTGACATCCAGGTGGTTAACAACGTGCCCAGCGTCAACATCTGCCATAGCTTCCAGTGTCAGGCGGCGGCGCTCTTCTTCTTGCCCTACCCAGGCGCTTAACGCCTGTTTTACAATCCAGCCGCGAGAACGTTCTAGTCGTGCGGCAATCTGATCAACCTGCTCTGCAAGCGGGATTGGAATATGCGCAGTCAGAACTTTGGTGTTCATTGTATTCATTACAGGGCCCCCCTTTTACGGATATAATCATAGTGATTAGTTATGATTATATCAAGCGCATTGCATTTAATTCACTTATCAAAAAAATATGAAGGTCTGCACTCCAACAGGAATCGAATGTGTAACCATTTGATATTATGTAAATACTGTATCAGATCCGAAAGTTATGTAATTGGAAGCAACGAAAAATGGCCGATTCCATTGAGAAATCGGCCATCATTGGCAATTGGCGTCCCCTTGGCGGACGCACTTCGAACTTTTTAGCGTCGGAAGTTCGGCATCCAGACAATACATGGAAACGGATTTCAGATAAAATCTTCAAGCACAACAACTTTGATCTCTTTAACTTGTTTCAGAGCAAGATCGTTTGTCAGGAAGTAGTCCATCCTGCGTATAATCGCTGTTGCAAGCTGAATTGAGTCAGGGGTCCTGAAACCGTATTTTGCTCGTAATACTGCAGCCTTTTCTGATATCGCATTAGATATTTCGCAGGTTTCAAGATTTTTTGAAGAAAGCAGAATAGATCTGTAGGCATCGGCCAATTTCTTGTTGCCCTCCCGTAATGGCAGAACCAATACCTCCAGCAGCGTTATCGTTGAGGTAAGCCCTTTTGTCTGACCGGAATCAATCAAGGCGACCACAGGTTTGACAATGGCACTATATCTGGGATTCTTCTCGATGAAAAAGATCAACGGTGCAGTATCGATAAAAACCGTCTTGCCTTTCAAAAGCCTGCTTAATTCCATGAATCACGTTCCTTGCGGATATAGTCTTCTGAATTAAGCTTTGCCCAGATCTCGGCGCCAAGTCCCTCAAGATCACATAGACTATGCTGCTTAGCACTCGGTTGGATGGCTTTCTTCAGGACAGATGATAAAACCTCAAGCAGACTAATCTGCTCACTTGGATCCAGAGTAGGTAATGCTGCCACGACATCATGGTATGTTAATCGTGCTTTGTGGGCTGCCATGGGGGATCTCCCTGTTTCATTTGGTTCCCATTATATCTTTGCCTTGGGTGCGGTCAACTCAATTAATAGGGCCAACAGTTGCGGCAGACAAGACATGCTTCAGATCATACTGTTCAACAATTTTCTGTCAAGCGTGTTCCCGCAATGCCTGCATCGCATCATGGCGGGGCTATAAGATACCTCTCAAAAAAAGAATGTTAATCAGCATGTTAATCAGCATGTCAATCGGCATTGAAAAATGACCCACTATCGGCGTTGAATTTTGACCCACCCCTGGCTGTTGTTTTCAGTTGTTAATCCTCGTTCTGATTCTCCAGCTTTCATTCCCTGTTTCGACGATTTTGCAGTGATGAGTAACCCTGTCCAGAAGTGCCGTGGTCATCTTGCCATCACCGAATACTTGCGGCCACTCTCCAAAGGACAGGTTGAAATATTTCACCATCAGTAGGTGTCAAATCGCCCGCCTATTGGTGCCAAATATTTCGCGCCGTTACACTAATTCCGATAAAAGGAACCCAAAAAGGAACCAAATACAAAATAAGGGCTACAGACATTATCTGTAACCCTTTGTTTTTATTGGCGTCCCCGAGACGATTCGAACGTCCGGCCTACTCCTTAGGAGGGAGTCGCT
>CAZNWF010000155.1:0-5537 GCA_964576485.1 uncultured Geobacter sp. | reverse complement strand
GGGAGATCTCAATTAGCTAATTGGCCCCCTTATCAACTACCCGGTACCGTACCCAAACGATACCGGGTTTTCTTTTTCATCGAGGTCTGCATGAAAGCACTTCCCTCATTAACCAGATTGTTTCTAAACCGCTTTATACCGGCTTCCTTGGTCTATATCAGCAGCATGCTGTTTCTCTTTGAAGTGGATGAGCATGCCCACAAAACCTTCCTGACGCAGATCGGAGTCCGGTCTGATGATCAGTTTTTGGGACAATTACATGCGCATCTGCTGAGTTCGCTGGTGCCGGTCGGACTGCTTCTTTTTGTAGCCATGAGTGCTGTCTGCCTTCTTTTTGCCATCAAGCGCAAACAGCAGCTTGCCAGCGACACCAAACAACAGGAGCATTTGTACAAAATTCAGCTATTGCTTGACTCAACCCAGGAGGGGATCTACGGCACTGATCATCACGGTTGCTGCACCATGGCCAACAAGGCCTGTGCCCGGATGCTGGGATTTGACACCCCGGAACAGTTGCTGGGGCAACAGATGCACAACCTGATGCACCATACCAGGTCAGACGGCAGCCACTATCCTGCAGAGGAGTGTGCGGCCCACCGGATGAGTGAAACAGGCGTGGTTAATGTGATTGAGAATGAACTGTTCTGGCGCAGGGATGGCAGTTCTTTCCCGGTTTCCTATAGTGTTCTACCGATGCGGGATGGACAGCAGGCGGTGGGCATGGTCTGCAGTTTTATGGATAGTACGGAGAAGCTGCAGATTGAAGAACAGTTACGTCAGGCCCAGAAGATGGAGGCGGTGGGCCAGCTTTCCGGTGGTATTGCCCACGACTTCAACAATATACTGCAGATTGTCTCAAACAATACCCGTCTGGCCATGGAACGCTTTGACGCTGATGATCCGGTATATACCAGTCTGCAGGAGATGATCACGGCGGTGGAGCGCGGGTCAAACCTGACTCGCAGTATGCTGGCGTTCAGCAGCAAGCAGTTTATGCGGATGCGACCACTGGAACTGAACAGGATGCTGGCGGAAGCCTTGATGCTGGGCCAGAAACTGTTGCCCAAGACGATACAGCTTGAGTTCATCCCCTGCGAGGAACCGCTGCATGTCACGGCTGACAGCACCCTGCTGCAGCAGGTCCTGTTCAACCTACTGACCAATGCCCGCGATGCCATGCCCGACGGCGGCACGATTACGATTGAAACCAGGCTGGTACTGATTCCAGATCCAGAGCTGATAAGGCTCCACAACTCATCCCACCGTGGGCCGTTTGCCCGCATGATGGTGACGGATCAGGGCCCTGGTATTCCTGAAGAGATCAGACAAAAGATCTTTGATCCGTTCTTTACCACCAAAGAGGTGGGGCAAGGCACCGGTCTGGGGCTTTCGATGGCCTTTGGCACCCTGCAACAGCATGGTGGTTTTCTTTCCATTGCCTCATCGTCAGATCAAGGGACAACCATTGCGGTCTGTCTGCCGATTCAGGAGCCTCTCCCAACCTGAATAGAGTATTACGCGCCCTGCATACTTCCTTCATACAGCAGCCGCCCCGCCAGCCAAAGCATATACACACGTATTATCAGCATGTTGCAAAGATTCATGCTTCATTTTTCCAGTTCACTGCATAGCAATCCAATACTCCACCACCGGTTATCCGCTCCCCCCAATACATTTTTTCCAACAAAAGAAACAAATATTATTAGCAATTTACAGACAACTACACTTACGAAACGCAAGTTGGCACCTTCTATGCTTATTACAAGATCAAGCAGAAACTGATGCAGCACAAGGAGGATGTCATGAAAGCAACTATCATCAAAATGATCATAGCATTAAGTGGAGCAGGCGCAGCAGCTGCCTTTGCCACAACAACTGGTGCAGGAGCTGAAGATAACGGCTTGCTGATCTGGGGATTCATAGGATTTGGCGTCATGGTAATCATGCTGCAGGCAGTGCCGGCCTTGATTCTGTTTGCCTCCATGATAAAAGGCCTGTTTGCCCATTCGGACAAAGAAGTAACCGCAAGCAAACACTGAAGGAGCCAGCCATGAGCCGTATCTTGATTGCTGAGGAACACCCTGAATCCCGTAAGGTGATGACAGATCTCTGCATGGAGGCAGGCTACAGTGTGACCGTCACCACCACCGCTGCCGGAGTACTGCAGGGAATCTTGAAGAAAACAGCGCAGGTAATTCTGTTAGGCAGCAGCTTTGACGAACTTGCAGCAACCGACCTGATCCCGCTCTTTAAAAAATGCTGTAGAAACCTGACCATCATCCTGGTTTCAAATGAGGTATCACTGCCGGTGATACGCAAAATGCGCAATGAAGGAATTTTTTACCATCTGCTGCGACCGGTACTGCCGGAAGACAGAGAAGAACTGAAGCAGGTTATCAATTGTGCCTTAAACCAACCAACGCGTTGTTACTGCTAACAAACAAGGAGAACTGCCATGAAACCGACCGCAACCATTATCAACACCGCCACCCTGCTGCTTGCCAGTCTGACCAGCGCCATCGCCTCTTCAGGCCATGGAGAGGTTATTGACACCAGCCTGACCTATAACAGCGGCATCCTGGTCCTCGCCTTTGCCGGATTTCTGGCACTGGTGGTGGTTGTCCAGACCATTCCTGCCATCATCAGCCTGTACGGCATGATCAAGGGGGCGGCTGAAGCAGCCAAAACCAAGGAAGCAACCTTAACATCATCCAATAAGTAACCAACAGATAGGAGGATACCATCATGTCAGCACTTTTTGATACCATAGGCCATGTTAAATCTGTCTACACCCTGGTAGATTTTTACCAGTACATCAAGACCGTTGAGTACCTGATCTGCGTCGCCTTCTTTGTCGGTTTTCCCATGTTCTACCGATACATGATGAGCGGCAAGAACAACACGCAGGAAACTGCACATTAATACAAAACGGTAACGCCTCGTGTAAACAGGGGGCTGATTCAAAGCCCCCCTTTTACACGATTTCTCTAAGCACTCTTCTTCTGCAGGGCACAGCCAAAGCAACCAATCCATGACCATACTCAAGACAGCTATACCTTACTATGGATCGCTCACCTACAAAGGCAAAGGATTTGAGCGGATTTTTTTCTTGTTGGAATACGATGACAGAAGCGGAAGCACCAACAATGTCAATATGGGTGTCTGGGATGCCAATGAACAGCCTCTTTTGGCAGCATGGCTGATTTCTCTGAATGTTAAGCAGCTTGTTTGCACACACATGCCTGAAAAAGAGATTAAAGAATCAATGCTGAAATCAGGGATCTTTGTGGCCAGTGCAGCAGATGAATCAGCAAACAGGATACTCTCAACACTCTGTCTGATCTGATTCTTCAGAAATACTCAGGATCCAGAAGCATATTTCTGCACTTGCTGCCCTGTTTGGACGTGAGAAATGCCCGTTACGTAGCTCTCGGACAGACAGGGCTGTATATATTCAAAAGGGGGCCTGATATATTCCGGCCCCCTTTGATCTTTGCAGTTTACTGTTTTACGAAGCTTTGGCATACTGCATTAAATTAAAATCAATTCATATTTTAGTCCAGAACGTGCAAGGAGAAATGTCATGAGCGTACGTGAAGAGTTACGAGCCGTTGCCTCTGAGCAAAACCGTGATGCAGAACTGCCTGACAATCTTCTGGCAGAGATTCTTGCACTTACTGAAACGGCAACCCTGCCGGAGCATGAACCGGAACTGAGAAAGCTGATTGGCCAGTTACGCAATTTTGATCTGTACGCCGGTACCGGCTGCTTCAGTGAGACCTGCAGTATCAAGGATATTTCTGAAACCCTGAAACGTATTTCAAACCTATGAGGTGATTAGACCATGCAGATCACTATTCCCGGCAGCGGATCCATTGAACTGAAACATCTGGTCTTTGACTATAACGGCACCATTGCCCGTGATGGCCAATTAATGTCCAACCTTGACAAGACCATTGTTGACCTGGCCGACAGAATTACCATTCATATCCTTACTGCGGATAGTGGTGGCACGGTAACGCAGGAGGTCGATGGATTACCCTGTAGGCTGCATATCATTGCAAGCGGTAATGAAGCAGAGCAGAAGGAAGCCTATGTCCAGGCATTAGGTGCTGAATCTGTTGTCTGCATTGGCAATGGTGCTAATGACCGGCTCATGCTGAAGGCCGCCCGGCTTGGCATTGCAGTGCTGGAGGGTGAAGGCAGTGCTGTCAGCGCCATCCTGCAGGCAGACATTGTGGCCCGAAGTATTTATGATGCCCTCGGACTGCTTATGGTTCCTCAGCGTATCGTTGCAACATTACGTTCATAACCAACTGTCAAAGGAGGAATATCTCATGCAACGTCACCTGCTACTCATCTGCGTAGCTGTCATGATGCTCATCATTGCCTGTGCAGTAGCACTTGCCGCTTCCCCGTCTTCTTCAAGCGTCTTCCCTGTTGATCGGGATCTGTTCAAATTCTACCCGTCTCTCATGGTGCACGAGAAGACAAAAGCCAACTTCACTGAGCCAGAAACCTGCGCAGGATGCCACCAGCAACAGTACGAAGAATGGCATGGCTCACTGCATAGCCTGGCCTTTGTTGATCCGGTCTATCAGGGGGAAATGAACAAAGCGGTAAAGGCTATGGGCACGCCGATCGGACGCCACTGTTCAAGTTGCCATACACCGGCAGCGACCGTTACCGGTGAGGTAAGCGGCCCAGGTCTCAAGGGGCTGTCTCCTGTTGCCAAGGCAGGAGTTTCCTGCGACGTCTGCCACTCAGTCAGTGCTCTGAATCACTGCAAGACCCCCAGCAAAGAGCCTGAAAACGGCTCACTGGTTTTGCGCCCTGGCGAAGATGGCAAGGACAACCCGGTGCTGGTCAAGCGTGGCCCCAATAAGCCAACTGAAGAATGCGGAGGCGGCTTCCATGACTGCAAACAGACTGACTTCCATGCCAAGTCCGATCTGTGCGCCTCCTGCCATCAGGTGTACCACTATGACAAGCACTATCCTCTGGAGGCAACCTACCTTGAGTGGAAACACAGTCCCTACGCCCAGAAAGAGATCCATTGCCAGGACTGCCACATGGTCGATCACGACACGTTTGTTAAAACAGCCGACAGCATGACCAAGCCCCAGCGCAAGGAGTATCGTCACTACTTTAACGGAGCTAACTACCTGCTTTACTTCCTGTCCGCCGAGGCAGCTAAAAAAAATGGTAACAAGCAGCAGGCTGAGCGCTTGATGAAGCAGTACGAGATGGCTGTCAAACGCCTTCAGAAGGCAGCAGAACTTGAAATAACTCCAGATTATCGTAACGGGCGACTGGCAGAGGTAAAGGTACGAGTCAAAAATATCCGTGCCGGGCACAATCTACCAACATCACTCACCAATGTCCGCCAGATGTGGCTTGAAGTCCGTGTAACCGATGAGAAAGGTAAGGTAATCATAGCAAGCGGCAGCCTGAACAAAGACGGATCGTTGCCGTCAAATGCACGTAAATTCAATTCTGACGGCATGGGTAGCGACATGCACTATGCTATAGATCCC
>CAZNWF010000154.1:0-5671 GCA_964576485.1 uncultured Geobacter sp. | reverse complement strand
GCCATCCCGGAAGGGCTGCCGGCAGTGGTCACCATCACCCTGGCCCTGGGGGCCCAGCGGATGCTGAAACGCCATGCCCTGATCCGGCGGCTTCCGGCGGTGGAGACGCTGGGTTCGGTCACCGTGATCTGCAGCGACAAGACCGGCACCCTGACCCAGAACCGGATGACCGTGACCGGGCTGATCAGCACGGAGGCACTCTTGGTTCCCTCACCCCCAACCCCTCTCCCCGGGGGAGAGGGGGGCCAAAGGCCGGGTGAGGGGGGATATGATCAGCTTTTATTGATGATCGGCACGCTCTGTAATGATGCCGTATTGAAGGTTGCAGATGGTGAAGAATCGGTACTGGGTGACCCGACCGAGGGGGCGCTGGTCTCTGCAGCCGCAGCTGTTGGACTCTACCGGAGCGAACTGGAGCAGGCCCTGCCACGGATTGCCGAGATCCCCTTTGATTCTGTCACCAAACGGATGATTACGGTGCATGCAATCAATCCTGCCTTACCTTGCCCCTTGCCCCTTGTTCCTTGCCCCTCTTCCGGCAAGCTGCTGGCAGCCAAGGGGGCATTGGACAGTGTGCTGGCACTGTGCAGCGCAGTTTTACTGAGCAGTAAGGTCGTAGCGATGACGGATGATCATAAAAAAGCGCTACAAACAGCTGCGGACCGGCTTTCTGACGACGGGCAGCGGGTGCTGGCCCTGGCACTGCGGGTGCTGCAGCCGGATGCTGATGATCGCCTGGAATCCCTGGCGCAGGAGTTTGTCTGCATCGGTCTGGCAGCCCTGACTGATCCCCCCCGTGAAGAGGCTCGGGCAGCGGTGCAGCGTTGCCTGACCGCCGGTATCAGGCCGGTTATGATCACCGGCGACCACCCCCTGACTGCCCGTGCCATTGCCCGACAGGTGGGGATTAGTGATTCTGGCGGCGCCTTGACTGGAGTCGAGCTTGATCGACTGAGCCCGGAGCAGTTTGATGCTGCGGTGGGCCAGGTCTCGATCTATGCCCGGGTAGCGCCGGAGCATAAGCTTAAGATTGTGGATGCGATCCAGCGTAGCGGCGGTGTGGCAGCTATGACCGGCGATGGGGTCAATGATGCCCCGGCCCTGAAAAAGGCTGATGTGGGGGTGGCCATGGGCAAGATAGGCACTGATGTGGCCCGGGAAGCCTCGGACATGGTGCTGCTGGATGACAACTTTGCCACCATTGTGGCTGCGGTGGAGGAAGGCCGCACCATTTACGACAACATCCGCAAGTTTGTGGTCTTTTCCGTGGCAGGCAATACCGGCAAGATCCTGGCGGTGTTGGTCCTGCCGTTTCTGGGGCTGGGGATGCCGCTGACGCCGCTGCAACTGCTCTGGCTCAACCTGCTGACCGATGGTCTGCTGGGGCTGGGGATGGGACTGGAACGGGCAGAACCTGATGTTATGAAGCGTCCGCCGGTTGCACCGGACAGTCAGATCTTTGACCTCCGCACGGTTCGTTATGTCCTGTTGACCGGCAGCCTGATCGGCGGCTCCTGCATGCTGGTTACCTGGCTGGTCTGGCAGGGGGGAGGTCCCTGGCAGACCGTGCTGTTTGCCTCCCTGGCCCTGGCCCAGATCGCCCAGGCCATGGGGCTGCGTTCCTTCCGCAGTTCATTCCTGCAGATGGGGCTGTTTAGTAACCTGCCGCTGCTGGCCATGGCTGCCAGTGTGCTGCTGCTGCAGGGGCTGGCAATCTGGCTGCCGCAGTTGCAGGGCTTTTTCCGCACCACGGCCCTTACCTGGGAACAGCTTGGGTTGGTGCTGGTACCGGCAGTGGCGGTGTTGCTGCTGCTGGAAGGAGAAAAGTGGGTCGGACGGTTTGGTAGGAAATCCTGAAAAAAACAGGGCATCCGAACCCGGATGCCCTGTCTGGAAGTATCTCATCAATTACGGCAACGACGGTAGTTCAATCCCCGCCATTTTCTGCACCATCCGCACTACCTGGCAACTGTAGCCAAACTCGTTATCGTACCAGACATACAGCACACAGCGGTTGCCCTGGACGATGGTGGCCAGAGAATCAACCACGCCGGCATGGCGTGAGCCGACAAAGTCGCTGGAAACCACCTCCGGTGACACCACGTAGTCGATCTGGTTTTGCAGTGGTGAGTTGAGGGCGGTATCCCGCAGGAAGCTGTTCAGCTCCTTGACTGTGGTCTCCTGGCCCAGTCCCAGGTTCAGGATCGCCAGGGAGACGTTGGGGGTCGGTACCCGGATGGCATTGCCGGTCAGCTTGCCGGCCAGATCAGGGATAACCTTGGCAACGGCCTTGGCTGCGCCGGTCTCGGTAATAACCATGTTCAGCGGGGCACTGCGGCCACGGCGTGAACCTTTGTGGTAGTTGTCGATCAGGTTCTGGTCGTTGGTATAGGAGTGGCAGGTCTCCACATGGCCGTGCTGAATGGTGAAGCGGTCGTGGATCGCCTTCAGCACCGGCACAATGGCGTTGGTGGTGCAGCTGGCAGCGGAGAAGATGGTCTCGTTCTCAACGATCAGTTCGTTGTTGACCCCGGCAACCACGTTGGGGATATCACCCTTGCCCGGTGCGGTCAGGATCACCTTTGAGATCCCCTTGGCCTGCAGATGGCGGCTAAGTCCTTCACGGTCGCGCCATTTGCCGGTGTTGTCGATCAGGATGGCGTTGTTGATGCCATAGGCGGTGTAGTCCACGTTTTCCGGGGCATCGGCGTAGATGATCCTGATCATGTTGCCGTTGGCGATAATGGCGTTTTCTTCCTCATCCACAGTGATGATGCCGCTGAACTGGCCGTGGATCGAGTCGCGGCGCAGCAGACTGGCACGCTTGAGCAGGTCATCGGCACTGCCTTTCCGTACCACCGCTGCCCGCAGGCGCAGCTTCTCACCACTGCCTGATTTTTCTACCAGCAGGCGGGCCAGCAGACGGCCGATCCGGCCAAAGCCGTACAGCACGATATCCTGAGGCTCATCCAGCAGGGTGTGACGTCCAGTGTTGACCGTTGCCAGTTCACCCCGCAGGTAGTCACTGACGCTGGTGGTCGCCTGTTGGTTTTGGAATCCCACTGCCAGTTTACCCACATCGATCCGGGCCGGGGCCAGATCAAGCTGGCAGATCGCCTCGACAATCGGCAGGGTTTTAACTGCTGACAGCTCTTCATCAATGATCAGACGGGCAAAGCGGTGGGCCTTGAGGATGTCGATGGTGGTGCTGTGTACCAGTGAACGGCCATAGACCGTACAGACAATGTTCCGTTCGCGGTAGAGCTGGCCAACCAGGGGCAGAATCTGCTCTGCTGCCTCTTCCAGTCCTTGCCATTCTTTCAGATGGTCTTCCTGCTTGTTTTTCATACCGTTGGTCCCCTCGGATAAAATAAAAACTCCCAATCATCTGCCGAGTAGCAGCTTCTGTCAAGAGTCTGTCACAGTTTCGCAGCACGCGTTACCGTTCCTGAATGACCTGGCCCTGGCTGACAAAGGAGATCCCCTGGCCTGAGGTGGCGCCAATCATGACCGTCTCAATCACCGGTGGGCTGATCGGGCGCTGGGATTCCCAACGAACAATGAACTTGGGGGCAAACCCTCCGCTGGTATCCTTCTCTTCCAGGTGCACATAGCTGGAGGCCAGTGGTGTCAGACCAAGGGGAGAAGGGGCGTAGCGACGGATCAGCCTGCCGTTGTGGTCGTGGTAGTCAATGGCGGTCACGACCATGCCATCTCGGGGATCAGTGTTTCTCAGGGTCAGGGTAATCGCCAGATTATAGGGGTTAGACCGTGGCCCGGTAAAGACATGGGAGTAAGCCGGGACATAGACGGTCTGCCCCCGTGAGCGTTGCGGCTCTGCGGACCAGCAGAGTGCGGGTAGTAGCGAAAGGCAGAAAATAGTTGCGACAAGGGTGGTTCGTGACCGGTTGAACAGCGTCATGGCAGCCTCCTGATGAAGTCGGGATTGCTGTAGTTTACAGGGGAATGGCCAGCAGGGCAATCAATGTCAACAGGGTGTACAGAATATACAGGTGCAGATGACCATGCTGCAGGTGCCGCAGCGGGGTCAGTTTTTGATTGGCCCAGGTCAGGAACGGCAGGTAGACCTGTTCCAGCACGGCCTCCGGCAGATGGCTTTCAAAGCGGGTGGATGACGGGAATGAACCGCTGATCTCTGGTTGGTGGCTATGGGGACGGAGGATGCCAGCAAACAGGTTGATCAGCATCTCAGCAAAGGATGATGAACTGTACTGCATCCGGCTGGTGGGGGCCAGATAGCCGCAGCCCCAGGTCTCGCTGGTTGGATCGCTGCTGCGGCGCTGACTGATCCGGTAGAAGAGGGCGATCGCGCCAAGCAGGGCAAGCCCCAGCAGGGTAACCCACCCCAATGGTGCAGCAAAGGCAAGCCGCAGCTCAGAGTCTGCCAGGCCGGGATACCAGGCAGTAACGGCACTGTCCAGTAATGGTGCCACCAGGGCTGGCAGCAGGCCGATGGTGATGCAGACCAGTGCCAAGAGCGCCATGGGAAGCTTCATGCTGCTACCGGCTTCATGGGCCCGGGCAGCCTGTTCAGTCCGGGCAGTGCCTAGAAAGACCACCCCGAATACCTTGACAAAACAGGCCACTGCCAGTCCGCCAACCAGCGCCAGAAACGGTGCTGCCAGGGCAACTGCTGCAGCGCCGTTGCCCTGCATGGCACCATTGAACAGGCCCAGATAGATCAGCAGTTCACTGACAAAACCGTTTAAGGGAGGCAGGCCGCAGATGGCAACAGCGCCGATCAGGAAAAAGAAGGCGGTCCAGGGCATTCGGCGCAAAAGCCCTCCCATCCGGTCAATCTCCCGCGTGCCGATGGCATGGATGATTGATCCGGCCCCCAGAAACAGCAGTGCCTTGAACAGGGCATGGTTGATCACATGCAGCAGTGCCCCGCCCATACCCAGCAGGATCAGCAGGTTTGATCCGTTTGAGGCGCCGATCAGGGCCACACCGATGCCGATGTAGATGATGCCGATGTTTTCAATGCTGTGGTAGGCCAGCAACCGTTTCAGGTCGTGCTGACCAATGGCAAAGGCCACGCCGACGACCCCTGAGATCACCCCCAGGGCCAGGATGGTAACCCCCCACCAGAGCGGAATGTTGCTGAAACAGGAGAGGGTGCGAACCAGGCCGTAGATGCCGATCTTGAGGATGACCCCGGACATGATGGCTGAGATATGGCTGGGGGCATTGGCGTGGGCAGAGGGGAGCCAGATATGCAGCGGCATGATGCCGGCCTTGAGGCCAAAGCCCAGCAGGGCCAGCAGCAACACTGCCGTGGCAAAGGGGGCAGCCCCGTCAAGGCTGGCAGCTGCTGGCAGCTGGAAACTGCCGGTTGCCCCTGCCAGCAGGGAAAACAGGCCAAACAGTGCCAGGGTGCCGGTATGGGTGCAGATCATGTAGAGGCTGCCGGCTGTGCGTACCTCTGCTTCATCGTCATTGGTGGTCAGCACAAAGTAGGCTGCCAGGGCCATGATCTCCCAGCCGATCAGGAACAGGCCCACAGAACGGGCCACCAGCACCCAGAGCAGCGCTGCCACCAGCAGGCCAAAAAAGATGCTGATTTTGCGAACCGTGCGGGGATGGTGGTCAGCAGGCCAGTAGCCCAGGCTGTAGATGCTGCAGCTGCAGGCAACCAGCAGAATCGGAA
>CAZNWF010000153.1:0-5716 GCA_964576485.1 uncultured Geobacter sp. | reverse complement strand
ACGGAGGAAGTCCTTTTTTCTTTTTTACGATCAGGGGTAGCGCATTTGTGCAGGTATCTCATCATTCCCAGACCTTCTGAAAGATCCCACCCAGAATAAACTGCCAACTAAAAAGTTATTACAACACCAACTACAACACGCAAGAAAAAAGGACTTAACCGATTTGGCTAAGTCCTTGATTTCTTTGGAGCGGGAAACGGGATTCGAACCCGCGACCTTCAGCTTGGGAAGCTGACACTCTACCACTGAGTTATTCCCGCAAAATGGAGCACCTTTATAGCGAAAGGTGCTCCGCCTTGTCAATCTCTAGTTAGGCACACTCTGAATAGCCGCAGACATGGCAGACCATGCAGCCGCCTTCGTGCTCTACAATGCCGCCGCACTCAGGGCAGGCGCCGCGCTCATGCTGGGCTGCTTCTGCATTCAGGTCGTAGCCGTTTTCAAGCATATGGGCCTGAATTGCCTTGGCCACAGCATCGGCGCAGGAAAGAACCCGGTTCTCGCCATAGCCGGAAGGGCAGTGGCAGGAGATGCCAAGCAGTTGCTTGATGACCTGGCGGGCCTGGATGCCGCTGCGCCATGCCAGGGAGACCATCCGTCCGATCGCCTCAGATTGTGATGCCGCGCAACCACCGGCCTTGCCCATGGTGGTGAACAGTTCAAACAGGCCGTTCTTGTCTTCGTTGACGGTGATATAGAGCGGGCCGCAGCCGGTTTGCATCTGGTAGGTCCAGCCTTTAAGGGCCTTGGGACGTTCACGTTTGATGGCGTGTTTGTCGTCTTCCATCGCCAGTGATGAAACAACGGCTTTTTCTTCTTTCTTGGTGGTGGAGAGAACCTGCTCGTCGCGGGAACCGTCACGGTAGATGGTGACCCCTTTGCAGCCGGTCTTGTAGGCCAGCATGTAGACGTTTTCAACGTCTTCAATGGTGGCGGTATTGGGGAAGTTGACGGTCTTGGATACGGCGTTGTCAGTGTGGTACTGGAAGGCCGCCTGCATCTGGATATGATCTTCCGGGGTAATATCGTGGGCAGTGACAAAGACCCGGCGGACGTCAGCAGGAACCTCGTCCAGATCATGTACGGTGCCATGTTCTGCGATTTTTTCCATCAGTTCTGTTGAGTAGAAACCGCGTTCTTTTGCCAGTTGTTCAAAGGTGGGGTTTACCTCCACCAGCTTGGTCCCATCCATGACGTTCTTGACATAGGAAATGGCAAAGAGCGGCTCTACGCCGGAAGAGGCGTTGGCGATCATGGAGATGGTGCCGGTGGGGGCGATGGTGGTGACTGTGGCGTTCCGTTGGGGCAGGGCACCTTTTTTATCAAAGGTTGAACCGATAAAGTTGGGAAACGAACCGCGCTTCTGGCCCAGATCACGGGAGGCAGCATGGCCTTCATCGTTGATAAACTGCATCACCTTTTTACCCAGTTTTACCGCTTCGTCTGAGTTGTAAGGAATGCCCAGCAGGATCAGCATATCTGCCCAGCCCATGACCCCCAGGCCGATTTTACGGTTTGCGTGGGTCATGTCGTGGATCTGCTGCAGCGGGTATTTGTTGGCCTCGATCACGTTATCCAGAAAATGGACCGCGTCATGGATAACCCCTTTCAGGCGGCTCCAGTCAATCGCCCCTTCGCTGACAAAGCGCCCCAGGTTGATGGAACCCAGGTTGCAGGATTCATAGGGCAGCAGCGGCTGCTCGCCACAGGGGTTGGTTGATTCGATCTCACCGACATGGGGAGTAGGGTTGTCACGGTTCAGGCGATCCAGGAATATGATGCCCGGTTCGCCGTTTTCCCAGGCCTGGTTGACGATCCGTTGAAATACCTTACGTGCATTCAGGGTGCCCATCTTGGTTTTGTCGCGGGGGTTAAGCAGGTCGTATTCTTCATCCTGTTCGACCGCTTCCATAAACTTTTCGGTCAGGCCGACCGAGATATTGAAGTTGTTGAACAGCTTCTGATCAGCCTTACACATGATGAAATCCATGATGTTGGGGTGATCAACCCGCAGAATACCCATGTTGGCGCCACGGCGGGTGCCGCCCTGCTTGATGGTTTCAGTGGCGGTATCGAAGACCCGCATAAAGGAGATCGGGCCGCTGGAGACACCGGTGGTGGTCTTGACCAGATCATTTGCCGGACGCAGACGGGAGAAGGAGAAACCGGTGCCGCCGCCTGATTTGTGGATCATGGCAGTAAACTTGACCGCATCAAAGATCTCTTCAATGGAATCGCCTACTGGAAGCACGAAACAGGCGGAAAGTTGCCCCAGTTCACGGCCTGCGTTCATCAGGGTGGGGGAGTTGGGCAGGAAATCAAAGCTGACAATCATCTCGTAAAAACGGTCAGAAAGTTTTTTGATATCAGCCTTTTTGTCAAACTTCTTGTCAGGCTCTGCAATGGTCTCTGCAACCCTGCGGAACATATCAGAAGGGGTCTCTAGCGGTTTTCCGCTGGTATCCCGTTTGAGGTAGCGTTTTTCAAGGACAGTAAGGGCGTTGGGGGTGAGCGCAGGTTGACCGGCAGCGGACGCTTGTGCGGACATGGTTGTGTTCTCCTTGTCAGGTGGTTCCTATATGTTTTATAACATGGTACAGGGAAGTGCTGATGAAAGGTGGTGCTGACTGTTACTGACTGATCACAACATTTTGTGCTTGCCGGTGGATAGAACCACAACATGTATGTGCTGTCAACAGCAAATGTTAAGATATGTTTGGCTGGATCAGCAAACTTTTTGAATACAGGAAGCTTTTTAAAAATTTACTCTCCCTGGATACTGTGCTATGAACTTTATCTGTATATTCAATAATTTGAATATTAACCTAATCAGGATATCCTTCGTGAAAAACACTCGATTATCCCCCGCTTTTACGGTCCGTTGTCTGCTACTTGGCTGTTTGATCATGGCACAGGCTGGTTGCCAGCAACTGTTCCATGCTCAGGATGCTCCTTTGAAGGGGCAGGCCGTAACGGTTTCCATGACAGTTCCCCAGCAGCCGCCGCCAGCAGCAAAGCCGTTGCAGCAGGGAGCAGAGCAGCCAGACCAGCAGAAAAATCCGCAGGGTCCGCTTGACCGTCGGCTGCTGCCGACTGAGACATCACTACAGACGGATCCGCTGTCTATAAAAAAACGGTTGGATCTTTCTGGAGCGATTCAGCCCAAACCTGCTCGCACGGTGATTGAGAAGGCTGCCACCGTGCTTGTCAACAAGACGGTTGCTGAAGATATGGTGCTACGTGACACGGTCTTGGTTAAAGGGGCGCTGGTGGTCGCTCCCCAGGCAACCTTACGAATTGATCCCGGTACCCGGATCTGGTTCGCTTCTGCTCCCGGATCAGCAGAGCTTGCACGTCTGGTGATACAGGGAAGGATTGTTGCCAACGGTACGATGCAACAGCCAATTGTACTTGCACCTGCATTGAACCAGCCCCTTGCCGGTGACTGGGGCGGTGTGGTGTTGTTAAACAGTGAGAAAAAGAACAGCTTTGACCATTGCCGTATTGAAGGGGCCCAGACCGGTATTGAAGCCCATTTTTCACGTTTTAGCGGACGTGGCGTGATGATTTCCAAATCCCGGACCGGCATTGCCCTGTATGATTCTGAGGCCGGTTTGCAGGGCAGTGTCATCAGCCGCTGTGACAGGGGGGGCAAGCTTGCAGACAGCGAACTTGACCTGCGTGACAGCACGTTGCAGGAGAACCGCCAAGGGCTGGAAGCACAGCGATCTTCTTTTACCCTTTCCAGTGTCAAGGTACTGAATAATTCCCAGGAAGGGGTTGCGGCAGATCAGTGCCGTTTTCGCCTGACCAGCAGTCAGTTTGTTGAGAACCGGAGCGGGCTCAGGTTAACCGGTGGCGATGGTCAACTCTTGCTCTGTCGTTTCTCCCAGAACCGTGAGAGTGGTGCTGAGCTGGTGGGGGTGCGGGTCAGAATCAGCAGTTCATCATTTATTCAAAATAGCGGTGTCGGTCTTCTGCTTGAAAACGCCCGGGGCAGTGTTATTGGCTCTGTATTCAGTGATAACAAGGCCGGCACCCTGCATAACCGAGGCAGTGAACCTTTTGCCGCCCTGCTGAACTGGTGGGGCAGTACGGATGAAAAACAGATACTGGCCGGTATTCTTGATCCTGAGCGGAACAATGATGCTGCATTGGTTCTGTTTGCTCCCTTTTTGAATGAACGCCCGGTAACGGCTCCCTGATCCGTTTTCATACCTATGTCTATCAATCTTGATAATGCAGCCACCAGTTTTCCCAAGCCTGAGCAGGTCTATCAGGCAGTCATGCAGGCGATGCAGCAGGTTGGCGGGTCGCCGGGCAGAGGCGGCTATGGCCGGGCACTGGATGCCTCCCGTTTGGTGCTGGATGCCCGTGAGGCTGCTGCACAGCTTGTCAATTGTGCTGATTCATCCCGCATCCTGTTTACTGGTAACGCCACTATGGCCCTGAATCTGGCCACCATGGGAACCCTGCAGCCGGGGGATCATGTGGTTACCAGCTCCATGGAGCATAATTCCCTCCTGCGGCCGCTGTTTATGCTTGAAAAAACAGGTGTTGAACTGACTGTTGTGCCTGCTGACCCACAGGGGCTGGTTGATCCGCTGCAGATTCGGCAGGCACTGCGCAAGAACACCAGAATGATCGCGGTTGCCCATGTCTCCAATGTTACCGGCGGGATTCAGGATATCCGGCAGATAGCCGCTATTGCCAAAGAGGCCAATGTCCTGATGCTGCTGGATGCAGCACAGTCTGCCGGAACTATCCCCCTTGATATGCAGGGGCTGGGGATAGACCTGCTGGCTGCACCCGGTCATAAAGGTCTGCTGGGTCCGCAGGGCACCGGTTTTCTGGCGGTTGCATCCGGAGTGCAGTTACGACCGATCATCGCCGGAGGGACCGGCAGCAGTTCAGATCAGGACCATCAGCCTGACACCTTCCCTGAGGGGTTTGAGGCTGGTACCCATAACCTGCCCGGTATTGCCGGTTTGGGGGCTGGGCTGGCTTTTTTGCTTGAAACCGGTGTTGCCAAGGTCGGCCAGCATGAACAGCAATTGGCTGAACATGCCCGGCAACAATTGGAAGGGGTGGCTGGTTGCAGATTGTATGGACCGGCAGACCCTGAACAGCGATCCGGCGTGGTTTCTCTGGCCATTGAGGGATGGGATCCCTCGATTTTGGCCTTTTACCTTGATCGCGAGTATGGTATTGCGGTTCGGGCAGGTCTGCACTGTGCCCCCCATGCCCACCGGACCATCGGAAGTTATCCAGCCGGAACCCTGCGCATAAGTCCGGGCTGGTTTAATACCGTTGCTGATGTTGAAACCTGCTGTGATGCTCTGATCTCCATTACCCAGAAAGGTCATCCATGAAATTTTTCGTGCTGGACACCAACGTACTGCTCCACGACCCCCAGGCCCTGTTCAAATTTGAAGACAACACCATCATCATACCGATTACGGTAATAGAAGAGATTGACCGTTTCAAGAAGGATATGAATGAAACCGGACGGAATGCCCGCTCTATTTCACGGGTTCTGGATATGCTGCGTGAGAAGGGTTCGCTTTCCAGCGGGGTCAGCCTGCCTGGTGGTGGTATTCTGCGGGTGGAACTGTGTGAGGAACAGGCCCTGAACCGGATGCCCAAGGATCTGCGGGATGATAAGGGTGATAACCGGATTCTGGCGGTTGCCCAGGTTACCCATGAGCGTTTTCCC
>CAZNWF010000152.1:0-5716 GCA_964576485.1 uncultured Geobacter sp. | reverse complement strand
CTGGTGTCCAGCACCAGTTGGCTGTCTGCATTGTAGAGCCGCAGTTCAATGCCGGAAAGCCAGGCCCAGACCAGATCATCTGCAACCTGATCCCGCTTCCAGCCGCCTGCCTGCTGATAGCGGCCTTCCAGCACTGCCTGTACCTGATAGAGACGATCAAGCATCCGTCCTTCGCCAAATGCCTTAAAGTCCCGGATCACAAAATTTCTGAGCAGGACAGAGGAGGAGAGGGCGATCAGGATCACCAATCCGAGCAGCAGCAGCAGTTTACGCTGCAGGTTAAACTGCATCCCGCTCTCCGCTGAAGAGGTAGCCGATGCCATAGACGGTCTTAATGAACTCAGGTTTGCGGCTGTCCCGTTCGATCTTCTGACGCAGATTTTTGATATGGGCGTCAACGCTGCGTTCATAGCCGTCAAACTGGTAGCCCAGCGCCTTTGAAACCAGTTCATCCCTGCTATAGGTTCGGCCGGGTGCGTTGGCAAGAGTCTGCAATAGTTTGAATTCAGTAGGGGTGACGCTGCAGTGCTCGTTGCGGCAGGTTACGCTGTGGCGGCGGCTGTCCAGTATCAGCGTACCGTTGTTGAAACTAATCGGGTGTTCGCCGGAGTTGGCGCCGTCATACCGCTTCAGCACCGCCTTGACCCGGTAGACCAGCTCACGGGGGGAGGCCGGTTTAACGACATAATCATCTGCCCCCAGGGCAAAGCCGGTAATCCGCTCTTCTTCCGATGATTTGGCAGTCAGCATGATCACCGGAAATGATCCCAGTTCTTTCAGGTCCTGGCACAACTCTTCACCGCTTCTGTCCGGCAGGCCCAGATCAAGAATGACAGCCAGCGGCAGTTCTGATTCAGCCTTTTCCAGCGCAGCACGGGCGGTGTCAGCATGCACGACCCGAAAATCAGCCCCTTCAAGGTAAGCCTTGATGATCCGGGCGATCTTCTGGTCATCTTCAACAATCAGAATGGGTGGCTGCATAACGGTTCCGTTAGCGGGTGGAGCGGATTCTGCCTGAGCGTTTATCGATAATTACCCGGTCAAGCAGTGCTCCATCAGCATTGGTAATATCGGCAATATAGCCCATCCGAACCTCTTTGCGCAGGGTTATTTGTGCCAGAGGAACGTTAAAGAAGAGCCGCAGTCGCTCCTTTGCCTCGTCCGGCGTCTGTAACGGTTGGCGTGCTCCGTAATGGTCGGCATGGCGACGCGGGCAGTAATCACCAAAGGGGGGCGGCCCCATCTCACCAGAGGACCGGCCACCGCGCCAACCCTGACCAGGCTCTGGCTCTTCTGCTGCTGCCGGAAGAGCGGTCAGCAGCAGAAGCGTTGCCAGAATGTATGTTGAGAAAAGATACTTCATCAAGAGCCCCTACAAAATTTTAACGCAAAGGTGCAGAGAAGCAGAGGTACAGAGAAAAATTAAAAAGTCAGAGAAAAATTGAACAGTGCCTGCAAGCAGGTTCTCTGTGATTCTGCACCTCATGCGTCTCTGCGTTATGGTGTTATCATTACTTGGCCGGTGCCGGTGGGGCAGTCATCATCGGGCAATCCATCTGCATCATACCCATACCGCCACCGCGCATCCCTTTCTGACCGCGCTTGCCCATCTTACCCATCTTACCCATCGGCAGGCCTGACTTGGCATGGGCATCAATCATCTTTTTACGCAACTCGCTAACCTCACCCTGCAGCTTTTTAATCACTTCCTGATCAGGCTTCTCTTTCAAAAATTCTTTCTGAAGTTCAAAGTGCTTGTTCATCATCTCCTGGCGGATCGGCAGCGTCTCGCTTGCAAACTTTTTGTACTGTTCTGAATACTGGCCTTGTGCCATCATGCCAGGTCCCATACCTTGGCCTGCGCCCATACCGGGCATGGCGATGGCTGAACCGGCAAGGGTAAGTGCTGCTGCTGCGGTGAGTGCTAAAAGTGATTTTTTCATGATGTTCTTCCTCCGTGTCTTGGTAGTGGTTGGTAACCAACCTGTTTGTGATGGTGCTACCATACCAAGAGAGAGGGAAGATCCTGTGAAGGGATTATGAACAATTGTGAATTTTTTACAAGTAAAGACAGGTGTGGTGCCGTTTGTCTGGGCAACTCTGGTTGCGGCGTAACTCTGGTTGCCTTTTATATGCTTTTTTGAGAAGCAGATTTTAAAGGAAAATTGTGAGGTCGTTCGATTTAATGATGGAATACTATGAGGCAGCAGCGCACTCAGGGCAGTATAAACTGTTACCCTGAGTGCGTGTGGCGGATCGATTACTTATGGAACCGGATAGAAGCGCATGACAAACTGGGTAGGTGTTGGCCACTTGGTGTTATCGCCGACCGTGATGTAGTAGTTCAGCCCCAGGTTAGCTAGGTCTTCAATCGGGCCAGTCAAAAACAGCCTGTTTGATTGCCAGGCAGAAAGCACATCCGCAGGAACAGGTTTTTTTATTCCGTCTGATGGGTAAGGCAGTCCGTTTACGTCCAGTCCGGCCTGGCTACGGTAGGTTACCCAAGTGCCTTCGCAGTAGCCGATTTCAGCAATTGGATCAGTTACCACAAAATTACCATCGCAGTTGGCCATAAGCAGGTTGTCAGTATTGATGTTGTCATCATTGTCATAGTAGTACGCCCAAGGGACGCTGGCAAGGTTGTTCCAGTTGCCGAACAGGGCATAGTAGTTTGATGTTATCATCCCTGTATAAATTTCATCTTCAACGGCGTTCAAGAGATAGCTGAAGCGGTTAATCGGATCAAAATAACCGGTTGTTGGATGTTTTGCGTCAGCTGGGCCTGCCAATCCCTGTGCAAACAGAGCTGACAAGACTTCAGCTGGCTGTACCGCTGAGGAGGTAGGGGTAGTAAAGTATTTCCCTTTTTTTGTGGAAAACCCGAGTCCGTCACCAGCTGTTGATTTTTTAAATACACCGTTTACCATAAAACCCAGCTCAGCTCGGAACCCTTTCCATGTTCTTATGTCGCCGTCTGTCAGCTTTTGCATTGAATTATAAATGCCTGTGGCACCCGCTGCGACAGAGAAGTAAACGTCAACAGGTTGTCCGTTAGTCCCTTTGACCTTCCAACGTTTGCTGGACTGGAGTGGGTCTGAACACATTTTGTCGCTAAAATCGTATGGGTTGTAGCCGGTTGTCATGATGCACTTTAATCCGGTTACATCATCTTGATTGACTATTTTCATGCCCGGAGCTTTAACGTCAGTTTCTTTCCAGGTGATAACGCCATTAGAGGTGGTTTTTGAAGCATTTGTATAAAGTGTGCTTGTGTAGGTAAGCCATTCAGTGTAAGGCCCTGGAGCTACGGTGACATTGGTCATGTCCCAACTGGTGATTTCTCCAGCCCGGGCGAGGCCAGCCGTGGTGACGATAACGGCTAGAGCCAGGACAACGCTTGTCTTTCTCATCCTTTTCTTCATTGTGCTCCTCCTTGACAGCTGCTGCTGGATTAAAAAACTTGATTTTAATGAGCAACAAGAATGCCGCATCTTTTTGGTGAGGATAGTATTCTGTGATTATTGGTAAAAATTAAACTTATAGTATTTTAATGTATGGTGTGAGCAGCGGTGATTGTTTTGTTTGGGGCGTGTGTGGGCAGTGAAGCCGGCGACCTGATGCAGGAAGTGATCCGGTCGGGATTGTCGAAGAGTGGGGGCGTAGCTCTGTTGCAGGTGGTGCAGTCTTTGCGCTTTATGTGCAAAGACTGCACCATATTTCTGCAACATGCTGGTTGCTTGTCAGGCGCTTTTAGTTTTATTCTTGAATGATTACGGATAGTTGTTACAGAAGACTGATTAGTACGCCAGTGCTTGCCCTTCACCTCATGGGCGGGTCAGCGGGTGGTGCAAGGTCTGATGAAGCGGGTGGTATGTCGTTTAGGAAGGCGTATCAACGGCCATAGCTGTTTTAACCAGCTCCGCCAGACAGCGGATAAAGGTGGGGGTGCTGTTGAGCGATGCTATCCGCCGGAAATCACTGATACCCAATTTACGAGCTTCTTCGGCATATTCAATATCAATTTCATGCAGAGTTTCAATATGATCTGACACAAATGACAGCGGCACCATCAACAGATGTTTACAGCCGCTTGCTGCAAGTTCCTTCAGCTTGTCATCGGTGGAAGGCTCCAGCCATTTCACCGGTCCGGCCCGTGATTGAAAGGCCAGCTGGTGGTTGATGGTACCAAATTTTTCCATTACCAACCGCACGGTGGTCTGGATATGCTCCAGATACGGGTCACCTTCATCAATGAACGATTGCGGCAGCGAGTGGGCTGAAAACAACAGTTGTACGGTGCTGCGATCAGAAAAACCGGTCAGCCCGGCTTCAATCTTTTCCGCCAGGGCATCAATATAGAGCGGATGATTATAAAAATGGGGAATCCGCACAACCTCAAGATCACTATCCAGATCAGCCAGACAGCGGGTCAGATCATTAAAGCTGGAACCGCTGGTGGCGCGGGAATAGTGGGGGTACAGTGACAGGGCCACCAGTTTTTTGATGCCACTGTGCCGTAGCCTGAGCAGGGTCTCCCGGGTAAACGGGTGCCAGTAGCGCATACCGACATGGCAGGGCATTCCCAGCTCTACGGCAAGCGCATCGGCCTGGGCCTGCGTCAGCTCACGGATTGGGGATTTACCCCCGATCTCACGGTACTTCTCAGCCACCTTGGGGGCGCGTCGCCTGACGATCATCCGGGCAATGTATGGTTGCAGCCAGGCCGGGCCGATCTTGATGATCTCACGATCAGAGAACAGATTGAGCAGGAACGGCTTGACCGCTTCCAGAGAATCAGGTCCGCCCATTTGGAGTAACAGTACGGCGGTATCAGACATACTATCTCCTCGTTTTGCATGTCATCAGCGTTTTGCTAGCCAGAGCATTAGGCAGGTTCCACCGCAAACCACAAACAATACGCCATTTTTTGCCCGACTCAACATCTCATCAAAACCGGTGTCAGGTGGCACAGCCAGCAGGTGATAGCCCCAGGCGATCAGCAGGATGCCGCCGGCAAGCAGGATGAATGGTTTAAGGTTGAATCGTGACATTATGTCAGGCCTAACCTCTGCATGAATACTGATCGAGGGATGGTAGGTGGTTTTAATAGATGCGTCTAGTAAAAACACTAGAGTTGTCTACTAAAATCATGGTGTTGTCGTTCAATACAGGTAGGTTGCAGATTTGTTTTAGGTGTGTTGAGCAATGTAATCGGTCATGTTTGAGGCGCAGGCAGGAAAAGCCCGGATTAACTTTGCATCTTCGGTAACCAGTTTAATAGAATGTTGCATGGCACAGGCTGCAAATTGGGCGCCGTATGCACTGCAATGATGCTCTGTAGCCAGTTTAAGTGCCAAGGAAAAGTCTACGTCTGATTCTGATGTGGCCAGAAATTTTAAAGCCCTGTTTATGATTTTATTACCTGTCGTTAGGGTAACGCCTCCATGCCGGATGTATGTGGTAACAACATTTAAAAACTCGTGTCGCCATAAAACCGGTACGATCACCTGTGGTTCGAGCATAAGCAGTTGTTGTGCGCTATCTGTTCGATCTCCCTGAATAAAAAGATAGGCGATGATATTTGTGTCAATAACAATCATTCACGACCCTCAGCGATTGCTTTTTCAAGCCATTCGTCAGTAATTAAAAATGTACCCTGTATCAGCTTCTTCCGGTTTAGTCCTTGCATGTAATTTTGCTCTTTAAAATACGTATC
>CAZNWF010000151.1:0-5716 GCA_964576485.1 uncultured Geobacter sp. | reverse complement strand
GCACAAAATATTACCAAAATTGAACGATTTTGACTACTTGTTTTTCAAAGGACTGCTAAATACGTCTGCGGCGCTTGATAACAGTCTGTTTGGGGGCCTTTATTAATAATTCCTTGCGTAATACGACAACCATTACCATCAACTTCAATACATTTATATTTTATATTTGTTATATTAGTTGAACAAGCAGTTTGGTTATTTTCTGTGGTAGTAAAATAGTCATATTTATGATTCCATGTACTATCAATAAATATGTATGATGACTGGCAGTATTCTCTATAATCATAATTTAATCCAATACCAGAATAATATGACGTATATTCATATCCATAAGGCTGGTTTTTATTCACAATAACAGTTGCATCATTGCTTGCTAAAACGATAGTAGGGATAATTAAAAATGATATCGACATCATTGCTGTTACAATTAGTCTTGATGACAAATGCTTCATTTTCATTAACAGACATCCTTTGACATTAAGTTGGAGACACTTTCAAAAGATTCTTCGTCGAATTGAGTGGTCAGTGGTTTGAGTACAGATATTTTTCATATACAAAGAAGCAGGAGTAATCAGGTAAAAGCCGGTTCATCAGATTTCTCCAAGGCATGAAATTACATTGATAAATTCATCGAGGCTGCTAGCGCGAACTACGCCAATCAATACGATCAGTCGGCAAAAGGGTAATTGATTACGATATATGGATATCCAGATACCACTGATTTCCGCAATTGCAAGGGGGGAATGAAAAAATATTTTAGGGGGCGCATCTTCGCTTCAAGGTGCTGGATAAGGACGGCTTGCAGAAGGCTGCCATGCTCAATCTGTTCTGAATCCTTGATGTGCTATTATTTCAGTCTTCTGTGGCACGCCAAGTTGCACCCTATACGTTTTCAAGCGGCAGCCTGACTTCCATATCCAGATCAAACCGCCCGTAGGGATTGATATGTTGCGTAATCAGCGGACTGAGTGCTGCCAGATCACGGGTCGTCATCCTGTCAGACCAGACCGGTTCTTTGAGCACCTGCTGGATCATCAAGGTATTGATGTACACCATGCTGGCCTGCAACAGGTGCAGGCAGAGCAGCCCCATCTCCTGGCCATCCCTGCGGTTGGTTGCTATCTCCCCCTGCTTGCCGTAATAGATGAAGCCGTTGGTACTGTTCCAGCTTTCAACCACATTTAACCCTTCATGGATTTCTCGTCGCAATTCCTCTGAATCCAGATACCGGCAGAGGAAGATGGTCTTGATCGCCTTGCCCAGTTCCGCCAGGGCCTTGTAGGCAGGGTGCTGGATGTTATTCCGGCTGAACCGGCGCAGCAGACTCTCCGCATCAGCCATTCCCAATTTCAAGGCAGCAGCGTGCTTGACCATGGTGTCCAACTGCTCCTCTATCAACTCCCAGTTGATAGCCTTGGCTGCTATGATTGGGTTGATGTTCGGGAAGTCTTGTTTGCTGTCAGCCTTATACAGCTTCTGTTTGTTGATTCCTTTCAGTCGGGGCATCAGGTCAAACCCCAACAGCCTGCAGAAGGCAAAGGCAACCGCATTCTGACCATGGCTGTCCACATACTGCCGCTCAACCTCCATCTCTGTGCAATGTCTCAGTACTCCCTGGATCATGGCCGCTGCCTCTGATGACGAGACCCGTTTGAATTGGGAGTAGATGCAGGCGGCATTCTTTTCCACATGCCAGTAAACCATGACACCCCGGCCTCCATAGCGGAGGTGCCATTCAGTCAGCAGGTTCTGATCCCAGGCACCAAACTGCTTGGAGTCAGAGGCGCAGGCAGTGGTCGCCTCACCCCAGATTTGCGGCAAGCGGATTGCCAGGGTTGCATTCACCACCTGGGCAATGGCCTGACGCAATCCCTCGTTGGAGATGAATCGACGACGGACGTAGAGCAGATCCTTGTAATCATCGTCTGGTAAAGATTCCATACTCTTGATGCCAGTATTGGTGCCCATACCGAACAGACAGAGTAAAATCCTGCGTCTGAGGGTGGCCTTGTCCATGTGACTGCGTTCGGTACCACTCTGGATAAAGCGGGTAAAATCTGTCCGCAGGTCTGCCTCTTTCAATACATCCAGCAGACTGGTACCTGGCCAGCGCTGTGTGATCTCCCGTTTAAGGGTTGCCAGATTTTCTGGTTCTGACTGGGGGTCAAAGGGGGTGACCGAGATCCGGTGGTCATCCTTCACAGCTACAATCCTGACCTTGGGGTTGAGCGGTATGCGCCTATTGAGGTTATCAAGGTGGCGAGTCAACTCCTGTCGCAATGATGTAGTGAATTCCTTCGCATTAAGAGGGATGCCCAAATCCTTATAGTAGCTGGCTTTCCGCTCTTCAAAGTCCTGAGGTAGGTCTTCTTCCGGGTCACGATAACGTCGGCTGCCAACTACCCAGATCTCGCGGCAACGGAGTTGTTCCCGCAAGGATCTGAGAACGCAGATTTCATAGGCATTGCGATTGACCACACCATCTTCAACCACCAACTGCATCCAGTTTGAGGGAACAATACCCTTCAAAGGGACTTGGACCTCTTCCGGGAAGGTTGGCTTCTTGTGTTCCAGTTGCGAAGTTATCAGATCAAGGGCTTGCAGGAGTGGTTGGTATTGGGCATTGGTGCAGCGAAATTCCAGGTTATGCAGCAGTTCAGGCAGCATCCTGCGGTAGTGGTGCCGATAGGCTTTCTGCAAGGCTGTTCTGACTTTGCCGGTATACCCGGAACTGGCTTCTACTTCCTTGATCAGGGTTTTCAGCCATGGTTCGGGGGCTTCGGGAAAGATGACATCGGAGACAATGCCCTGGGGAGCTTCAACTGAGGCCTTGGCGATCCGGTAGAGCTTGACCATCTTGCTGGGTGCTTTCTGGAGTGCTTCGCCAAGCCCTTCATCAATCCTCTTCTCTGCTTTTTTACCCATTTTGTGGACTGTCTCGATCAGCAGATCCACCAGGTGGTCGGTCAGTTCTTCACTACGTCGATGAAGGAAGGCTGCAATCAGGGTAGCCCGAAGAGGGGCTGCATGCCGCCTTAGCTCAAATGGCTCCTCAACAGCCACACGTTTGGCATAGCGTTCCAGCAGTTTTGGAGAGACGTCTTTGAAGAGATCAGGTGGAAGGCCAATGTCTCTTACTGTCTGCAGACGAATGACAGCCTCTTTAATGCTGTCAATACCTGCCTTGCCGGGATCACTTTTAAGGTTCTGCCAAACCGTCCAGTCGCCATCATCTGCAGGATGGACCAGAAGAAGGGCATCCATACGTTTCAGGATGGTTGGGGTAAGGGCACTGGTGATTGCTGTACAGAAACGGTTTTCGTGTTCGACGATGGCGGATTGAATCAGACGGCGAAGCTGTTCGGTGGCGGGCGGTTCAATACGCAGTTGCTGATAATGTTGTATCATTGTCTCATGCAACTTGTCTTCACGTGCTTGATTTGGCAGGATTTCGGCGATAAGCCAACGTTTCAGGTCCTTCTTGTCGTGATGTGTTGCCTCGCGATAACCGCACCACTCACGAATTTCAGCTCGATGCCGTTTGGCCGTTGCCCCGTCCCAAGGATACAGCTTCCAGTCTTCCATTTTTGCATCTAGCTGCTGAACAACATATTGTATGGCTGGTAGTGGGACTTCTCTTGATGATGCGGGAAACCGTCCCTCAATCTGGAAAAACTTCAGCAGTATCGAAAAAGCTGCATGGCTCCTTCTGCTTTTGTTGATGAGCAGGTCGCGTTCAGACGGGAGTAATAGCCAGTCAATTTGCAATTCTTCCATTGTCAGATTACGTTTCACTATTTAACTCCGTATCATTTAGAGTATAGTCTAAATGATACAAGTTTGGCCGCCCGTCAATACTGCGTTTGCAGGGGCTAAAAAACAGGAGGTTCAATTGGGACAGAAAGCGGCTCTCTATTGTCGAGTCTCCACCTCTGATCAATCATGTTCCCGCCAAGAGTGGGAGCTTCTCGAATATGCCCGTAGGTCAGAGTTCGAGGTTGTGGGGATATGGAAGGAAATTGCATCAGGAAGTAAGGACCAGCGGCCTGAACGTAAAAAAATAATGACCTTGGCACAAAAACGGCAGATTGATGTAATTCTTGTTACTGAACTCACTCGTTGGGGACGCAGCACGATTGATCTGGTGCAAACCATTCACGACCTACAACGTTGGAACGTGTCACTCCTTGCCCAGACTGGTTTGCAGTTCGAGGTAAGCACTCCTCAGGGCAAGCTCATAGCTTCTCTCATGGCGACCTTGGCAGAGTTTGAACGAGATCTGCTCAGAGAGCGTATCAAGTCTGGAATTGCTGCAGCAAAGGCGCGAGGCAAAGTATTAGGACGACAACTAGGCCAACGGCCCAAGTCAGACCGACTTACGCCTAAAGTTATGTCGTTGATTGAAGAAGGTCGCTCATATCGATTTATTGCCAGAGAACTGAAACTCAGTAAAAATACCGTGATGGTCATTGCCCAACGAGAGCGGAAACAAATTTGATCCCTGGTAGTTCAAATGTTGGGGTTCCCCCTATTAACAAATCGCACTTTTAATGAGTATAACTTGACAACAACGGTAGAGTAAACAAGATAATCCACTGAAGGGCAGACCAAACTGTACACCAAAATAAAAGCCAACATAATTTTAACGTTGGCTTTTACTCTCCGAACACCTCGGCAGAGAAGATATAGATCTCGCAATCCTTCTTCCAGGCGGTTTCCGGCAGACCGGCCTTCAAACAGGTATGACGCAGAAAGGTCTCCCGATCCCAGCCGTATTCAACCGCCACCTGGGGCAGCAGCACACCCTGGGCATGTCCCTTGATCAGATAGAGGCCATGGGTACCGACCTGAATCTCGTCAACCGACTGGATCAGCTGAAGCGGTGAGAGCACGGAGATCTCCAGCTGAAAATCCGCCAGATCAGCCGGTTTCATCGGATAAAAACGGGGGTCGCGGGTGGCAGCGGAGATCGCCATCTCCCGCACGGTCTGCCAGAGCGGCTGCTGGGCCACAAAACTGCCGATACAGCCCCGCAGCTGCCCCTGCTGTTTGATGGTAACAAAACAGCCTGAGTGTGATTGCAGCGTCTCTGAAGGTTTTTCAATGCCGGGTAGTGGCTGGCTGTTAACCTGCGCAACGATGGTTGCCCTGGCAAGTTGCAGCAGCACCTTTTGTTCTGCCTTTTTCATCTACGCTCCCTAACGGTAGCTTTTTCTGCGAAACAGGCCGGTGGAAACGCTGATAACCCGATCCAGAAAAAGCAGACCGTCCAAATGGTCCATTTCATGCTGGATCGCCACCGCCTCAAACCCGGAAGCCGCCAATTCCCGCTCCAGCCCGCTTTGGCTATCCAGAAAACGGACGGTTATCTCGGTGGCCCGCTCAACATCACCGGTATAGTCCGGCACGCTCATGCAGCCTTCCCGCATTACGGCGTTGCCGCTACGGCTGATGATCTCTGGATTGACCATACAAAGCAGACCATGATTGTTATCTTTGCCGTGACGGCTGTTGGATACATCAACCACACAGACCCGCAACCCCACCCCGATCTGGGGGGCAGCCACCCCCACCGAACCGGGACCGTCCCGCATGGTGTCAAGCAGATCCTGCACCAACGTATGGATAGCGGTATCCAGGGTCTCAACGCGATGGGCCATCTTTTTCAGCAGCGGGTGCGGGTATTTCAGAATCGGCTGAACCGCCATTACAGCTC
>CAZNWF010000150.1:0-5770 GCA_964576485.1 uncultured Geobacter sp. | reverse complement strand
CATATTTCGCACGTTTAAAACCGGCCTGTTACTGATGATTACCCTGCTCGCCAGCCAGGCGGTTGCTGAAACTATCAACCTCGGCGGTGTAGGATGCATAACGCCGCTGGCAAAACGGCTGGCGTCCGAGTATGTCCGGCTTAACCCCGGCATCGAGGTCAGGGTGGTTGAACCACCCTTGGGCAGCAGTGGCGGCCTGCGCGCCCTGGCTGGCGGCAAGGTGGATATTGTCTTGTCCGGCCGAGCACCCAAGACCAATGAAATCGGTCTGACCCGGCCTTGGCTGCGCACTCCTCTGGTGTTGGCGACATACGGCGGGCACAGTCCACGTTCAGGGCTGACCCGGATGCAGATCGCCGATATTTTTGCCGGCCGTAAAACGGTCTGGGACGACCAGAAGCCAATCCGGCTGGTAATGCGCAGTGAGTTTGAAAGTGAAACCGTTGCTTTGCGTAAGCTGTCGCCAGAGATAGATGCCGCCGTGGCCAAGGCGCTGAAGCGTTCTGATCTGCCAATTCCCGAGAACGATCTGGAAGCGCTCGAAACGTTGCAGAAAATCCCCGGCTCCCTGGGCACCAGTAGCCTGGGGCTGATCAAGGCCAGCCCCACCAAACTGACCATCCTGCGCATCGACGGCATTGCGCCGAGTGTGAAGACACTGGAAAGCGGCAGGTATCCCCTGGCACGGCAGTTCTTGCTGGTCACCAGCCCGACCCCGCGCCCCGCTGTGAGGGCGTTGCTCGCCTGGCTGCAGTCGCCTGCAGCACTGGCGATTACCCGCACATTCGACTACCTGCCCTTTAAGTAAGCAGACCGCGTGAACACCCTTCATCGAGATATTGCAGACAGCCCCCCCTTGCAGCAGGAGGCCAGCCAGCGGCGTTTGTTAGCCATTGCCGTGATGATGACCCTGCTGGTGGGGCTGCTGCCATCACTGTTCATAGCCTATATCCGTTACTACGACCTGGCCGTGCATGTCCAGCAACTGGCCAACACCCAGGCGACACTGCTCAGCCGCTATGCAGCCAATGCTCCGGAAACCTGGCAGTTCAAGCACGAGCACCTTGATACCACCCTGAAAGGCATACGCCCGGAAGCGAGCAGCACCACCGTGGAATGTAATGGTCAGACGGTGTTTGAAATCGGCAAAAAGCCCGTCGGCCTGTCCATCCAGCGCTCGCAGCCGTTCGATGTTTTTGGACAACCCGCTGGTCTGGTGCGGGTGTCGGTCAGTGTTGGAAATCTGCCAACATTCGCGCTTATGGCACTGCTTGTCGGCGGCACCTTGAGCGGACTGCTGCTGTGGCTGCTCATGCAGCATGTCATCACTCCCCTGCATCAGGCCAACCGACTGCGCCGCGAGAGCGACAACAAACTGATTGAGTATCACAACCACCTGGAGCAGCTGGTTGACAAACGAACCAATGAACTCACCCAAACGCTCTCGCTGGTGGAGGCCACCCTCGAATCTACCGGCCACGGCATTCTGGTTGTCGACCTGCAAGGCCACATCACCCGAAACAACAAGCAGGCCAGTCAGATGTGGAACATGCTGCAGCGTACGTTTGACACCGGTGATTTTTCGATTGTCCTGGACGCCATGGCAGCGCAGCTGGCAAATCCTGGCCTGGCACGGAAAACGATGCAGTCCGTCTCCGATACTCCTCAAGCTATTGCCCGTGACACCTTGAGACTGACCGATGGTCGCATCTTCTCCTACTTCTCGCATCCGCAATACATCGGCAAGACGGTGGTCGGCCGGGTGTGGAGTTTCCAGGACATCACCGATACAGAACTGCTGATGGAAGAACTCGAAATGGCGCGAGCTGCCGCCGAATCAGCCAACCGCGCCAAGAGTGAATTCCTGGCCAACATGAGCCATGAGATTCGCACCCCGATGAACGGGGTGGTCGATATGACGCAACTGTTACGCTTTACCGAGTTGACGCCGGAACAAGAGGAGTATCTGGATAGTATCGAGATCTCTGCTGATAACCTGCTGTCGCTAATCAATGACATCCTGGATCTTTCAAAGATTGAATCCGGCAAGGTAGAGCTTGAATATGCTGATTTCTCAGTACGCAAAGCCATACAAGATATAGCTATCATACAGAAATCCCTTCTGTTTGAAAAACGGCTTGAGTTGAAACAGCTGTTTGCTCCTGACCTGCCGGAGGTCGTTAACGGGGATCAGTTGCGGGTAAAGCAGATTCTCGTCAACCTGCTGGGTAATGCCATCAAGTTTACCGAACAGGGAGGCATTACCATCGCTGTTTCAGTAATGGAGCGAGAGCCAACCCGTGTAATCATAAGAATCACCGTCAGTGATACCGGCATCGGTATAACCCAGGAAGCCATGCAGAAGATCTTTGAACCCTTTGTGCAGGCCGATTCCAGCACTACCCGTCGTTTTGGCGGCACCGGTCTGGGGCTGCCCATCTGCCGGAAACTTGCTGAACTGATGGGGGGCGCTGTCACCGTTGAGAGTGTGCCAGGAAAAGGCAGCAGCTTCCATCTGGATTTGCCCTTTGGCATTCGTACTACAGCCCTGCCGGATACAGCGCCACTGCCTGCAGCCCTGAACAAACCGGAACGGCGATTAACGGTCCTGGTTGCTGAAGATAACCAGCTTAACCGGCATACCGCAGAAATGATGCTGCAGAAGGCAGGACATCAGACCGTCTGTGCCAGCAATGGACAGGAAGCATTGGAGAGATGGCGCACAGGCGGGATTGACCTGATCCTGATGGATATCCACATGCCGGTCATGAACGGCATGCAGGCACTGGAGCAGATTCGCAAGGGAGAAGAAGCGGCCAGCACGCATACACCGGTTATCGCCCTGACCGCCGATGCCCTGAAAGGTTCGGAAGAAAAATTGCTCAAGGCTGGTTTTGACGGCTATCTGACCAAACCGGTAAAAATCAGGGATCTGATGGATGAACTGGTGAGGGTTACAGGTGGAGGATAACTATCTACGGCGGCTTTTATGCCAATTATGCTGACTACCGGTACCCCTCAGCACCTTCTGCTACATGACCAACAGGCTCTTGTACAGGCTCAAACACCACCCGTACCCGTGCATGCAGTGCTTCAGCAACACGTCGTAACATGCTCAACGAATGCCCTTCATAGCCGGGTGATTCAAGGCGGCTGATCTGTTGCTGCGAAGTATGCAGCAGCGTTGCCAGCTCCTTCTGGGAAAGACCGGCCTGCCGACGCAGATCCACAATCTGCAGCGCCACGTCCCAAGCCTCACCTGCCCCTTTGAAGCTGGCGGCAAACGCGGGGTCTTTCAACTGTTGTTCCAGATATTGATCAAAATTGGTGCTTTTCATACGGCCATCCTTTGCTGCCAGTTTCGCATCCGCTCTCCGGCGGTCTTCAAATCTTTTGCGGCAATAGCCTGTCCCTTGTTGCGAATACCATGCAGGGCAACAATCCGTTTTCCCTTCATGAAAAACCAGAGGACGCGGGTATTGAGTTTACCGACATGCCTCAGTTCAAAAAGTCCCTCACCAAGCGATTTTGAAAGCGGCTCACGGTGATACTGGCGATTACGCAGCTTTGCTAACCCGGCAAGCACAGCGGCAAAGTCATCCGGGTCACTACTCTTTAACTCTTCCAGAAACTCCTGCACCGGACAGTTGCCATTTTCTGTTTCATAAAACTCTACCGTAAAATCCATAACACCTCAACACCAATTTTGATGTAACATCATTACAGGTTACATCTCCACCCGCGTCACCACCCCCTGCAGTTTCGCCGCCGGCAACTTGTTAAACTGCACAAAATTCGGGGTCAGCTTCTTGATCAGAGCAAAGAATTTCCAGACCGGGTTGGCTGTGGCAATATCTTCAATGCCATAGAAAATGACTTTCTCGGTTATGCCGTGAGTCCTGATCATCTTTTCTATATCAATCACTTCCATGTAACCGGCCTGAATCTCAAATCCTTCCAAACCGGGCCCCATCTCTCTGGTATGTACGCTTTCCAGCCCGAACGGTTCATCGGTACGCACGATTGAGATCAGTACGTTGCGTTCATAGATGATGTTACTGCGGATCACACAATGCACCATGTAGGGTGGAATAACATCCAGCCCACGCACAAAAAACAGGCCGGTGCCGGGGATATTACGTGCTTTGCCATAAATCTGCTCGTAGGAGAGCATGAAGGTTTCCAGATCAAGCGGACGCAGCGCATGGTACAGCGCCTTTTGCCCCTTGGTCCAGACCATGATGGTAATGAACGGAATAGAGGCCAGAATAATGGACCAGTAAGCGCCGTGGGGTATCTTGGAGAAGGTAGAGGTAAAGTAGATCAGATCAAGAATCCCCACTACCACGACAATCGGCACCTTCCATTTTTTCATGGTGTTTGCATAAACCATGGTCATCATAATGGCGGTAATAGTCATGGAACCGGTTACGGCCATACCATAGGCCGCAGCCAGATTGGCTGATTTCTGGAAAAAGAACATCACAAACACCACCGCGGTCATCAGACCCCAGTTAACCGCACCAATGTAGATCTGTGACTGGATATGGGTAGAGGTGTAGTCAACCTTCATCAGCGGCATCAGACGGGTGGTTATCCCCTGATAGACAATCGAAAAAACGCCGCTGATAATCGCCTGGGAGGCGATAATGGTGGCCATGATGGTAAGCAATAAAAACGGGACATACAGCAGAGGGGCCTGATGGTTGATCATACCGAACAGGATGTTCTTGGTTTCAGGATACTGGATGATAAAGGCGCCCTGGCCAAGATAATTCAGGTACAGGGCAAAAAAGACAAAATACCAGGCCCGCACGATCGGTTTGCGCCCCAGATGGCCCATATCGGCATACAGCGCCTCCCCGCCGGTGGCGCACAGGATAACCTCTGAAAGCACAAAAAAAGAAGCAAGACCGTTGGCGCGGAAAAACTCAAAGGCGTAGTGGGGGCTAACCGCCTTGAGGATGCCAGGCATGCCGGAGACGGAAACCAGCCCCGAAACCATCAGAGCACCAAAATAAACCGCCATAATCGGCCCAAAGATACCGGCCATCTTGTCGGTGCCACGGGATTGAAAAAAGAACAGCGTGCAGGCGATACAAGCCGCAATAACCACCAGAATACTCTGTTTTAATCCGGCAAAGGCAGGAATCAGCAGCAGACCTTCAACCGCTGACAGAATAGAAATGGCGGGGGTAATCACCCCATCCCCCAACAAAAGCGACACGCCAAGAAACGAGAGGAAGCCGGCAAAGGCCAAAAGCCGCCCTTTTTTCAGCATCTTGATCAGGATCTCCCGCAGGACAATCTCGCCCCCCTGGCCTTTACGCCCTAAAGCCATAGCCAGCCAGGCGTACTCCACCGTCACCAGAATGGTCATGGTCCAGAACACCAGCGACAGAATGCCATAGACATTCTCAACCGTCGGCCTGGTAAGGGCAAAAACAACGGTCAGGGTGTAGATCGGGCTGGTGCCGATATCGCCGAACACCAGGCCCAACGCCTTAATGATACCGCCCCAGAAGGAATCTTCATGTTTGTGGGTCATGCAACATCCTGTAGGCACACGTAGTAACGGCAGGGCCGTTCTTTTGTGCTTATACCCCAAGATGTTTGATTTGACCAGCCTGCTACATCTCCACCCGCGTTACCACCCCCTGCAGCCGGCTGGCCGGCAACTTGTTAAACTGCACAAAATTCGGGGTATTGCGTTTAATGGTGGCAAACAGCTTCCAGATCGGGTTGGGGGTGCTGATATCCTCCACCCCGT
>CAZNWF010000149.1:0-5837 GCA_964576485.1 uncultured Geobacter sp. | reverse complement strand
GGTATCAATCTGCAGCTGTTGTTCTTCAAGGTCGCTCACCTGCTTGCGGGCAGCGGTAATCTCGCGGCCGATTGCCTGAAATTCCTTGTTGGTACGAATTTCTTTCATGTTTGTTTCAGAACGATTGATGTTCTCCTGCTCGGTATGCATGGCGGCATCCAGATCAGCCCTTTCGCGGCGGAGGTCGGCCATCTTGGACTGGTGCTCGGCAAGGGAGCATTGGACTGTGGCCAGCGCTTGTTCAAGCGCCTTAATGTCAGCCGTAAACACTTTCTGCTCTGCCATTTTTCCATCAATGGTCTGATCAATGCCTTGTAGCTCTTCCAGCAGGTCAAGTTTCTTTTTCACTTCTGACTCCTTGTTTGAATGCGGTCTTCTAGAGATGCCTGGTTATGGTTCTGAATGGGTCCTGTTCACAATCAGCAGTGAGTATTTCTATTGTATGGCCAGCCTGATGCAGTGCGCTGGTCAGGAAATCACGTATAGCTGTCACCATGAGGATCTCGGTGCCAAAGTGTCCCGCATCCACCAGGGCGATCCCTTGGGCCTCTGCCTCTCGTGCCTCGTGGTATTTTACATCGCCGGTCAGCAGCAGATCGGCACCGGCACGGACTGCATCCCGTAGTAAAGATGCACCACTGCCGCTGCAGACGGCAATCTTTTGTATCTTTCGAGCTGGATCGCCTATAAAGCGGACGGTTTCGCATTCCAGCTGGTCTGCCAGGCCGGTAGCGAAATCCTGCAGCTTAACAGGCTCTGTCAGAGAACCGATGCGGCCAAGACCGTTGGGGATAGATTCGTTCAAGAGCGGGTAGCAGTCAAAGGCCGGTTCTTCGTAGGGGTGTACGGCCAGCAACGTGCGGATTACTTTAGAAAGCTGAACACGTCGCAGCAGCAGCTCAAGTCGTTGCTCTGCTACTTTTTCCAGTTGGCCTATGGTACCGATGGCCGGTTGTGCCCCGGCAAGGGGCAGGAAGGTGCCTTCACCAGCAGTACTAAAGGAACAATCCCGATAGTTTCCAATCGACTCTGCATGGGGTAACAATGCCGCGCGTACCGTAGCCAGTTGTTCTTCTGGAACAAATACAACCAGTTTGACCAACTCGTCCCGTCCGCTAATCTTGAGCGGTCGGGTCTGTTTAAGGCCGATACGTTTTGCCAGCAGGTCATTCAACCCATCATGTGCAATATCATAATTGGTATGCATGGCCAACAGAGCCAGGTTATTCCGGGCTGCCTGCAGTACGCAACTGCCAATACTTGTTGAGGATGTAATCTGGCGAAGTGGGGAGAAGATCAGAGGGTGATGGGTAATCAGCAGGTTGCAGTTACTACTGATGGCGGAGCTGATGACTTGGGGGAGCGGGTCAAGTGCCACCATGATGCGTGTTATCTCTGTTGCCGGGTCTCCCAGCTGAAGTCCAACATTGTCCCATTCTTCAGCTAGTGAAAAGGGGTATTTTTTGTTAATGATTCCGGTTATGTCTGACAGTTTTGGATTGGTCATGCCATATAAATGAAAAGAGTGCATCCCGGTGAGATGCACTCTTTTTGACCTATGGTCGTTATTGATCGGTAATTATTTGACCGCATCCGGTCTGAACCTCTGCTGGGGGGATTGGTATGGTGGGCCCACCAGGACTCGAACCTGGGACCAACCGGTTATGAGCCGGTGGCTCTAGCCAACTGAGCTATAGGCCCGTACAGCAAAGTGTATTATTACAGCCGTATTGCCCTGTATGTCAAGGCATTTCAGGTCAGGCGCGGCTGACAAACCTGCCTTCACGGGTATCAACCTTGATCTTTACGCCATTTTCAAGGTAGGGCGGGACCTTCAGTTTAAGGCCTGTTTCAAGGATTGCATCCTTTGTCTCAGCCGTTGCAGTCGCATTTTTAATAACCGGTGCAGTTTCAGTGACGGTGAGTTCAACCACCATTGGCGGTTCTGCCATGACCATGCGGCCCTGAAAAAGCCCCAGAGTTACTTCGGTGCCTTCCAGCAGATAGGGGGAAATGGCAGAAAAGGCAGCCTCTTCCATTTCAAACTGCTCATAATTTTCCATATCCATGAAGACACCACGTTCGCCATCGGCATAGAGAAACTGCCCTTTGTGACGCTCATAATCTGCCTCATCCACTTTATCACCGGAACGGAAGGTGCGATCGAGTACCTGGGCGGTTAACAGGTTGCGATAGCGGGTCTTGACCATGGTGTTGGCGCCACGGGCCGAGGGGGATTGGACAGTGATATCCAACAGCAGGCAGGGGGCGCCATCCAGTTGAATCACCAGTCCCTTTTTGAAGTCAGAGGTGGTAAGCATTGCTACAACTCCTTGGTGGAAATAAAATGAGGAGGCATCATAGCTGGTTGGATAAAAAAACACCAGCCCTTCGACGTCTGTTAGTGGGCTGGTGTTGAGCAGAGACAGGATGCTTCCAGGGGGCTGATCAGGCGTTACCGGCTTTGGTACGTTCTGCTTTTTTAAGCAGGGTTGCGGCAACCGGATGGCTGTTGTTCTCAGCATACAATACAGCGGTATTGCCACACTTGGTTTTTGCGCGAGGATCGGCTCCCCCTTCCAGCAACGCCTGTACGGTCAGATTACAGCCATAGATGGCAGCCAGCATCAGTGGGGTGTGGCCGTCGCGATCACGGGCATCAACCTCGGCCCCTTTTGCGATCAGCATTTTGACGATTTCAGTATTTCCGTTGGCGGCTGCGTAGTGCAGGGCCGTCTTGCCCTTGTCGCTGGAGGCGGTGATGTCGGCACCACGGTGCAGCAGATCTTTGACACTATCAACCTGTCCCTGTTTGGAGGCGCAGATCAGTTGGGTGTGGCCATTACGATCCTTGGCATTTACGTTCTCCATTGGTTTTTCCTCCCTTTGCATGAAATGAGTGAGCTGACAACGTTGTGGTAACTACACAGCTACCGGGGCGGGATGTGATGCAGGCTGCCATGGCAGAGATACATGCGGTGGAATTGTGATCTTTGTCGACTGAACAGGTTGTGCTTAAGGGCTGAATGAGAAAAAGAAAGGAGTACAACGGTGTTCTGGGATTGGTGCTATTCCAACCAAAGACCATGGGGGTGTCTTTAGTTAGCACAAACCGAGCAGTTATGGTTTGCAGTAAGGGGAATACTGAAGCCATAACGGCAAAAAACGCTATGTCTGCGGCCTGATCCGTCATGGACACCTGCCGTGACAATTAAGGATAAAAGAATGAGTATTCTTATAGCACATGTCAGCGGCCACTGAAACTAAAAATTAGGCGCCCGGAATCTGTTTTTTAGTCCCGTTCACTTGCCCCCGAAGCGATCTCAAGGTATAGAAGAGAATATCTGTTCCTTGCAATTTACAACTCACCGGGAGGTGTCAACATGAAGAAGTTGTTTTGTGTCATGGTTTTACTGTTGGTTTGGGTGGTGTCTGCCCAGGCTGCCACAGTCTATCTGAAGGATGGCGGTGCGATTAAAGCCAAGCGGGTCTGGCGTGAAAAGGGAAAAGTGGTGGTGCTGGTCAACCGTGACTCCATTACCAGTTTTGCTTATGACGAGGTTAATCTTAAGAAGACCTTTCCCCCTCGCAAAAAACAGGTGAAACGGGTTGTTGCTACTCCGGCAGTCTCTACGACAGCGCTTGCCGCTCCTGCGACTGGTGCCGTTCCGTCGGCACAGCCTGCCACGGCGAAGACGGATAAGAAAATTTCACTTCCACGTTTGTCCAACACGTTGCCAGAGCGTTCAATTCCGAAGGGATCAGAAGAAGGAACAATACGCAAACAAAAACGGGAAATGGAAGAACGGATGAAAGAGTAGTAGGTCTTAGTGGGAAACCAGTAGAGGCACCGGTGCCTTGATCAGCAGCTCCTGGGTCAAGGGGCTTAACACCGGTGCCCGGTTTGATTTGTAGGCGAATCCACCCAGGACCATCAGGTCAGCTTTTTCGATGGTTGCGTGTTCAAGCAGCGTTTCTGCTATGTTACCTTTCTGTATGGGTATGGTTGCGGTGCGACATGCTAACTGGTGGCGTGCAAGGTACTGCTGCAGTCTGGACATGGCCTGCTCTTCCTGTGCCTGCTCAATCTGGCTGGCTACAGCGGCAACAATAGAAACATCAGTAGCTGTCTGAAAAAACGGCAGCGCATCAGTAACCGCCCTGACCGACTCTCTGCCGCCTTTCCAGGCCACCATAATCCGATCGCCAAACCTGAAAACTTCACCATTAGCAGGAAAGACGACAATCGGTCGTCCAGCCCCGAGAATCAGACTTTCGTGAAAATCAAGGTTGGTCTTGCGGCTGTGTAATTGAGCCGGTTGCCCGACCAGGATGGTGTCAGCGTAGTAGCTATGGCTGGTAACAACCTGGGAGAGCGGCGTGCCGACAGTGGCCCAGTCAACCAGCAACCACTCAGCCTCAACGCCGGCTTTTGAGGTGGCATTGATGAAGAATTCCCGTACCTGTGCAAAGTCGGTCAGGTACGCAGAGTTTGAGGTGTAGTGGGGGTGGGTGATGACATACAACCCCTTGAGGCGTGCGCCGTGACGGAAAGCCAGATTGATGGCAGCCATCAATCTGGCTGTACATCCGGCACCCCTGTCCATATGAACGATGATGTCGGTCAGCATCCGTCGTCCCCTCTGTATTACAATTTAATGCACAAGAATCGTCCTGAAATCAGGCGGCTCCTTTCAGCCAGCAGGCCACATCCTTTGCGTGGTAGGTGATGATCAGGTCTGCTCCGGCCCGTTTGAAGGCCAGCATGGTCTCCATCACTACCCGCTCTTCATCAATCCAGCCGTTAGCTGCTGCACCCTTGATCATGCTGTACTCACCGGAGACGTTATAGACCGCCAGTGGCATGGTGTATTCATTGCGCAGGTCGCGCAGAATATCAAGATAGGGTAGGCCTGGTTTGACCATGATAATATCAGCACCTTCGTCAATATCCTGCTGTGCCTCGCGCAGGGCTTCACGACGGTTGGCCGGGTCCATTTGGTAGGAACGCCGGTCTCCAAACTGTGGTGTGGATTCGGCTGCTTCCCGGAATGGACCATAGTAGCCGGATGCATATTTTACCGCGTAGCTCATAACCGGGATATGGCTAAATCCATTCCCATCCAGGATCTGGCGAATGGCACCGACCCGGCCATCCATCATGTCGGAAGGTGCCACCATGTCGGCCCCTGCCCTGGCGTGGGAGAGGGCTTCTTTGGCCAGTAGATCAACGGTGGCATCGTTATCCACATCACCATCTCTGATAATGCCGCAATGGCCATGATCTGTGTATTCACACAGGCAGACATCGGTGATTACGGCCAAGCCAGGGACTTCTTTTTTTATGGCCCGGATTGTTTCCTGGATGATGCCATGTTCGGCATAAGCATCACTGCCTACCGCGTCCTTTGCCTCGGGAATGCCAAACAGAATAACCGCCGGAATACCCAGAGTATACACCTCTTTAGCTTCAGTCACGATATGTTCGATCGATTGCTGGTAAATACCCGGCATGGAGGAAACTTCTTTTTTTATGCCACTGCCAAAGGCAGAGAACATGGGATAGATAAGGTCATTAACCGAGAGGTTTGTTTCTCTGACCATGCGACGGAATACCTCTTTGCCGCGGATTCGACGTGCCCTGAAACGGGATGAATACATGTGCTGGAACCTCCATTTTACACATTTAGACAGCGTAAACATCTTACAACGTCTGTTTTGACGAATGCAAGGCCGGTTGAATAATTGACAATAAAAAAAATGGTGGTAAACATAAAGCTAAGTCAGTTTCTTCCGGTTAGGTCTTTGCATGGCGTTTCTTTCGCTTTAACTGCCTG
>CAZNWF010000148.1:0-5914 GCA_964576485.1 uncultured Geobacter sp. | reverse complement strand
CGACGAGCTACCAGACTGCTCCACCCCGCGACGTGAGGAATTGAACTTATAGCAGGAACGGCAAGGAGAAGTCAATATAAAAGTTGCTTATTCCTGATCGGGTAGTACTTTTGCACCGCTACCTACCCGCCCTGCAATCTCTGAGGCGGCTTCTTTATCAAGATGTCGTCCGATACGGACGCGGTACCAGGTACCTTTGTCGTTTAGATTCGTCTCTGAGATAGAGGCGCTATAGCCCTTTGCAGCAAGTTTGGCCTTGGTGCTTTCAGCATCTTTCAGGTTGGCAAAGGCAGCAACCTGCACCAGAAAACCGGAATTTGTAGCTTTAGTGTCTGGCGCTTTGGTTGCAGGTGCAGGTGTCTGAGGTGGTTGTGGGGCAGGTGATGTCGCTGGTTTTGGCTTCTCATTGATGCCACTGCCCAGCACAGTCTGTTTCTGGCCCTTGGGCAAAGTCTCAAAGAAGGAGAGCGGTACTTGACCGGTGGGTGCTGCCTGTTGAGTGGGTTTGCCAGCAGCGGGGATTGCAGTGGGTGGTGTTGCGGCTGCCTGTGGTGGTTGCTGTACTGGTTGATCCGGTTGCTTTTTCGTGTCCTTGGGGGTTGATTCTAGGCTTTGCTGTTCCATAGCTGCTCTGAAGGCTTTTTTTGCCGACTTTTGTGAGAAGAACCAGCCGGTTCCAAAGCCGGTACAAAATATGAAACCGGCAATAATGCCAAACACCACCAGATTACTGGAAGAGGAACTGTCTGCCTTGCGTGGACTGCTGCTGATACCTGAACTGCCGGAGCCGGAGGATTGTCGTGGCTCACTATAGTCGATCCGCATGGCTGACCTCCTACATCTTTTCCGGTGCTGAAACACCCAGCAGTGACAACGCATTCTGAATTACTTGTCTGGTACGGGCCAGCAGGTACAGGCGTGCGATGCTTACTCTCGTGTCTTCAGTCACTACTTTGGTCTTGTTGTAATAGCTATGAAACTGACCTGCCAGTTCTGTCAGATAGTAGACGATTTTGTGCGGTTCAAACTCCTGGGCTGCATCATCAACGGTTTCCGGCAGGCTCTCAAGCCATTTGATCAGACCTAGCTCTTCAGGGGTTTCGAGTAGGGAAAGTAGATCCTCTGCTGGCGTTTGAGCTGGCAGAGTAATCCCTTTTTCTGCGGCATTTTCAAAGATGCTGCAGATACGGGCATGGGCATACTGAATATAGTAGACCGGGTTATCCAGTGATTGCTGTTTGGCCAGATCAATATCAAAGACCAGTTGTGAATCCGGCTTGCGCATCACAAAGAAGAAGCGGACCGCATCGCGTCCCACCTCATCAATCAGATCACGCAGGGTGACATAGCTGCCGGCCCGTTTGGATATCTTGACCTCTTCACCACCTCGCATGACGGTGACCATCTGATGCAGGACATATTCAGGCCAGCCTTTGGGGATACCGGCATCCAGGGCCTGCAGTCCGGCCCGTACCCTGGTGATGGTGCTGTGGTGGTCAGCCCCCTGCTCGTTGACAACCCGCAGAAAGCCGCGCTGCCATTTATCCAGGTGATAGGCCACATCCGGCACAAAGTAGGTGTAACCGCCATCGGTCTTACGCATGACCCGGTCTTTATCGTCGCCAAAGTCAGTGGTGCGCAGCCAGAGCGCCCCTTCCTGCTCGTAGGTATGGCCATTGGCAATCATTTTTTGTACTGCAGCTTCAACCTTGCCGTCAGCGTAGAGGCTTGATTCAAGGAAGTATTGGTCAAAACAGACATCAAAGGCCTGCAGATCCTGATCCTGCTCCCGCCGTAGGGCTGCAACAGCAAAGCGTCTAATGGCATCAAGATCAGCGGGATCACCACTGGCAGTAACCTGTTGATCGCCTGCAGAGACGGTTTCTTTAGCCAGATAGGTAGCGGCAACTTCTTTGATGTAATCACCCTGGTAGCCATCTGCTGGCCAGCGTGGGTCATCGGTTTCGATCCCGAGGCAGCGGGCCTGGACAGACAGGGCCAGATTGCTGATCTGTGCACCGGCATCATTGTAGTAGAATTCTCGGGTTACCTGCCAGCCGGTTGCTGACAACAGGCGGCAGAGAACATCGCCGATGGCAGCGCCGCGCCCGTGGCCGATATGAAGTGGCCCGGTGGGGTTGGCACTGACAAACTCAACCTGTGCCTTACGACCGGCACCGCTGTCTGTGTTACCGTAGCCTGGGCCAGCCTGCTCAATCAGGGGCAGGCACTGCTGCCAGGCGGACGGAGCAATGAAGAAGTTGATGAAACCCGGACCAGCTATTTCTGCCCGGCGAATGAGGCCATCAGCATCCTGCAGGTGCAAAAGCACGCTTTCAGCTACCTGGCGGGGTGACTTGCGTTCCGGTTTTGCCAATTGCATGGCAATGTTACAGGCAAAATCACCGTGGGCTTCCTGGGCCGGGGTGCCGATAACAACAGCAGGGAAGTTTTCAGAACAGAGGGCACCTGCCGTGCGGGCCGATATGAGAGCCTGGGATACCAGTGCAGCAAGTTTCTGACGGATCATTGTTGAGGAGCTTCCTTGGAAGAATTGTTGGTCGTGGGTAGATCTGCGTCATCCTGGTCTTTTATGGTGATATCCCGGGAAAAATCTGGGCAACGGGCGCCGCTATCCGAGACGGAAAAACGTTTTGCACAGGTTGCACGCCAGGCGCAAATAACACAATTTTGTCGTTGCATAGGTGTGGGCCTCACTTGCTCCCGGAAGGTGGAAATTGATAGATAACTTCATTGGGACGAACCAGCCCCAGTTCTTTGCGGGCAATCCGCTCCAGTTGATGCCGGTCACTATGCAGTGCCTCTATTGACAGACGCAGCTTCTGGTTTTCCACACGCAGATCAGCCACGCTGCGTTCAATGCGCTGCTTTTCCTGCCGCATCTCATAAATCCGTAACAGGCCGCGTTCGCCAAATACCGTAAAAAACAGGATAAAGGCAAGGCATGCCCCCGGGATCAGCCAGGTGCGGCGTGTTATGCGAATTCCGGTCATGTCATCCCCTGTTACAACGTGCGGCAAAGTAATCAGCCGTTGTCTTCAGCCCGGTATCCAGATCTACGGTCGGCTGCCAACCCAGTTGCTGTTGTGCCATGGTGATATCAGGCCTGCGTTGCTTTGGATCATCCTGGGGTAGTGGTTTATTGACAATCTTTGATTTTGAGCCGGTTATTGTAATGATTTTTTCAGCAAATTCAAGGATGCTGTTTTCAACCGGGTTGCCCAGGTTGACCGGGCCGATAAAGTCCTGCTGGTTTTCCATCATCTTGATCATGCCGTCGATCAGGTCACTGACATAGCAGAAAGAACGGGTCTGCTTGCCTTCGCCAAAGACCGTAATGTCTTCGTTTTTAAGGGCCTGCAGCATGAAGTTGGATACCACCCGGCCATCATTTTCTGCCATGCGGGGGCCGTAGGTATTGAAAATTCTGATGATACGGATATCAACCTTGTTTTGGCGGTGGTAGTCCATCATCAGGGTTTCAGCCACCCGTTTGCCTTCATCATAGCAGCTGCGGATACCGATCGGATTGACGTTACCCCAGTACTCTTCTTGCTGGGGATGTATCTGGGGATCACCATAGACTTCAGAGGTGGAGGCCTGCAGGATGCGGGCCTTGACCCGTTTGGCCATCCCCAGCATGTTGATGGTTCCCATCACGCTGGTCTTGACGGTCTTGACCGGGTTGTACTGATAGTGCACCGGTGAGGCAGGGCAGGCCAGGTTGTAGATCCGGTCCACTTCCAGCAGGATCGGTTCCACGATATCATGACGGATCAGCTCAAAACGGTGGTTATCCATCAGGTGAATGATGTTGTCTTTGCTGCCGGTGAAGAGGTTGTCAAGACAGATGACGTCATTGCCTTCGGCGAGCAGCCGTTCACAGAGGTGACTACCTAAAAAGCCTGCGCCGCCGGTGACCAGGATCCGCATTAGTTGCCCCCTTCCTGGATGCCGTTGCCAGCACGGCCCAGCGGGATATAGCGGATGCCGGTTTCTTTCATCCGGTTTGGTTTGTAGAGGTTGCGGCCATCTACAATCAGCGGTTGCTTCAGTGCGCTCTTGATCCGGTCAAAGTCGGGGTTACGGTATTCATGCCAGTCGGTGATGACCGTCAGGGCATCGGCGTTGTCCAGTATCTCATACTGGTTGGTGCTGTACTCGATCCGATCGCCAAACTGTTTTTTCGCTTCGTGCAGGGCCTCAGGGTCATGGGCACGGACGGTGGCACCGGCAGCCAGCAACCGTTCGATGATAGTAAGGGAGGGAGCTTCGCGCATATCGTCAGTGCGGGGTTTGAAGGAAAGCCCCCAGCAGGCGATGGTTTTCCCTATGAGCGGTTTTTCTGCGTCAGCAGACCCCAGTGCCTTGATCAGTTTATTGGCCAGTACTTCTTTCTGCAGTTCATTCACTTCTTCCACCGCTTTCAGCAGCAGGAAGTCATAGCTGCATTCCTCAGCCGTGCGGATTAGGGCCTTGACATCCTTGGGGAAGCAGGAGCCGCCGTAGCCTGGTCCGGGAAAGAGGAAGTCGTAGCCGATGCGGGAGTCGGAGCCGATACCCTCACGGACAGCGGCAACGTCAGCCCCCATCCGTTCACAGAGTCCGGCAATCTGGTTCATGAAGGAGATCCGGGTTGCCAGCATGGCATTGGCCGCGTATTTGGTCATTTCAGCAGAGCGGATATCCATGATGATCATCCGGTTCTGTTTGCGCATGAACGGTCCGTAGAGCTCTTTCATTATCTCGGCAGTGCGGACATTGTCAGTGCCGATCACCACCCGGTCAGGTTGCATGAAGTCGTCTATGGCAGCCCCTTCTTTGAGGAATTCGGGGTTGGAAACAACGTCAAACTCAAGGGATGAGCCACGGGTTGTCAGTTCTTCCTGTACAACAGCCCGGACCTTGTCGGCAGTACCAACCGGTACGGTGGATTTATCAACAATAATTTTGAAACTGTTCATCTGCTGACCAATGGTACGACCAACGGCAAGAACGTATTGCAGGTCAGCAGAGCCGTCCTCGCCAGGTGGCGTGCCAACGGCGATGAACTGGATCAGGGATTGCTCAACCGCCTCAACCATATCAGTGGTAAAGGTAAGACGGCCTTCAGCCTGGTTACGCAGGATCAATTCCTTCAGGCCCGGTTCGTAGATCGGGATGATGCCGTTTTTAAGGCCTTCAATCTTTTTCTGATCAACATCAACGGCTATGACGGTGTTGCCGCTCTCGGCAAAACAGGCAGCAGCAACCAAACCAACATAGCCGGCGCCAAATACGGAAATCTTCACTCGGATGTACTCCTTTTTAGAATCAAAACATTTTAACGCAGAGACGCAGAGGTGCAGAGAAAAACAAGCAGTAAATCGAATTAGCAATGGTATTCTTTGCGCCTTGGCGTCTTTCTTTCGCTCTCTGCGTTAAAACTGATTTTCTGAATTGTTTCGCAGCAACAAGGCCTGTGCATACAGTTCCCGACGTGGCAGACCGGTTGCCGCAGCCACCAGTGCGGCAGCTTCTTTGACGGTATGTCCCTTGGCCAGAGTGACAGCCAGCTGTTCTTCTGCTGACAACCCTTCCTGGACCACGCTGTTTTCGTCAGCCGGCGCTATCAGGATAACGACTTCGCCCCGCTCACGGCCATCCTGCACCAGCTCACGCACCTGCGTTGTTGTGCCCGGCAGCAGTTCTTCGTATAGCTTGGTCAGCTCTCTCGCAACCACCACCTGACGTTCGCCCAGTATGGTGCTGATATCGGCCAGTGTTGCTGCCAGACGGTGCGGCGCTTCATAGAGTACCACCGTTCCATGGGCAGTCGCCAGCGAGGCCAGGAACGAACGACGCTTACCTTCTTTATTCGGCGGAAATCCGGCAAAAGTGAAGGAATTTGTGG
>CAZNWF010000147.1:0-5957 GCA_964576485.1 uncultured Geobacter sp. | reverse complement strand
TGGAGCCCAATATCTGGTTAATGAAGGTCCCAAAATGGCAACCGTTGGAGCATCAACAGCTGCAGCAAGATGTGTTACAGCCGTATCAACCCCAACAAAAGCGGCTGACTCACTAATGATTGCAGCCAGCTGACTAAAAGAACAGACCCCCCCAATATCTTCAACTTTTTTAGAAGAAAAACTTCTGATCTGTTCCAGATAGGCATCACCCATGGGATCAGGAATTCTCGTAAACAAAGCAGTACAGCTGGTCTGTTCACAAATCATATCAGACAGGGCGGCCCATTTTTCGGCAGCCCAATATTTATATTCTTTCATACTATAGGGGTGAAGTATGACATACCGCTGAGCAGCTATCCGGCAACGGGCAAAAGCAAGACCATGCTCATCATACCCAGCGACCACCCGGGGTACAGGATGTATACCCAGCATGCGCAGAGGCATAAGCATGTTGGAAACAACGTGAATCTGATCGTAAACCACATTATGATGCGTAAGTAAAAGTGCTTTCCACCAATCTTTCCTCCATCCATCAATGAGACCAAATGACCTTTTCCCGGCCAAGACAGCAGCAATAACGGTCCGGTCAGAAGGGTAGGCGGCGATTGCCACATCATACTGCCGGTGCAACGCGAGCAGCTTTCCGACGGAGGCCTTTTTGTTGGGAATGGTGTGAACGGTGCGGACATGAGGATTCTTGGCAAGAATCCCCTCAGTCCCCTCAAACACCAGATAGTCCACCACCGCGTCCGGTTGCGCCGTCTTGATGGACAGGGCCAGCGGCGTGGTCACCAGGACATCGCCGATATAGCGGCAGCAGACAATCAGGTAGGTCAGCGGTTGTGTACTAGTCATGGCGCAACTGCCCGTCGACCCATTTTTCCATCAGGGTATGGCCATAACGCCGCTTTTCCCTGAGGCTGTGCAGCCGGTTTTTCAGCCTGTTCCAGCTACGTTCAGACAGCCGTTTCCACCAGGGCAGGTGCCACTTCCGGCTGAAGTAGGCCTTGTTCGCCAGGGCGTAGTCCCGCGTCTCGCGGCGTGCCCCCACCGCCTTCTGGGTGATGGAACCGAAGTGATGGATAAAGGCCGCCCCCACAGTACCCAGCCGGAAACCGGCCCGCCGGGCACGCAAAAAAAGGTCTTTGTCTTCATATTGACCGATACGGAAGTTTTCGTCAAAAACCCCGATGGTTTCAAACACCCTGCGGTGTGCCATAAAACAGATCCCGTTGACCGTACCGGATCTGAAAACCGACTTCATCCGGCCGGTCAACTCTTCTGCATAGGGCTCAAGATCGTAATTCAGGTCACCTTCACGAATGGCCGGGCTGACCATATCCAGTTGCCGCTCACCGGCAGCTGACAGCAGCCCCTGCAACCAGCCTTGACTGAGGATCACGTCGTTATTCATGACCACAATCCACTCACCCGATGCCGCCAGAATCCCCTGGTTACAGGCACCGGCAAAACCACGGTTTTCCCGGTTGGCAATCAGCACCAGATCCGGCACGGTTTGCAGATAGTCGGCAGTCCCGTCGCTTGAGGCATTATCCACCAGAATCAGCTCGACATCGGCAGCGGTGGTGCGGCGCAGACTTTCCAGACAACCGCGGGTATACTCCAGCTGGTTGTACAGCGGAATCACGATACTGACTGCTGCCGCTATGCGCCCGTCTGCCTGCCCCATTACAGCCACCCGGTATCCGCTGTTTGTCCGAGTTCAAGCCCTGCCAGGTCATCGCCCAGTGCAACGGTATCGCTTCCGGTACGACCGGCGGCTCTCCAACGCGGCAAACGGCTGCCATGGATATTTACCATCCCGATTGCCGGCGCTGTTCTGGTTGCCCCGGGCAGAGGGACCAGACAGGTTGCCGGCACCCCCAGTACGTTGGCAGCCCAGTGGGAATAGCCGGAGATCGGTGTTGCCAGTACCACCGGGCAGCAGGCCAAGGCAAAGAGGTCGGCCACCGGATTGATGAGGGAATGGTGATCATTACCGGCATTCTTGTAGGCGTAATGCGATGCCTGATTGAGGGTGATCAGGTCAAAGTTTTTCATCAGCGACCCGTATGCGGCAGGGTCACCGGTGCAGGAGAGAAAAAAACAGATCTCCCTGTTCTTGCGAACCAGCGCCTCCATGGCCTTTTCATACCACCAGATTGGCACGGCAGGCCACTCATAACCGTCGATACGGTAGCTGTCAGCATCGATGACCTGAAAATCGCCGTGTCTGATATGCACCCCCACCACCGGCCGGCCGGCCGTCTTGGCAAAGGTCTCCCGGACCGCATCGGCAAGATGTTGTTTCAGACGCAGCTTCGGCGGGATCTGCATATAGATCGGGTCCAGCCGCTGCGGGGGGCCCTCCAGTGAGCGCAGCAGGATCTTTTTCCCCCGCAGGCCGGCAAAGACAGCCTCATCACAGTTCCTGACCCGTTCGGCCCCCAGCTTTGTCAGCCAGGTGACATGCCCCTGCCTGGTCCCCTCAACTTCAAACGAATCCAGTTCCCGCCAGTCAAGCACGATATCGTGGCCGAACTCCTGCTGGATGGCAAAGGCCAGCGGCAGCGTCTCCAGACGATTGGTTATTCCCACAAATTCTTCAATATAGAGTTTGGGCATGGCGCGGCTACCTTCGGTTTTCTTCAGCGTTAAGCTCTGACAGTTTTGCGTATTTACAGAAGGTGTAGACGGCATAGAGCAGTGACAGCACCAACCCGGTCCGGCCATCCAGAAAACCCCTGTGCAGCAGATACATCTTGATAAACGTGGCAACCGGCTTGACCAGCATCAGGAACAGCCCGGCGGTTTTGCCGGCGCGGTGGTACTCTTCTGCCGCCAGCGTCGAATACCTGTTCATACGCTCCAGGTAGTCACCTACGCCGTTGTAGGTATAGTGAACCAGATTCCCTGCAAGAGTGGCAACCGCTCCGGTAGTCTGCAGCGATTCATGCACCGCACGTTCACTGAAGGAGCAGCGACGGCGATCATACAGACGGGTGGAATAGTCAGGATACCAGCCGCAGTGCCGGATCCAGCGTCGGCCAAAATAGTTTTCCCGCGCCATGCGTGCGGCAGCAAAACGGCTGCTGTCGAACTGTTCGATTGAACGCCGTAACTGCGGCGAGACCCGCTCATCGGCATCGACATTCAGGATCAGGTCATGCCGGGCCAGTTCTGCGGCCCGGTTTTTCTGTCTCCCGTACCCCAGCCACTCCTGACGACAGAAGCGGACCTTGGGACAGGCCCGGCAGAGCTCTTCCGTTTGATCGGAGCTGCCGGAGTCAAGCACGATGATCTCGTCAACGAAATCAAGAGCGGCAAGACAGTCAGCGATGTTGTCTCCTTCATTCAGGGTGATGATGGTGGCGGATATCGGCATGACCTGTCACGCTGAGGCAGCATCGCCCTTGACAGGCTGATCGCTGAACTGCAGTGCATGCAAACGGCTGTAGAGCCCGCTCCCCTCAACCAGGTCGGCATGGCTGCCGCACTCAACAATCCGGCCTTTCTCCAGCACCACGATGGTATCGGCATGCAGCACCGTTGAAAGCCGGTGTGCGATCACAAACGTGGTCCGGTTCAGCATCAGGTTATCCAGGGCCTGCTGCACCATCTTCTCACTCTCGGTATCCAGCGCACTGGTGGCTTCATCAAGGATCAGGATCGGCGCATTCTTCAAAATCGCCCGGGCGATACAGATCCGTTGACGCTGCCCGCCGGACAGCCGCACCCCGCGATCACCGATATTGGTGGCATATCCCTCCGGAAGGTCCAGAATGAAATCATGGGCAAAGGCGGCCCGGGCAGCAGCCTCCACCTCTGCATCGGACGCATTGGTCCAGCCATAGCGGATATTATTGGCAATTGTATCGTTAAACAGGGTCGTTTCCTGATCAACCAGTGCAAACTGACGATTCAACGATTCAAGGCTGATCCCGCGCAGGTCATGCCCATCCAGCAGGATGGCACCACTGCTGACATCGTAAAAACGCATCAGTAAGGCTGCCAGTGTCGATTTACCCCCACCGGACGGTCCCACCAGCGCCACCATCCGGCCCGGTTCAACGGACAGAGTGATGTTCTGCAGCACCGGTTCATCACCGTAGCTGAAGGAGACCTCACGCAGTTCCACCCTGCCGCTGACCCGTCCAAGTTCAACGGCAGCGTCTTTGTCTACGATCAGGCGTTGTGCATCCATCAGCTGAAAGACCCGCTCAGCACCGCCGGAAGAGCGCTGCACCACATTGAAGGATCCCTGCAGCTTCTTGACCGGGTTGAACAGCATGATCATGGCAGCGATAAAGGAAAACAGCTCAGAGGCAGACATCCGCCCCGACAGAACCTGACTTCCCCCCAGATAGACGACTGCGGCAATCCCCAGAGAAATGATCATCTCGGACACCGGCATGGCCAGCGACTCATATTTGATAAACCGTTTATACTGACTCAGAAAGGCCAGGTTTTCAGTGCGGAAGCGCTCAATCACCCGCGTTTCAAGGCCAAAGGCCTTGATCACCTTAATACCGGAAAAGGTCTCCTGCAGGATTGAACCGATCCCTCCCATGACATCCAGACTGCGCCGGGCCGAGTTCTTGATCTTTTTGCCGATCAGCTGGGCCGGATAGATCGTCACCGGCAGCACAATAAAGCACAGGATCGCCAACTGCCAGTTACGGTAAAAGATTACCACCAGCAGTGACAGGAAAGAGATCAGGTCCCGGAACAGACCGCAGACCACGTTGGCCATGCCATCCTGCATCATCCCGATGTCGTTGGTCATGCGGGACATCAGTTCACCGGTGGCCTGCCGGTTGTAGAAGGCCATATCCTTCCTGATGGTGCTGCCGTACAGGTCATTGCGGATATCCTGAATCGCCTTCTGACCGGCCAGCTTGATGGTGGTGTCGTAGGTAAAGCGGCAGATACCGCGCAGCACAAAGAGGGTGATGATACCGATCGGCACCAGCAGGAAGATACCGGTATCCTTGCCGGCAAATATTTTTTTGAGTACCGGCTCCACCAGATAGGCAAAGGCACCATCCATGGCGCCCACCACCATAGAACACAGGGCTGAAACCACCAGCAGGCCCCAGTACGGCTTGAGGTAGTCAAGGGTTCTCAACAGGACATGTCTTTGCAAATCAGTGCTACTCATTATAGTCAAACGCCCTGTAGCCGTGTTTTTTGACCAGCTCATCCCGTTCAGCCGCCTTCAGGTCTTCACGGACCATTTCGGAAACCAGTTCCTTAAAGCTGATCTTTGGCGTCCAGCCCAGTTTCTCACGGGCTTTGCCCGGATCTCCCAACAGGGTTTCGACTTCAGTGGGACGGAAGTAACGGGGGTCTACCTTGACAATCACTTTACCGCTCTGGTCGGTACCGGTTTCATCCACACCGCTGCCCTGCCAGCTGATTTTCAGCCCCAGTTCGTCGGCGGCGGCATTGACGAACTCTCTGACGCTGTGCTGGATACCGGTGGCAATGACCCAGTCTTCAGGTTGTTCCTGCTGCATCAGTAGCCATTGCATCTCGACGTAGTCTTTTGCATGGCCCCAGTCCCGCAGGGAGTCAAGGTTACCCAGGTAGAGGCAGTCCTGAAGCCCCAGTTTGATCCGGGCCAGGGCACGGGTGATCTTGCGGGTGACGAAGGTTTCTCCCCGCAACGGTGACTCGTGGTTGAAGAGGATGCCGTTGCAGCCGTAGATGCCGTAGGCTTCACGGTAGTTGACGGTGATCCAGTAGGCGTAGAGTTTGGCTACGGCATAGGGGGACCGGGGGTAGAAGGGGGTGGTTTCCTTCTGGGGAATTTCCTGGACCAGGCCGTAGAGTTCGGAGGTGGAGGCCTGGTAGAAGCGGGTCTTTTTCTCAAGCCCCAAGATCCGGATCGCTTCCAGAATCCGCAAAGGACCAATGGCGTCGGCGTTGGCGGTGTATTCAGGGGTCTCAAAGGA
>CAZNWF010000146.1:0-6126 GCA_964576485.1 uncultured Geobacter sp. | reverse complement strand
CTTTGCCACGAGATCTGCCTTCTTCATCTGGGTACCCCCTTGGATTGGTTACGGAGCAGGACGTCTCCTGCACCGGTTACAGCTTGATGCAAGATGATACCATCAGTTTTCCGGTCTGCAAGTGCTCAATCATTTTTTTTGCAACCAGCCTTAATAAATCGGATTAGTCTGTTGCGATGGCTATCTTGTTTGTTTCTGAACCCCCTGTTTGACCAAGAAACTGTTGACACTGTTTCGGGCTGGCAGTAAGTATAAAAACAACAGGGCGGCCAAGGGCCGCCTCTTTTTTCAGATATTCTTGCAGGAGGTGGCAGATGCAGATTGAAGTACTTCCCCTGGCCCCTGAGCGGATGAAGCAGAAGGTGGCTGATGAAACACAACTCGGCTTTGGCAAGCTGTTTACTGACCGGATGCTGTTGGTCGAATGGACTGCAGATAAAGGCTGGCACAACGCGCGGATCAAGCCGTACGAGCCGTTTGTTCTCGATCCAGCCACAACGGTATTACACTATGCTCAGGAAATCTTTGAAGGACTCAAGGCCTATAAGTGGGATGATGGCCGGATCGCCCTGTTTCGCCCGGAAATGAACGCCCGGCGTTTCAATCAGTCCGCCAGCCGGATCTGCATGCCGGAAGTGCCGGAAGAGCTGTTTCTGGATGGTATCGACAAGCTGGTTGAGCTGGAAAAGGACTGGATTCCCTCAGCCCCCGGCACCTCATTGTATATAAGGCCTGCCATGATTGCGGTGGACCCCTATCTTGGTGTCAAACCGGGCGATCATTACTATTTCTTTGTGATCCTTTCACCGGTTGGTGCCTACTATGCCGCCGGCTTCAACCCGGTAAGCATCCTGGTGGAAGACAAGTACGTCCGTTCCGTGGCAGGTGGTACCGGTGATGCCAAGACTGGCGGTAACTATGCCTCCTCCCTCAAGGCCGGCCTGGAGGCCAAGCAGAAGGGCTATGATCAGGTACTCTGGCTGGATGGCAAAGAACGGCGCTATATAGAAGAAGTAGGGGCCATGAACATGTTTTTTGCCTATGGTAACCACATTGTGACTGCCCCCCTGACCGGTTCGATCCTGTCCGGCATCACCCGTGAATCGGTGCTGCGGTTGGCTATTGAGCTGGGCTATACGGTTGAGGAGCGATTGATTGATGTGGATGAGCTGTTTGCCGACCTGCGTAGCGGTAAGGTGACCGAGGCCTTTGGCAGTGGTACCGCAGCCGTGGTAACCCCGGTTGGCAAGCTGGGCTACAAGAATGAGGCGCTACAGGTTGGTGACGGTGGCGTTGGCGCCATTACCCAGAAGCTGTATGATGCCCTGACTGACATCCAGACCGGCAAGCAGGCTGACCGTTTTGGTTGGATCAGGATTGTTGAGTCAGCCTAACCGTATGGTCAGTTGACAACGCTGAGCGGGGCATTAACCATCTGGTTTTTGCCCCGTTTCTTTTGGAGGAAGTCCTATGGAAACTGCAGAGTTGACACTGCGGACCAGCCAACGAACTGAGCTACAGCCTGTTACACGTCAACTGCAAGACCTGGTTAAGCAACGTGGCTGGCAGGACGGTATCCTGACCGTCTTTGTGCCCCATACCACAGCCGGTGTTACTATCAATGAAAATGCAGACCCGGATGTGGCCCGCGACATGACCTGGTTCATGGAACAGTTGGTGCCGAATGCACCCGGCTTCCGCCATGCAGAGGGTAATTCAGATGCCCATATCAAGGCCAGCCTGTTCGGTTCTTCGGTGCAGGTGATTGTGCGTGGCGGGGCCCTTTGGCTGGGAACCTGGCAGGGAATCTATTTTTGCGAGTTTGACGGACCACGGCATCGCCGGATCAGTCTGGCGTTTTCTTGACCAAAAGGGTCTAAAATGTGGTAGAGTATATTCATGGAAAATAGCCAGAAGGGAGGTAAACGCCATGTTAAAACGGATTATGATTCTCGGTTGTCTAATGGTGGCCGTGAGTTCACAGGTTTTTGCTGCAGGTGATTATACGGGTGATGAAAAATGTCCGTTACCTGCGGACTGGTCAAACTATTCGGAGCCGTATAACCCCCTTAATCATCCCACGGAATATCCAACCTTTTACAAGGCGGATTGGCCCGGCTGGTCCTGCTCGTACCAGCGTGAGGACGGGGTGATTGTACAGTACGGCGACAGCCGTACACCCCAGCAGCAATGGCTTGGTATGTACGGCGGCGGGGACGGTGATCAGAATTAAACCCAGAAAAAACAGCTGAAACGTGGAAACAGTTGATCAGAGAGCAGTATCCTGCACCCTGCTCAGCGGTGACGTGCCGTTTGCGTCAATCTATTCTTGGTGTTGTACTGGTATCGGAAGAACGGTCTGCCAGAAGTTGAAAATACTTTTGATCCGTTTCCAGTAGATGCTCATGAATTACCTTGATTGCAAGAAAATCAACCAGCTCGCCGGCTGAAATTTCCCGTTCTTTCGCAACCTGCCGTAAAGCAATGACCTGTGCTTTCAGCAGGGTGTGCTGACGGGTATGCTCCTCAACGTCGTTGTAGCCGATCTGTCTCAGCAGCTCCTCTTCGTGTTCAAAATGAATGGTGACATGGTGTAACAGCTCGTCCAGCACTGGATCAAGCGGTGTTGGCTCATTCTTCTTGGAGGCTGCCTGCTCAAACAGCTGATTGGCAAGCTGGAACAGTTCCTTGTGCTCTGTGTCGATGGTCGGGTCACCACAGAGGTACTCCGGTTTCCAGACCAGTCGGATGATTGAGTGGCTGGTACTGGTCATTGCCTCTGGTTCAGCTGGCTGGCATAGTTCAATCGCGTTGCGTCCTCCCTTTTTCGCACAATACATCGCCTCATCGGCCGCGCGGAGCAGGTCGCGTTCCTTGTCACCATGCTCAGGGTACAGGGCAATGCCGATGCTGCAGGAAATAGTCAGCAGTACCCCGGCAGGTGTCATAAAAGGTCGATTCAGGGCACAGCGGATCTTTTCTGCCACGCTGCAGGCATCCTGCCGGGTTACAATCGTCGGCAGCAGTACGACAAATTCATCACCACCGAGTCTGGCAACTGTATCTGACTCCCGTACTGACTCAGTCATCCGCTGGGCAACTGCCTGCAGTAGCCAGTCGCCGACATCGTGTCCACGCTCATCATTGATCGGCTTGAACTGGTCCAGGTCGATGAAGAAGATCGCCATCTTGAAGCCGTGTCGTTGTGCAGACAACAGGGCACGCTCGACCCGATCGGCAAAGAGTGCACGGTTGGGGAGGTTGGTCAGGCTATCATAGCTGGCCAGATGTTGTATCTGTCCTTCAATCTGCTTCTGCTCACTGATGTCAACGATGATCCCTTCCAGGGCCTGTATTTGGCCTTCTTTGTTAAAGATCGGTACTCCCTGTTCAAGCACCCATTTCTCGCTCTTGTCAGCGGTCATAATCCGGTACTCAAGCCGAACTGGCTGACGGTTATGCACAGCCTTCTGCCAGGCCTCCCAGAGCGGCATCCGATATTCCGGGAAAATCAGGTCATTGAATGTGAGCCGTTTGTTCATTATCAGGTCATCGCTACTATAGCCGGTCAGTCCCAGGCAGCCTTCAGAGAGAAACTCCATGGTCCAGTCCCGATCAAGGCGACAGCGGTAAGCCATGCCGGGCAGGTTTGCCAGCAAGACCGATTTACTGCGCTCACTCTCCTGTAGTGCGGCATTGATCCGTTTCAGGCGCAGATTCCAGTAGAATGCCAGTCCGATCAGTACGGCAAGCGCTGCGGCAATCCGCAGCATAAAGCCATAGTCCATCGGTTTTACCACCGTGATGTTGACATGGCGGTTGGTAATCTCTTCCCGTTCCTGCGGAGTAATGGTGGCAATCCCCTTGTTAAGAATATCCCGCAGCCGCGGTTCCGACTTGAGCACGCCGATCCGCAGGCGGTTGATATATTCAGCCGGTGCCTGTCCGGCAATTTTGAGGGTGAACCAGCCCCCCTTGCGGATGGTATAGGCTGACAGGGTTAAAGAACGCAGGGTCAGATCGGCACGGCGCTCAGCAACCGCCTTGAATACCTCGGCCTCCGAGTTGCCGGTGTTCAGGATCTTCAGGTTGGGATAGTCGCGGCGGATTTTTTCTTCAATGGAGGTGCCGCTGGGCACTGCAATGGTCTTGTCCTTTAAAAGGACTGCATTGGTTATAAATGGATGCTCTTCACGGGTGATAAAGACGTTGGGATCACTGAACAGTGGTTCGGTAAAGGTAAGCCATTGGTCGCGCTTTGGTGTCTGGTTCAGAAAGGGGAGTAGCAGCACTTTGCCAGCCTGGGCAAGGGCAACCGCCTGATCCCAATCCTTAACCTGCACGTAGGTGAAATGTATTCCCAGTCGTTGGGCGATCAGATCTAAAAGGTCTGCAGCGATGCCGGTGAAGTTGCCTTGGCTATCCATCTGTTCGTAGGGGACCCAGTCTGGATCCGGGCAGACTGTGATCGGACCGAGCTGTGCAAGATACTGCTTTTCGGCAGGGCTAAGCGGGATGCTGGCTATGGATGGCGCTGGTGTGGCTGGCGTTTGCTTTGTTGCGTTGCCGGATGTCCCGGTTCCGGCAATGGTTAAAAACAGACAGGCTGCGATGATTGGCCGCAGACGTCGCCAGACCTGTTCTAGCAGATTGACGGTTTTAGGGGATGCAGACGGCATTTTAGAGCGCCTTTTGCAAACGGGATCTTTTTTGTCTTGTATCCGTATTCTGTTTAAACCGCAAGCAAAACCTGCACGGTCAGTCTGTGTATTCTTCCTTCCTCAGTCCATACCTCTTGATTTTGCGATAGAGTGTTGCCACGTTCATACCGGCTTCCTTGGCGGCGCTATCCACGGCCCCGCCATGTTTGCGTAGCAGGTCACGCAGCAGATCCCGTTCAAACCGTTCCAGCGCCTCGGTGTAGGGCAGGTCATCGGACAGGACCGGGCCGGCCTGGACCGTTGCCGGTATGATCCGGCCTTCCGGCAGATCAATTACCTGTCCCAGGGTATCCAGGCTGATATAGTCGCTTGATTCCATGGCCATGCAGGCCTCGATCACGTTACGCAGCTGACGGATATTGCCGGGCCATTCAAAGGTGCAGAGGATCTGCATTGCATCCCGCTCAAAGGCCTTGACTGCAGTGCCGAATTTCTGGTTTTGCAGGTGGATGAAATGGGCCGCCAGCAGTGGAATGTCATCAATCCGGTCCCGTAGCGGTGGAAGGTGCAGGTTCACCACATTCAGGCGGTAGTAGAGGTCTTCCCTGAAGGCTCCGGTCCTGACTCCTTCCTTCAGATCGGCGTTAGTGGCTGAAATAACCCGTACATCTACCCTGGTTGAGGCGGTATCACCAACTCGACGGAACTCCTTTTCCTGCAGGAAGCGCAAGAGGGTCTTCTGAACGTTCATCGGCAGGTTGCCCACCTCATCCAGAAACAGGGTGCCACCATTCGCAGCTTCCAGCAGGCCCTGGCGGTTTTCCGCTGCACCGGTAAAGGCACCTTTGCGATACCCGAATAACTCACTTTCAAGAATGCTTTCCGGCAGTCCGCCACAGTTGATTGCCATGAATTTATGGTCTTTGCGGCTGGAGTGGATATGCACCGCCTGGGCGATCAGCTCCTTGCCGGTGCCTGATTCGCCGGTAATCAGAATTGAGGTGTCCCTACCAGCCACCTTGGCAACCTTGTCCAACACATTCCGCAACGCCCCTGATGAGCCGATGATGTTATCAAACTGCAATTTTTCTTCAATTTCACGCCGCAGTTCACGATTCTCTTCAGTCAGTTGGGCCTGCTGCAGGGCGTTTTTGACCCGGAAGACCAGTTCATCCGGTTCAAACGGCTTGGTCAGCATATCATAGGCCCCTTTACGCAGGGCCTGAATCGACATCTCTACCGTGGCATAGGCGGTGATGATGATCACCGGGATATCGCGGCATTTTTCCTTGACCCGCTGGAGTACCTCGAGTCCGGTCATGCCGGGCATCTTGATGTCGGTAATCACCAGATCCCAGGCGCCGGGCGAGAACTCCTCCACTGCCTTGATCGGGCTGGTGTAGGCGCGCACCAGATAGCCGCTGTCAAGCAGCACCTGTTCCATCATCCGGCAGAGTCCCTCTTC
>CAZNWF010000145.1:0-6266 GCA_964576485.1 uncultured Geobacter sp. | reverse complement strand
GGTTAAAGACAAGCATGAGCTGCTCTTTCAGAACGGCGTCAATTTCAATGACCTGCCTGCCTGGCAGAAGCGGGGTATCGGCTTTTACTGGCAGACTGTGCCCAAGCAAGGTCGCAACCCCAAGACCGGAGAGACCGTTATCGCCGCGCGCCAGACCATCAAGGTGGATCTGGAGATCCCCTGGGCCTATGACTTTGAGCGCTTTCTGCTGGATCTGATTGATCCGCAGCTTTGGCTGAAACAACAGGTGATGCTGGTTGATGAACCGAATGAACAACAAAAGAGGACTTCCTGTGATTAACTACATTGAAGCATGGCAGGAGTTAATGGTTGAGCCATATCCCTGGGTACTTTTTGAAAACGGTACCTGCGTGATACTGACAGAACCGTGCGATAACCTGGAAGAACAGGCATCAGAACTGCTGAAGGACCTTTACTCAAGGACAGGAGATGAGTTTGGAGATTTTGGCGTACAGCCGTTAGATGCAAACAGGGGATGGATTGTTACCAGCCCGCATCCTGATATTGTAACCCTTGTGACTTTTGAGGAGGTCCCGGAGAACTATCGGGAGGATACCCTCTCTATCTCCAGCCATGCACGGTCCAAGCGGAAAATGGACGCTGATTCTTGCAGGGTGATACATGTCTGTCATCAATCGGCCAACACAGGACATTAACCTTGTGCCAGGCTCCTTCCCCAACGATTGAAAAATCTGGGGTACACGTTTCTGAAGGACCTGTTCAGAGTCAGAGGCTGTAATTTCTTGCAGTCAGCCGTTTGAAACGTTGTGAAGGAAATAACCCATGAAATCAGGCAAGCCAACAGGCCCATGAACACTCAGACCACCATCATTGCCGGCCTTGACATTGGCACCACCAAGATCTGCTGCGTCATTGCCCAGCAGGGCAGCCAGGGGGGTGAGATCATCGGCATGGGTCAGGTTTTTTCACCCGGTGTCCGGCACGGACAGGTACTGAACATCGAAGGTACCGCCACTGCCATACGCAAGGCCGTTGATTTGGCCCAGCGGACCGCCGGTGTTCAGATTGACAGCGTTGTGGTTGGCATCGCAGACCGCACCGTCAAAAGCGGCAACTGTACCGGCATGATCACCCTCAATCGGGGAGAGGTCACTGAACAGGATATTCAGCGGGTACTCGAATCTGCCCGGTCATCCATACCCGCCTCAGACAGCGAGCTGCTGCACCTGATCCCCCGTGAGTACCGGGTGGACAGCCTGGAAGAGATTGTCAACCCGCTCGGCATGACCTGCTCACGGCTTGAGGTGCGGGCACATATCGTCACCGCCGCTGCCACCAGCGTCCGTAACCTCACCAAGGCCTGCCAGCGTGCCGGACTTGGCGTCAGCTCTCTTGTCCTGCAATCCCTGGCCTCTGCCGAAGCGGTCTTGACTCCCGATGAGATGGAAATGGGTGTTGCACTGATCGATATCGGCGGCGGCACCACCGATGTAGCCGTCTTCAAGCACGGGGTACTCTGGCACACCGCTGAACTGCCGATTGCCGGCAGCGACATCACCGCAGACATTGCCCGGCACCTGCGGATCCTGCCCAATCAAGCAGAACAGCTTAAACTGCTGCATGGCGGGTGTCGTGCCGAACGGGGGGAGACAATTACCGTTGAAAAAAAGAACTTTTACCGAGAAGAGTTGGTAAACATCATCACCGCCCGGGTCGAAGAACTGATCACCGATATAGCCACCCACACCCGGCGGTCACGCCACGGTGGACGGCTGGTTGCCGGCCTTGTGGTAACCGGTGGCACGGCACTGCTGCCAGACCTTGACCTGTTTCTGGAACAGCTTACCAATGTACCGGTCAGAATCGGCACACCTCATACGATACAGGGTCTCTCAGAGATGGTCAGGCATCCCGCCTGTGCAACCGGGGTGGGTCTGGCTGTCAGGAGTACATCCGGGTGTCCCGCACATCGCACAACAGAAACAGCAGGCAACAGCGTGCTGTCCAGGCTTGTCAACTGGCTGAAGGAGATGGTGTGAGGCCAAATACCGTTAAATGGTTCAGCGTGCTGCTAACCCTGGACGCTCTTTGGGGAGGGGCATCTGGCACAGGAAGAGTATCATCCCACAGAGGTGTTTGAGTGGCTCCTGACCTGCTCGAAGATGTTATCAAGCAGAAAAAACAACATATAGCGTTGTTTTTAATGCTCATTTGATATATTTTTGTGTACATGGTACTTGCTCAGTATATTGATACCCTTCTCGCCCAGGGCACCTACTGCTTCACCGGTGTTGCAGCAGCGGAAGCGCTGGGCTCAGGTGTGCTGGCGACCCGCGCTGCCCTGCGTCGTCTGCGGCATAAGGGGGAGATCGCCATGCCGTTCCGGGGGTTTTATCTGATCGTTACTCCGGAATACCGGAAACTGGAGTGCCTGCCGGCCAACCAGTTTATTCCGTCGCTGATGGATCATCTTGAGATGCCATACTATGCCGGGCTCCTGACCGCTGCCGAACACCACGGAGCAGCCCATCATCGCCCCCAGGCCTTCCAGGTGGTAATCCGGCGGACCCGTCCCGGCATCGTCTGCGGTAATGTGAGGGTCGATTTCGTTGTCCGGAAGAACGTGTCGGCCATGCCTGCCATGGATTTCAAAACTCCTCGCGGTTACCTGAAGGTTTCAACCCCGGAAGTCACTGCCTTTGATCTGGCCGGTTACCCGCACCATGCCGGCGGGCTTGACAATGCCGCCACTGTTCTGGCGGAACTGGCAGAGACACTGGACGGGGTAAAACTGGCAACCATTGCCGACCTGTCTCCTGTCGCATGGTCACAGAGACTGGGATATCTGCTGGAACTGGTCGGCGCAGCCGGACTGGCGGAAGGTCTGGCCGAGTTTATCGATGCAAGAAATCCGGTTACGGTTCCTCTTTCTCCGTCACAACCGCACAAAGGGGTGCGTCAAAATTCCCGCTGGCGTCTGCTGCCCAATGAAAAAGTAGAACCGGAACTATGATACCTCTTGATTTTATTACCGCCTGGCGCAGTCATGCCCCCTGGCCGCAACTGTCTCAGGTCGAACAGGACCTGATCATCTGCCGGGCTCTGGTGGAACTATACAGCCATCCGCTCCTGTCAGAGCATCTGGCTTTCCGGGGCGGGACAGCGCTGTTCAAGCTGCATCTGCCGCCGGCAAGATATTCGGAGGACATCGATCTGGTACAGATGCGGTCAGGCCCCATCGGTCCGGTTATGGATGCGGCACAGGAGAAACTGAATCCATGGCTTGGCACCCCTAAACGGAAACAGTCCGAAGGACGGGTGACCCTGATCTGGCGGGTGGAATCGGAAGAAGGCCTGCCATTGCGGTTAAAAGTCGAAATCAACTCCCGGGAGCACTTCACCGTGCAAGGGTATCAACGGTTCGACTTCAAGCTTCAATCACGCTGGCATACCGGATCGGCATCCATAGCAACCTATGGCATCGAGGAGCTCCTTGGCACCAAACTGCGGGCACTCTATCAGCGAAAAAAAGGGAGGGATCTTTTCGACCTGTGGCATGCGTCAACAGTGCTTAATGTCAGCCCGAAGGCTATTGTTTCCTGCTTTCTGAAGTACATGGCACACGAAGGGCATCAGGTATCGCGGGCCGAGTTCGAGTTGAACCTATTCGAGAAGTTGGGTGACCGGCGCTTTCTTGACGATATGGGGCCGCTGCTGACTGTCGGCTCATCATGGGAGCACCGGGCGGCGGCAGGGTATGTTCTGCAACGCCTGGCACCTTTGATCCCCGGTGATATGTGGCTGAGGACAGAAGAGCAGATGGCCTTGCTCCATTTCTGACATCAAGCAATCTGTTATAAAAACAGCCTGAAGTTTTCCATAGCAGGTTTGAAAGAATCATAGGCTTTCGGGGAAATGTGGGAAATGTCCCGGGTTTAAGACACGAAGCCGGAAATAGCTGTCAGGAAGATGCTGCATGCCGCCGGTTTCCGGTTTCGACTCCATGCGAAGGATCTGCCGGGTACTCGACTTGCTGAACTACTTCCCATCCTTTGATTTCTGGAGGACCACATGGCGCTTGATATTTTCATTATGACCGATCAGCCTGAAACATGCCGTCAATGTGGTGTCAGAACTGATTTTGCAGATTTTAGTAAAGGCAAACAAATACACGAATGCAGCAACTGTCATTTTACATACTGGCTTGAAGATGGCACAGTCCCATGTGTTAAATGTAGCTCTACAGATGTGAGGGAAGATGTTTTCGATGAACTTCTTAATGACATTCCTACCGTCTGGTGTAAGTCTTGCGGAACACTTTATCATCGTGACGAAGAATTGATTTTGGGCAAAATTGAACCATTGTATGTGTTGGGTAAGTGTAATGAATAAATGGTCCATTGAAGAACTGAAGCTTGCACTTGCGCTCTACTGTCAGCTTCCTTTCGGTAAAATGCACTCTCGAAATCAGAACGTAATCCGATTGGCCGAAAAGATTGGTCGAACTCCATCGGCTGTTGCTATGAAATTGGTGAATCTTGCCAGTCTTGACCCGGAAATTGTCAATTCTGGCAGAAGTGGTCTTGGCAATGCATCGGCAATGGACAGACTGGTTTGGGAAAAATTCCAGAATAATTGGGAAGCGGAAATATCCAATGTGGCGGCTCAACTCATCACTGTTGCTGACGAGAAAGCGGAAGAGGTCGAGGAAGACCTGCCGTTGCCTGTGGACACTACGCGCAAAGCAGAGGTTGAAGTGAGGAAAAAACAATACATTTTCAGACGGATGATTTTGAGCAGTTATGTCAGTGTGTGTTGTATGAGTGGACTATCTGAACCACGGCTTCTTGTGGCAAGTCACATTATGCCGTGGAACAGAAGCAACGAAAATCGCTTGAACCCCAAAAATGGTCTCTGTTTGTCCGTTCTCCATGACAAAGCATACGACAGAGGTTTACTGACAGTTCTTCCAGACTACTCAATAGCAGTATCATCTGAACTCAACAAATTGCGAGATGACAAATTCATTCAGGAAACTTTGATCTCATGCCATGGGAAACAAATTACCATGCCGGAAAAATTCCATCCCGATCCGAATTTCCTGACTTGGCATAACGAAAACATTTTCAAAGTATAATCCGGAGTTGGAGGCTACACCCTTGAAGCTGAATTGGGCATCATCCCCAATGGGAAAGCGGAGCCTGATTATCTCGGCTATGAGGTCAAGCAATACACAGTTGCCAACCTGAACCGTATCACTTCAGGCACTTTAACACTCATGACGCCACAACCTACTGGCGGTTACTACAAAACTTCCGGCGTCGAGGATTTTGTCAGAAAGTTTGGCTACCCGGATATGACTGGCAAAGCCGATCGCGAAGACAGGCTGAATTTCGGAGGACCATTTCGTATCAACAGCTTTCACGAAAGAACCGGCCTGACTCTGGTTCTAAATGGTTTTGATACTGTTTCCGGCAAGATTACAGACACAGGCGGCGGTATTACCTTGGTGTCTAAAAGCGGCGTTGATGCCGCAACCTGGCACTTTTCCGAGATCATGCTCCACTGGAACAAAAAACATGCACAGGCGGTCTATATTCCGAGCAATTGCGAGAAAGCCCCTGAATTATCCTACCGCTATGGCAACCTGATTCGTATTGGCTACGGCACAGATTTTAATCTCTGCCTGAAAGCATTGGCGCTGAACAAGGTTTACTATGATCCCGGCATAAAACTTGAAAATGCTTCAACAAAACCGAAAATCAAACATAGAAGCCAATTTTGCATAAAATCAGCAGACATTGAATCTCTTTATCATAAAATGAAAACGGTTGATTTGACGGGTTGAAAATCCGTCTGGCCCATGAGCCGCCGTTTTCCGTTACGAACAGGCCGGCAGCATTGATCAAGAGAACCGGAACGAATACTGGCTGCTGAAGCTGGGAACCTCCCGGTGTTTACCGGTTCCTGTTAAGGTTGGCGGCATCCGTAAATTCCGGTACCTCTTTACTTCTGCATTAGATCTTATCTCAGCACAAAACTGGGAAGATCTTTCAGAACTGTATCAGTGTATCGCTGGCTAATATCCTGCAAACTTCTTCGCTTTACCATTATCAGATGGACCTGAAACTACAGGGGAATCCAGAATCCGTATCAAGCAATCACCCGTAGTCCAGGCAGGACTGTTTGCTGAGCCTGATGATAAGCAGCGCAGCCTTTTATGAATACAAAACAGTACCAAATGGGGGCAGGAAGGTTAATAATGAGCATAAAAGCTGCGATTA
>CAZNWF010000144.1:0-6271 GCA_964576485.1 uncultured Geobacter sp. | reverse complement strand
CCTGACAGCAAATTCAATCCGATGCAGAAATCAGCCTATCTTGCTATTATGTTTGTGATTGTTCCTTTTGTCAGCCTGACCGGGATTGCTCTTCTGAACATAGGGCCGTTACGTCAGATGCTGTTAATGTTGGGTGGTTTGCAAATTCTGGTTACCCTGCATTTTATACTTGCCTGTATCCTGGGAGCCTTTTTAATGACCCATGTTTATCTGGCAACTCTTGGTTCGACACCTCTGGCCTATTTTAAACCGATGTGGACCGGCTGGGAAAAGGTTGAGCACCATCATGTGGAAGATGGGCTTCATAATAACGCAGATTAGAGGAGATACACTCATGTTATCCATACGAAATGGTATTGTACCTGCTAATGTTGAGGAGCATAAACTTAACACCCTTTACAAAAAATCCCGTAGCGGGCTTTGGGGCATTTTTATTTATCTGGCAGTTACCATGCTTGTTGTTTTTTACAAGGATCAAAGCCTGGCAACCGTGCTGCCGCCCCACATTATGCGGCAACTTGGCGCTGTACCGCCGGTTTTTATGGCAGTTACGCTATTATGTATTTCAACATGCAGTGCTCTGATTGTTATTGTCGGTAAGCTTTTCCATGGCACTAAACCGGTAGGCACAATGTCGCAAGTTGGGTTTAGAATCGGGATTTATCTGTTGTTTTTTGTCGTAGGTGGTCTTGGTCAGTGGTTTAATGAGCTGTTTATTTCTGGGCTCATCATTTTAGCACTGCAGCACTATAGCGTTGTTAGCTACTACGCCAGAGTGATTGACATGAGCCATGCCGTCTGCAATAGCTCAGCCCAGGCAAGTATGTAGCGGGAATGAACTGGCGCATAAAGGTTTCATACAGACATGCTTAATGGTTTAAAATGAAATAATGTAGAAATATTATATGTGTTACGTTGATAAATGGTTTTTCCGGCTGCATTGACTGTACAAAATAAACATACAAATAAAGCCAGTGGCAACAGTAGATAATTACTTTAAATATAAAAAATATGCTGAATAATTAGTTGCTTACAATATTTATTGTTGTTGATGGCTTGTTTGGCATCTCCTGTGCATTAGTAAAAGTATCGTTAAACTACTTAACGGAACCCTCAAGGAGGATGCCATGAAAACGAAAATTATGAACATGTTGATCCCGATGCTCGGTGGTAGCGCAACTTCTGCTTTTGCAGCAGACGGTGCCCTTACCGACGGCGGTAGCCCGATGATCTGGTTTTTTATCGGCTTTGCCGCATTCATCGTCATGATGCAGGCGGTTCCTGCTATGATTATGCTGTACTCTATGGTTAAGGCGATATTCAGCCCGGCAGAGCGTACAACCACAGCCCATGCAATTGGCCATAAATAAAGTCCACAACATGTACCTCAATCAATAAAGGAGAATTGTGCCATGAAAATAGTTCGTACTGTCCTAACTGCCTTTGCCCTTTCTGTTATCAGTCTGACCGGAGCCTTTGCTTCTGCAGATCACGTCAACCATGTTGATACCAGTCTGACCTATAACAGCGGCATACTGGTGCTGGCCTTTGCCGGCTTTCTGGCCCTGGTGGTTGTTGTGCAGACCATTCCGGCGGTTATCAGCCTCTACAACATGATCAAAAAGACTGCGGAAGAGAGCAGACAGCAGCAGGCTGTACGGGCCAATGCACGGGACTAGTTCGCATGGCGACGGGGGCGGGCCTTTGGCTCGCCCCACAGACTCTGATGATCAGGCGGTAACGGAATCCACTGTTTGTTCATTGCCCAATCAGCCTGACCCTGTTGCCTTCAAACAGGCTATGGATCTGATCCGCAGGCGTAGAAAATACTTCTTTGCCACTGTCATTCTGTATATGCCGTTGATGTGGTTCTCGAACAGGATTTCGCCCACGTTCCGCAGCATGGCCATCACCTTTAGCGTCTGGGTAGTGATCCTGTTTATTACCGCTCTGTATTCTGCCCTTGCACGCTGTCCGCGTTGTGGCCATTATTTTCATATGAACGGCATGTCGCTTTTGTATCTGCGACGGTGCCTGCACTGTCAAAATCATATAAACGCTTCATAGAGGAGATCGAATATGTTTGGATTTGGTATGCCTGAACTGGTGGTGATACTGGGGATTGTGGTTGTGGTTTTTGGAGCAGGAAAACTGCCGGAAATTGGCTCGGCCATGGGTAAGAGCATCAAGAATTTTAAAAGTGCTACAGAAGGAAATGAAGTGGAGTTATTGCCCAAGAAAGATCTGTAGTCCCTTTTTTGCGTAAACTGCAGGCTGGTACAGTTAAATGCTGTGTCAGTCTGTTTATTTATCCAGCCCCATCCTGCGCTCAAGAAGTGCCAATGTTTCTTCCTCTTCCCTGATCTGAGCCATGCTTAACGACCAGATGTGGTAGCTTTCAAGGCTTAAGATCGTCATGCCGGTGGCCAGCACGGCCCAGAAGTTCTCCGGCAGCACTCCTGAAAAAAAGTAGAAGGCATAAAAGCAGATCAGGTAGCCGATATGGCTGAATGAAACCATCTTGGGGGAGCCGTTGGTGATCCTGCCCAGCACCAGCAGGATGGCAGAAAAGGCATAGACCACCAGCAGGGCGCTGATCATGTTGCTTGAAGGCGGGGTACCCAGCATCTTTTTTACTGCAGGGGTAAGAGGGGGGAAGATCTGGTCGCTGAGCATGGCCGGAATGCTGGTGCAGGCAAAAGCAGCTATGGCCCACAGTCCCTGATGGGAGCGGGTACGCAGCCTGCGAATTGATTCCAGCAGGGCGGTACGCTGCGTTTCCTGAGACAGCGTGCTGCCGGTTTCCTGATTGGACATGGGAATTGACCTTCTCCGGTTACCGCATGATACCGATCTCTGAATCCCAGCCAGCTATCGGGCCGCTAGCCGTTTTCGGTATCATCCTTTTCTCTACTGCAATTACGGCAGCGTGCAAGCGCTTCACGGGTATCATTCAGACGTGCGACAATCCTTTGATAATTACGGGCCAGAATGGACAGTTCACCGTACCCTGATTCCAGCTGTTGCTCAAAGTTACACGGTTTTTCGTCGCTGGTAACAGCCAGCAGTTTTTTCAGTGGAACAAAGAATGAGCGGTTCAACAGGGCAGCAACACCACCCACGGTTAGAACCAAAGTCATAAGTGTAAAGACTATCATACGGTAGCGCATTAACGCGAGTGAATTTTGAAGTGGTCCTTGATCAAGGCCGATATCAAGCATACCGAGGACTTTTTGTGTAGGAGCGTGGTAGTGGCACGAGGTGGTTGAGCAGGAAGGTTCATTATAGATCGGTTGAGTCATGGCTAATACTTCAACGCCGCGCTCATTTTTAAATCGTCTGGTCTGTTTTACCGCAGCCAGTTGTTCAGCCGGTTTTTCTCCACTGTGGCAACCGCTGCAGCCTTCAACCTTTTTGTTAACCTGTTGGCCTATTTCTGTCTGGTTACGTGAAAAGGTGATGAAGCCGTCATGGTTGAATACCCGCAGATGTTCAACTCCCTGGTGCTGGCCGATGTTGGCAATGATGCTACCCAGGTGCTGGCGGTCATTATGCAGCATTGCATAGCGGGTGGAGAGCACAACGGTGTTGGCGATATTTCGTCCCCCTTGCGCTGCATCGTCAATCATATCCTGTTTCATGATTGAGTAGAGACTTAAGCAACAGATGGCCACAAAGCCGGTAACGGCAAGACCAACCGGAATGATGGTTCGGGTAGCGATACTCTGGAGCATTGGGCACCTCCGTAGATAGCGCCTTACGTTAAAACGATAAATTTAAAAAGGGCCGACAGAGGGGTGCGACTCCCCCTGTCGGCCATAACATTTCAGGAGCTCTTATGGCACTTCAGGCAGTCACCTTTGACTGAGAAGGCCGATTTCCCGTCGTGGCAGGCGCCACAGGATGCGCCGTTTTCCATCTGCTTCATGGTGATCCGTTTTCCGTTGCCATAGGGATACAGCTTGGTATGGCAGTCGTTGCACTGATAGGCAGCGGTGTGAAACTCATGGCTGAAGTGGCCGATAACCGTACCCTTTTTATTTTTAAAGGTTATTTTGGACGGCAGCTTGAATCCGGTGTGGCACTTGGCGCAGTCACCCTTGACCGAGAAGGCAATCTTGCCATCATGGCATGCTCCACATGACTGTCCCTTTTCCATATCAGCCATGCTGACCCGCTTGTTCTTCTTCATATCCGGTTTCACGATTGAGGTGTGACAATCCTTGCAACTATACGCCGAGGTATGGAAGGCGTGGCTGAAGGTTGCCTTGGGCACCGGCGGCGTTTTATAGGTCAGCTCGGGACTCTTGTGACACTTGCTGCACTTATCAACACCAAAGGCCTTTTTGCCGTTGTGACAGAAGCCACAGGACTTGCCTTTTTCCATTTCAGCCATGCTGACTGTGGGGTTTTTGCCGGTTTTATACAGTTTGGTGTGGCAGGTAGCACAATCTTTAACCTTGGTCAGGTGCTTGTTGTGGCTGAAATGGGTAGGTCCGGTTTCTTTAACCTGATAGACAATCTCTTTCACCTGGTGGCATTTGCTGCACTCATGGGCATCAAAGGCCTGCTTGCCATTGTGGCAGGCGCCGCAGGATTGCCCCTTGTACATATCAGCCATGGTGTAATGCTTCTTGCTCTTGTTACCGGTGTGACAGGTGGCACAGCTAAAGGCGGCGTTGCCACGGGCAGACTTCTTGGCAAGGTGCTTGGTATGGCTGAAGACAACCTTGCCTGCCTCTTTGGTGTCGTAATTGATCTCTTTTAACTCTATCGCACCTGCATGGGAGGCGATCAGGCCGACCAGTCCTGCCAGTGCGAGTGTTAGGGCGCGTTTCATAACGATCTCCTGAATCCTTCCGCCTGCACTGTGTCAGGCGGAAGGATAGTCGGTTATATTACTTGCTGCGTACCGCTTCAGCCTCTGCAATGGCGGCTGGTGCAGGGTCAAGCACGGCATACTCGCTGTAACGGGTCTTCCACTTGAACAGGATCGGCCAGCGGTACAGAATGGCGCGGTAGGTAATGATGTAGATAGAGTAGACGGTGACAGCAATCATGATTTCTCTGAAGGGGGGTATATGGACATGCCCGTTCTGCCAGTTAAAGGTAAACATGTAGACGTTCAGGCGGTTCAGGACAACACCGATGATGGTGGTCCAGGCGCCCAGGCGCACCAGGGTAACGCTGTTGTTACGGATACCGGCGGTCAACAGCACCAGTGACAGGATAACCCCGAAGCCAATCTCGAACATCCACCAGGTCCCCCAACCGGTTGTCAGGTAGGCCCATTTATTGTCATGGGCAATACCGATCAGCCGAATGACCAGGTAGGTGATCAGCCCCATGGAAGCCCCTTTGGCGAGAGAGATCTGCAGTTTGCTCAGGCTGTTCTTGAAGGTGTCATCACAGCGCCATTGCATGGTTTTGACGGCGATGGTACTGACTACGATTACCATGCAGAGGCCGCCAGGCAGCGACGATACAAAGAAGTAGAGCCACTGGAAGGAGGATGAGTACCAGAGTGGATGGATCTTGCCCGGTGCATAAGTGGAGAGTGCACCCAGAGCGCCCTGGTGCAGGGTTGAGAGGATGATGCCGGCTACAGCCAGCCCCAGCGCCATCTTCTTCACAAAGGTCTTGCCGGCTGGCCAGCCCATCCATTCAAAGAAGGCGGTTGAGGTCTCGGCAGCCTGTACTGACAGGTAGGTGGCAACGTGCCAGGCCACCAGAAACAGCACTGCCTCGGGCCCCCAAGAGACAAACATCGGGTAGATCAGACGCCAGGGCTGACCCAGGTCACACATCAGAAAGATAACGGCAAAGAAGTAGCCCAGAATACCGTTCAGGATCCCCAGGCGCTCAATCGGCTCAAAGTCATGCCGTCCAAATACTTCAACCGCAGAGCCCAGCTGAAAACCTGATGATGAGAGCGGCACCATGCCAAACAGACCGAATCCGAGAAACAGTCCCCAGGCGTTGTCGTACGGGTCACCCACGGCCCAGGAGAGGCCAAAAATAAAGCGGGCAATAATGAATGGTACGCCGACCAGAAGTATTGCGGCAAAAACCCAGTTCAATGGATTGCTCATGGCCTGAGAAACGTACTGTTGCGGGGTCAGGCCAAGAAAGATCTTTTCCATCAGGGTCCAGGGACGACCCTTATCATCATCCTTACGCAGACTACTGATGATCTGCGTGTTGGGATTGCGTGTCAGAAACTGTTTCATTGGTGATCTCCCTCCTCATGGTCATGGTGGCCATCCTTGTT
>CAZNWF010000143.1:0-6321 GCA_964576485.1 uncultured Geobacter sp. | reverse complement strand
ATGGAAAAGCTGGTAGCCTACAACTGGCCCGGAAATATCCGTGAGTTGCGCAACGTGATCGAACGGGCTGTCATCCTCTGCAAAGGGCGGGTGACGGTTTCGGATCTGCCGGAAGATATACGCTTTGCTAAAACGCTGGCTGCCGGACCGCTTGCCGATACGGTGAACTTGAAAGAACGTGAGCGGGAATGCATTCTGGAAACACTGGCAGAGTGCGGCAACAACCGGCGTCTGGCAGCCGAGAAACTGGGCATTTCGCGACGGACCTTGCAATACCGTTTAAAGGAGTATGGCCTGGTTGATGCAGACGGATAGGTGCAAGGTTTTCACTGGAGCAAGCATGATTTGCACCAGTACTGTTTGCACCTGTTGGGTGTTGTTTGTAAAAAAATAAAGGTATATCAGTGTGTTGTGGTGTTGTCTGGTGATTGGCATGGTTGCTGTAATCCTTACGAGTAACGAGCGTAGATCTCGAAACCAGCTTAGGAGAGTTAACCATGAAAACACGTAATCTTCTGATCGCAACAGCCGTATTGGCAGCAGTTGTATCCTTTGGCGGGGAATCATTTGCCCGTGGAGGCGGTGGCGGTGGTGGCATGGGTGGTGGTGCCCGGAATGGAGCCGCTATGGGGAAAGGAACTATGACCCAGACCCGTAGCCAATCGCAGACGGCTACTCAAAGCCAGACCCGTCCTGAAGGTTCCCAGCGCCGGGACGGCACGTTCCTGCAGACTGGCACCACTGCCAATGGTTCTACAACCCGGCCGGCCAATGGGCGTGGCGCCATGGATGGTACCGGTGTGAATGCAGTAAAACCAGCAGCGACAACTCCGTAGAAAGGCAGTTTTACCATGGGTAGATTTCGATTTCTCTTTTTCCTGATTGCAGCAGTGAGTGTGGTGGTCATGTTGCAAAGGCCGGCTGAGGCGTTTTGGGGCTTTGGTTCCGGTGGTGAGGGAGGGGAAACTGGTCTGGATCTGGTGCAGGGGTATGACCGCAACACGGTGGTGACCGTTACCGGCCGTGTTGCGGCTGCTGTTGACACAGAGGTCAATCCGGTGACGCTGGTGATGACTGCCGGATCCGAGCGGCTTGTTATTGTGCTGGGACCACGTTGGTATCTGCAGGATGACCATCTTGACTGGAAGGTTGGTGACACCGTAACGGTACGTGGGTCCAAGGCCCAGGGCAAGGATGGACGCAGTTATCTGCTGGCCCAATGGATCAGTAATCCATCCAGTGGACAGTTGGTGTTGCGCAATGAAACCGGCCGTCCTGTCTGGGCCGGCGGTTTCAGGGGCGGACAGCAAGGGCCAGCAAGCCAGCAACAGCGTGGTGGAACAGGCGGCGGGCGCAGAGGCCGCTGAGGGAGGGGTTTGTGAGTAGTGCACGTGAAATGAATCAGATACATAGGGTCGTCTATAGCTTGATTGTCTGCCTGGTTATTTTGCTGGGAGCTGTCGCTGCGCGGGCTGAAAACACTGAACACCGTCTGGGGCAGGGGGTGTCGTTTGCTGCTGGTATCGGTGCTGAAGTTTCCCATGGCGATTATGGCAGCAATGCCGATGCAACGGTGGTTACCCTGCCGGTACTACTGGCGGTTAACCCGACTGAGGCGGTTGATCTCACGCTTGAGCTGCCAATGGTCTTTTTAACCAGCAAAAGCGGAAGTGGTGTGGTGGTAACCCAGTCTGGTGGTGGCGGTCGGGGGCGCAGGCCAAGCAGTACTACAACGACAACCACAAGTACGGTGACTACAACAGCCACTGAAGCAGGCCTGGGTGATATCAGTCTTTCTGCAGGCTGGACCGTGCTGGCAGATGGGGAACAGACCCCGAAGATCAGGCCGACGCTTTATCTAAAGGCGCCGACCGGCGATAAGGATCGTGGGCTGGGTACCGGTACCTTTGAAGGCGGTCCCGGTGTCTATGTCTCAAAATGGTTGGAGGATATTCAGCTCTTTGCGGAAGGGGCCTACATCTTTCAGGACAGCACCAGTGGCTATCAGGGTAAAAACTATATCAGCTACAGTGCTGGCGGCGGGGTTCAGGCAACGGATCGTCTGTTTGTCTCCCTGTACGCAAAAGGCTCGTCTACCCGGATTGATGGTGGCACTGCGCCGGTTGAGGGACGGATAAAAGTGAATTTTCTGCAGTCACGCAGGATGTCGTGGGAGCTGTATGCCCTGGCAGGCTTTACTGATGCAAGTCCGGCAGCCGGTGGCGGGATGTTGCTGATGTATCAGTTTTAAATCCTTTTTTAACGCAAAGGCGCAGAGACGCAAAGAAACCAGAATGACTGTATCCCGTAGCAGTAAGCATTGCTTTAGGTCTTTTCTGCCTCTTTGTGCCTTGTTTGCCACCTTTGCGTTAAAATTGTTTGAAGGTTTTTAATCCATGCTGCCACTGCGGTAGCCTGCCGGATCAAGGGTCATTTCTGCAAACCCTGCTTTTTTTACGATACTCTCAAGCTGAACCAGCATAGTGGGGAGCATGGCCTGGGCCAGCTCCCCTTTTTCAAGCTCCAGCCGTGCAGTAGTTCCGATGCTTCTCACCCGCACCATATAAAACCCCAACTTTTTGATCTCTGTTTCTGTCCATTCAACCTGTTGCAGACGCTTTGCGGTAATCAGGGTCTGATGGGGAAAACGGGTCAGCAGGCAGCTCTGGGCCGGTTTGTCCCAGGTGAGTAGCCCACGTTGCTTGCTTAACAGGCGGATATCCTGCTTGGTAAAGCCTGCCTCAGCCAGAGGACTGCGTACCCCCAGCTCTGCAAGTGCTCTGCTGCCGGGGCGGTGGGCTGCCTGATCATCAACGGTACTGCCATCAGCAAGCGTCCAGGTGCCGGGTGGCAGTCCTGCACGGCATAGCTTCAGCAGGGCCTGTTTGCAGAGGTAGCAGCGATCAGTCGGATTACGCATCAGGCCGGGAACCGTAGCCGGATCAAAAGGGATAATAAGATGCGCTATGGCGTGCTGCTGGGTAAAACAGCGCGCATCTGCCAGCTCTTGTCTGAAGTGATAGGGGGCATCAATCGTAACGGCAATGCAGCGGTTGCCCAGCGTGTCATGGGCAACTTTAAGCAGTAGTGTGGAGTCAACCCCTCCTGAAAATGCTACGGCAAGAGGGGCTGATTGGTTGAGGATATCCTGCAGACGTTGGTAGTGATGTACAGCCATCGGTGGCGTGGGTACAGGCCGGGAAGCAGCGGTTAGATGTAGTACATCATCTTACCGTCCTGATCCTTTTCTACTCCCAGCTCCTGGCCTCGCTGGCAGAGGGTTTCAAGAGTCATCTTGCCGAACAGCTCAGCAAGCAGGTCGTTGGCATCCTTCCAGACGGTCTGGGTGACACATTTGCCTTCATAGGGGCACTCGTTCTTACGACGGCGGGTCTTTTTGCCCTGACCACCACAGTCTACCATCAGGGCGTCCTGCTCAGTGGCCTGGATAATTTCTAGTACGGTAATTTCATGAGGCTTGCGTGCCAGGGTGTAGCCACCCTGAGGACCACGCTTGCTTTTCAGGACACCGGCTTTTTTCAGGTTCTGGAAGATCTGTTCCAGATAGCGTGGAGAAATCTGCTGACGGCGTGAGATATCCTGAATCTGTGCCGGGGCTGTACTGTTGTTGTACGCAATATCAAACAGTGCCCGCAGACCATACCGACTTTTGGTTGACAATCGCATAACCACTCCTCCTGAAAAGCTGTATACAGATTATCGGTATATGATACTGCAGTGCCGTTGTCAAGAACTTTGGATGAGGATTGTCCAATGATTACCTAGGTATTCATGGCTGGAATTACGGGGCGTGGGCAACGGTAACAGCTGATACAGAATGACAGCCTGCCTGACGCAGTGCCAGGGCAGATGCGGTCAGTGTGCTGCCGGTGGTAAAGACATCATCCACCAGCATGATCCGTCGGTCACGAATGACGCTGCTGTCGGTGACGCTAAAGGCGTTATGCAGGTTATGGATGCGCTGTTCAAGGGTCAGCTCTATCTGGGGAGTGGTGGGACGGGTCCGTTTCAGCCCCTGCCGCAGCAAAGGAATCTGCCACTGGCGGGAAAGAACTTCCCCCAGTAGTACGGCCTGATTAAAGCCGCGATGACGCAGACGGCTGACATGCAGCGGAACCGGCACCAGCAGATCAGGTTGTTGTTGGGTTGCAAAATCAGCCAGCAGGTGGGCGGTGAGCAGACCAAGGGGACGTCGCAGGTATGATTTATACTCATATTTGAAGCGATGGATCAGATCACGGCAGGCTCCTTCATAACGCAGGGCTGCTCTGGCGGCAGCATAGGGCGGTGGCGTCTGCAGGCAGCGGCTGCAGGGGTGATCGGTGCCAGCTCCGTCAAACGGAATGCCACAGATTGAACAGACTGGTGAAGCCACCCTTGGCAGGGCATCCAGGCAGTCGGCACAGATATGCAGCTGATTTGTACCGGTGACCAGCTCATGACAGACAGGGCAGCGGGGTGGCAGCAGCAGATCCTGCAGCGCCCTGCCCAATGTCTGTATTACGTCCACCAGCTGCCTAGAGACCCAGTTCGGCATTGACCACCAGAACCCGCAGATCAGTAAAGCGAGGCTTGCGGTCGATGATGGTGGTAACCCGGCAGAGCCGGTCCGGTGAGTTGCAGTTGCTGCAGAAACCGGTCTTGGCGCAAGGGGTATTAAAGTTAAGTCGCTTGGCATTGGGGGGCGTAGCCCACTGCTTCACCCGTGTGATCGCCTCTTGCGGCGTGCCATCCACCAGCTTGTTACGGCCCACCACCACAATCACCATTTTGGGGCCGAAGAACATGGCGGCCACCCGGTTGCCGGTGGCGTCAATGTTGATCAGTTCCCCTCCCATGGTCAGGGCATTGCTGCCGGAGAGAAAAAGGTCGCAGGTCAGCTGGCGGCGCATGATTTCCAGCTTCTGTTCCCGTGACAAGTCGTTACTGCCGTGGTTCAGGATCTCTTTGCCCTGATCGGTAAGGATTTGCTGGACTCCCAGGTCTGTAATGGTCATAGATCCGCCAAAACCAACGGTTGATGCCCCTGTTGCTGCGTCAATGATATACTGCCGGGCATCGTCAGGGGTCTGGCAGTAGACGGCGGTAAAGCCGTTGGTTCCCAGCGCCTCTACAGCCTTCTGGCATTTCTGTTCCCAGCTCCAGCTGGTTAGTTCATTGGTCATGCTCATGCTGATCCTCCATCATGTTCAGGTAGCTCGATACGGAAGCAGGTGCCGCTGCCGGTTGAGCTGGTAACCGTAATGCTGCCGCCATGGGCGGCAACCAGCTCTTTAACGATCGCCAGTCCTAGTCCCAGGCCGCCATCTTTTCCCTTGGCAAACCGCTCAAAAACATGGGGCAGCAGTTCTTCCGGGATGCCTGTTCCGCTGTCGATGATCTCAATATAGCGTGCTTGCGCTGTTGCTGAAAGGCGAATTTCCAGCGTACCACCCTGGGGCATCGCCTTTAGTGCATTGCTAATCAGGTTGGTGATGATCTGGGTAAAACGGTCCGGGTCAATCCAGGCGGTAAGCTCCTGATTGCCGCGTACCAGAATGCTGACCTGCTGTTCTTGCGCGGTTCGCTCAAAGCGGGAGACGATTCCCTGCAACAAAGCTGACAACGCCACGCGCTGTTGATGAAGTTGCAATGCAGCGGTTTGTGCCCTGGTCAGTTCATCAACACCATCAAGGATAGTTGTCAGGCGGCTGGCCTCATCATGTAGCGATTGCAGCGCGTCAGGTGTAATCGGCAGCAGGCCGTCCATCATCCCTTCCAGTTCTCCGCGAATGATCATCAGCGGGGTGCGCAGCTCATGGGCGGCATTTGAAACCAGCTGTTTGCGCAACTGTTCCTGCGCCTCCAGCCGGTCAGCCATCCGGTTGAAGGTGCTTGCCAGGCGGCCGATCTCATCACTACTTGCCGTTTGCACCCTGCGGGCCGGATCGCCACTGGCCAGCCCTTCTGCTGCAGTTGTCAGTTCCTGCAAGGGACGTGTAATACGTCGGGAAGCCAAAAAGCTGAGTATGACAGCGGTTAAGCCAAGTCCCAGCAGCGAATAGATCAGGAATTTATTTGATGAACGGATAAAAAAGGATTCGTGAACCGGCTTGGGGAGCTGCAGGTCAAGGTGACCTATCTCTTCGCCTTTCAGAAAGAGTGGGTAGCTTTGAAACTCTGCTGATTCCGGCGGTAGTGGACGCCTGTTGGTAGAAGCGGCAATCCGCTGTTGCATTACCGGGGGCAGGCTTGCCAGTGCCTGTCTGGTGTCCAGCACCAGTTGGCTGTCTGCATTGTAGAGCCGCAGTTCAATGCCGG
>CAZNWF010000142.1:0-6351 GCA_964576485.1 uncultured Geobacter sp. | reverse complement strand
TCCTGGTTGTTGAGGATAATCTCCCGTTTGGTGAGCTGGTTGCCGGTACCCTGCGTGAAGAGGGATACCGGTGTCATACGGCATCCAACGGTGCTGTTGCCCTGGCCTGGCTTGCCAGCCATCCGGCCAGTCTGCTGTTGCTGGATTATACCCTGCCGGACATGACTGGTGAGGCGTTTATTACTGCCATGCATGCACAGGGTTGCCGGGTCCCTTTTGTTGTGGTCACGGGACGTGACGATTCAAACCTGGCTGTACAGATGATCAAACAGGGGGCCAGTGATTTTATTGTCAAGGATACCGCCCTGCTGGACCGGTTGCCGGTGGTGGTCCCCCGTGCCCTGGAAGAGGCTGCTGTCAAGCAACGCCTGCAACTGGCTGAAGAGGCTTTGCGTCAGAGTGACCTGCGATTGTCCCGAGCCCAGCGGATCGCCCGGATCGGCAGCTGGGAGTGGAATCTGCAAACCCAGGAGCTTTACTTTTCTCCAGAGCTGTTCTCTATCCTGGGGTATGATGCGTCAACCGCCCCCCAGGTCTCCCTTGAATGGCTCTACCAACAGATACATCCTTCAGATATTCCGGTGGTCAGAAAAGCCCTTGGTGCCATCCTTGAATCAGGTCGTAGTCTTGATCTGACCTACCGGATTGCCACCTGTGGCGGAAATGAAATTGTGGTGGCCAGCCAGGCAGAGCTTGAATACGATCATGATGGTCATGCCGTGCTTTTGGTGGGGACGTTGCTGGATGTCACGGATCGGGCCAGGGCAGAGCAGGAGATTCACCATCTTGCCAACTACGACTCCCTGACCGGGTTACCGAACCGCAACCTGCTGCATGATCGCCTGCAACAGGCCATTGTGCAATCAGCGCGGATGCAAGGCAGTGTCGGGGTCCTGTTTCTGGACCTGGACCGTTTTAAAGGGGTGAATGAATCCCTGGGGCACAAGGCTGGAGATCAGCTGTTACGCACCGTGGCCGAACGATTGCGGGTCTGCGTTCGGGAGAGCGACACCCTGGCCAGGGTTGGTGGGGATGAGTTTGTTGTTATCTTAAGTATTGTTGCGGATGAAGATGGTGTCAGCAGTGCTGCAAGCAAGATCCTGGCAATCATCTCAGAGCCGTTCGTAATTGAAGAGCAGGAGCTGTACCTGACTGCCAGTATCGGGGTGGCGGTGTATCCCACTGACGGTTCCGATGTGCATACCCTGCTGAAACATGCTGATCTGGCCATGTATCAGGCCAAGGATATGGATCGCAATAATTTTCAGTTTTTTTCCAGTGACCTGAATGTCAAGGTGATGGAGCGGATGGTGCTGGAAAGCTCGTTGCGCCGGGCATTGGAACGGGACGAATTTGAGCTGTTCTACCAGGCCCAGGTGGATGTGGTGGAGCGGACCATCATCGGGTTCGAGGCACTGCTGCGCTGGCGTCATCCTGAGCTGGGCATGATTGCGCCGGATAAGTTCATTCCACTGGCAGAAGAGACCGGCCTGATCCTTTCCATCGGCGAGTGGGTTATCCGTTCTGCCTGCCGTCAGGCCAAGGCCTGGCAGAATGCCGGGTTGCCGCCGGTTCGTATGGCGGTCAATCTGTCGGGTAAACAGTTTCGGACCAGGCTTGACCAGGTGGTGGCAGCAATCCTGCTGGAAACCGGACTTGGCGCAAGCTGGCTGGAGCTGGAGCTGACCGAGAGTATCCTGATGCGCAATGCTGCAGAGAACCAGCAATTACTGCAGGCTCTTTCCGGTATGGGCTGCAGTCTGTCTATTGATGATTTTGGCACCGGCTACTCATCCCTGGCCTACCTGAAAAATTTCCCTCTGGGGCGGCTTAAAATCGACCGGTCGTTTGTGCGGGACATCATTACCAATCCCGATGATCGCGCCATTGCCAAGATCATTATCGATATGGCTCACACCCTTAAAATGGAAGTAACCGCTGAAGGGGTTGAAGACCATGATCAGCTTGAGCTGTTGAAGAGCTATGGTTGCCGCGAGATACAGGGATTTTTGTTCAGCAAACCTCTTCCAGCCACAGCAGCAGAGGCGTTGCTCCGTAACGGCATAGGGGGCTGAAGCGTGCAGCACGACCAGATCATTATTAAAGGTGCCTGCGAGCACAACCTCAAATGTATTGATGTCACCATCCCCCGTGATCAGTTAGTCGTCATCACCGGTCTGTCCGGGTCCGGTAAATCCACCCTGGCCTTTGACACCATCTATGCCGAGGGGCAGCGCCGCTATGTGGAGTCCCTCTCCGCCTATGCCCGCCAGTTTCTGGAGCAGATGGAAAAGCCGGATGTGGAGTCGATTGAAGGGCTTTCTCCAGCTATCTCGATTGAGCAGAAGACCACCTCTAAAAACCCCCGTTCCACGGTTGGCACCGTCACCGAGATCTACGATTACCTGCGGCTGCTGTTTGCCCGGATAGGACAACCCCACTGCCATAGCTGCGGCAAACCGATCACAGCCCAGACCGTGTCCCAGATGGTGGACCGGATTATGACCCTGCCGGAAGGGAGCAAACTGCTGCTGCTGGCGCCGATGATCCGTGGTCGCAAAGGGGAATACAAGAAAGAGCTGCAGCAGTTGCGCAAGGAAGGCTTTACCCGGGTCGTGATTGACGGTCAGCAGCGGGAACTGGCCGAAGAGATCGAGCTGGATAAAAAGAAAAAGCACGATATCGACATTGTGGTGGATCGGCTGGTGGTGAAGGAAGGGATTGGCCGCCGCCTGGCTGACTCGCTGGAGACCGCACTTGGCCATACCGAGGGGATCGTTAAGGTTGAGGTGGTGGGGGAAAAACAGCCGATCATCTTTTCGGAAAAACTGGCCTGCATCGAGTGCGGCATCTCCTACCCCGAGATCGCGCCCCGCATGTTCTCTTTCAACAACCCTTACGGTGCCTGTCCAGACTGTACCGGTCTGGGTACCCGAATGTATTTTGATGCCGAGCTGGTGATTCCCAATCCGCTGCTTTCCATTCGGGAAGGGGCGATAGCGCCGTGGGAAAAACGGCTGGGTTCCCCCTTTCATCAGATGATTCTTGAGTCCCTGTCCCGCTCCTACCGCTTTGACCTGAATACACCGTTTCAGGAACTGTCAGAGGTCGTACGTCGGGTGATCCTGGAAGGGACGGGGGGGGAGCAGCTTGAGTTCTGGTGGGAGGATGACCGGGGCAAGCGGCACACCTACAAGAAAGAATTTGAAGGGGTTCTGACCAATCTGGAACGGCGCTACCGCGAGACCGAGTCGGAGATGATCCGCGAAGAGCTGGCCCCCTACATGAACGTGATGCCCTGCCCCACCTGCAACGGTGCCCGCTTGAAGCCGGAGGCGCTGCATATCCTGGTGGGGGGGCAGAATATCCAGCAGGTGACCGCCCTTGCAATTCGTGACTGCCAGCAGTTTTTTGAACATCTGCAACTGTCTGACAAGGATCAGGAGATCGCCCGCCGGATTCTGAAAGAGATCAAGGAACGGCTGGGATTTCTGGTTAATGTGGGGCTGGACTACCTGTCACTGGATCGTACTTCCGGCACCCTGTCCGGTGGTGAAGGCCAGCGGATCAGGCTTGCAACCCAGATTGGCTCCTCCCTGGTGGGGGTGCTGTATATTCTGGATGAACCCTCCATCGGCCTGCACCAGCGGGACAACGACCGCCTGTTGACCACCCTGCGTCACCTGCGGGATATCGGCAATACCGTGTTGGTGGTTGAGCATGACGAAGACACCATCCTGGCGGCTGATTATCTGCTGGATATGGGGCCTGGGGCCGGGGTCCATGGCGGTGAGGTGGTGGCCCAGGGCACCCCCAAAGAGATCATGGCCAACCCGGCCTCTCTGACCGGACGCTACCTGTCCGGTGAACTGACCATTCCGGTGCCCAAGAAACGGCGCACGGCAGAGCGCAGCATCACCATCAAAGGGGCCACGGAAAACAACCTGAAAGGGGTGGATGTGGATATCCCGCTGGGGGTAATGACCTGCGTCACCGGTGTCTCCGGCTCCGGCAAATCCACCCTGATTATCGACACCCTGCACAAGGTGCTGTCCCAGCGGCTGTACCGCAGTCGTGAAAAAGCCGGTGCAGTCAAGGATATCCTGGGCCTGGAGCATCTGGACAAGGTAATCAACATTGACCAGTCTCCCATCGGCCGAACCCCCCGCAGTAATCCGGCCACCTACACCGGCGTGTTCAGTGATATCCGCGACCTGTTTGCAGGTCTGCCAGAATCAAAGGTGCGGGGCTACAAGCCGGGTCGCTACTCATTCAACGTAAAAGGCGGACGCTGCGAGGCCTGCTCGGGTGACGGTATCCTCAAGATAGAGATGCACTTTCTGCCGGATGTCTATGTGCAGTGTGATGTCTGCAAGGGGGCCCGCTACAACCGTGAAACCCTGGAGGTGCTGTACAAAGGCAAGTCCATAGCCGATCTGCTGAATCTGACCGTTGAACAGGCGTTGGAGTTTCTGGGGGCGATCCCGCGGATCAAGAACAAGCTCAAGACCCTGGTAGAAGTGGGGCTGGGCTATATCACCCTGGGGCAGTCTGCCACCACCCTCTCTGGTGGCGAGGCCCAACGGGTCAAACTGGCCAAAGAGCTGTCCCGTCGTGCCACCGGACGCACCATCTATATCCTGGACGAACCGACCACCGGCTTGCACTTTGCCGATATTGCCAAGCTGCTGGATGTGCTGCACCGGTTGGTGGATACCGGCAACACCATTGTGATCATTGAACACAACCTGGATGTGATCAAGACCGCTGACTGGATTGTGGATCTGGGGCCTGAAGGGGGCGACCGGGGTGGCGAACTGGTGGCTGCCGGTACGCCGGAACAGGTGGCCAAGGTCACCAGATCCTGGACCGGCCAGTTTTTGCGGAAGATGCTGTAGTTGCCTTGAAAATCCTGCTTGATATGCGGGATTTTTAAGGTGTTAAGTGCTTTCTGCCGCAAGGGAACGGAAAGAACGGAAAGAAAATCACAATCTACGATGCTTGTTAAGCGAGTGAAAGAATCCTGAAGAAATGTTCCATTTGTGAAGTTGACCGGTTCACGCGCACGCGCGCGTGAACCGGTCAAGTACGAGTTGGACAGAAAGAGAAAGACTCCTTATTTCTGTTTGGCGGCGAGGAACCGTTAATTATGAGGATTACGACAGCTTTGTTACTGGTTGCAACATTTTGTACAGAAAGAAGACGATAACTTTCCCTAAGAGTAATGCGGTGAAGGTTTTACCTACATATGGCAAAAAGGGGTTTGCCTGTAACCTTGATTAGTATGCATGGCCTTGCAATGTGGAAGCAAAGGAATCTTGTCTTATTTTGGCCGGGAAAACCCCGGCCATTTTTTTTATTGAATACTGCACCAATTATGGTACATTCCTGACATGGAACAGCAAAATTTCATCCTTATGGTGAACTTCTACCGCACTGATGCCGGAAATGAACCAGTTCGTGACTGGCTCAAAGAACTCCCACGAGACGATAAGCGCATCATCGGGGAAGACATCAAAACTGCACAGCTCGGTTGGCCGTTGGGAATGCCGCTTATCAGAAAGATGGACAAGAATCTGTGGGAAGTTCGCTCCTCCTTACCAGACGGCATTGCACGGGTTTTCTTTACCGTCGATGGCAACCAGATGATTCTACTTCATGGATTCATCAAAAAATCAAACAAGACACCACAAAATGAACTCAACACGGCAATGACAAGATTAGGCAATTATTGGAGGAACAGGCTATGAGCAATATTCACACAGGATCAAACTTTGACGACTTCCTGCAAGAGGAAGGTTTGCTGGCTGATGTGGAAGCGGCCGCAATCAAGAGGGTTGTCGCGTATCAAATTGAACAAGAGATGCAAAAAACAAAACTATCAAAAACGGCACTTGCCCAAAAGATGCACACAAGCCGCTCTGCACTGGATAGATTACTCGACCCAGGAAATGTTTCTGTAACCCTGCAAACACTGGAACGAGCTGCACTGGCGCTTGGTAAAAGATTAAAAGTAGAGCTCGCCTGAAATCGCCCAACACTCGGCGGCACGCAGCCAGCGCGGAAAAATCCCCGCGCCGCTGGTGCGCCTCATAACCGTTCTTAAAAACGGAGGAGCAATGTAATGGTTAAGACCGCAACCTTTGAGGCGCTGCTGGAGTCGGTGGTGGAGGATGGTGATGGCTGGCTGTTTACCCTTGAAGGCAAGACCTACCGGCTTACTGATAAGGATGAGGTGCGCAAGATAGCTGAGTCACACGGTTATATTTTGATCTACTAATGCCTCTGTAGTACGTGAAACCAACCCCCCTCAATCCCCCCTTGTCAGGGGGGAAGTTTTTGAGCCTCCCC
>CAZNWF010000141.1:0-6410 GCA_964576485.1 uncultured Geobacter sp. | reverse complement strand
AGCGTGAAGGGGTGGATCTGGTATTCGGCTACCCCGGCGGAACGGTGATCAATCTCTATGATGAACTGATGAATGTGCGGGAGATCCGCCATATTCTGCCCCGCCATGAGCAGGGCGGTACCCATGCGGCTGACGGGTATGCCCGTGCCACCGGCAAGGTCGGGGTGGCCATAGCCACTTCCGGTCCCGGCGCCACCAATACCATCACCGCTATTGCCACCGCCTACATGGATTCAATCCCGATGGTAATCATCACCGGTCAAGTCCCCACCCCCCTGATCGGCAACGATGCCTTTCAGGAAGTGGATATCATCGGTATTACCCGGCCGATCACCAAGCACAGCTTTTTGATCCGCCATGCCAAGGATATTCCTACTATTGTTCGCAAGGCATTCTATATCGCCCGCTCCGGTCGTCCCGGTCCGGTGCTGATTGACTTCCCCAAGGATGTCCAGATCAGTCAGGCTGTGTTTGAATGGCCTGAGTCCGTTGAGATCCGTGGCTACAAGCCGAATCTTGGAGGCCACCAGAAACAGGTGGAAAAAGCAGTTGATATGCTGCTGGCTGCCCGCCGTCCGGTTATGTATGTGGGGGGTGGGGTCATCCTTGCCAATGCGGCCGAGGAGCTGACTGAGCTGGCCCGTACCCTGCAGTTCCCGGTTACCACCACCCTGATGGGGCTGGGGGCCTTTCCGGAAAATGATCCTCTGGCGCTCAAGATGCTGGGAATGCACGGTGCCTATGCCGCCAACATGGCCATGACCCACTCGGACCTGATCCTGGCGGTCGGCGCCCGCTTTGATGACCGGGTAACCGGCAAGATCGCCACCTTTGCCCCTCATGCCAAGATCATCCATATCGATGTCGATCCCACTTCGATCCGTAAAAACGTACGGGTGGACCTGCCGATCGTGGGTGATACCAAGGATGTGCTGGTCAAGATGCTCGAATCCCTGAAAGGACAGCCCGAAAAGGTGACGGCACAACATGCTGCCATGGAGGCGTGGCATGAGGATATCAGCGGTTGGAAGGCCAAGCACCCGATCTCCTATAAGCAGAACACCAGCACCATCAAGCCCCAGTATGTAATCCAGAAGCTGCGTGAGCTGTCTGATGATGATGCAATTATGGCTACTGATGTGGGGCAGCATCAGATGTGGGTGGCCCAGTTCTTTGAATTCCATCAGCCACGCACTTTGCTGACTTCCGGCGGTCTGGGGACCATGGGCTTTGGTATCCCTTCGGCCATGGGGGCACAGGCTGCCTTTCCCAAACGTCAGGTGATCTGCGTCTGCGGTGATGGCGGCGTGCAGATGAATATGCAGGAGCTGGCCACCATGGTACAGCATCGCCTGCCGGTAAAAATTGTCATCCTTAACAACAACTTCCTGGGGATGGTACGTCAATGGCAGGAGCTGTTCTTTGACAAGCGCTACTCCCAGACCTGTCTTGAACTGCCGATGGATTTTGCCAGGATTGCCGAGGCCTACGGCGCGAAAGGACTCAAGGCGGATAAGCCGTCCGAGGTTGAGCAGGTCATCAAGGAGGGGTTTGCTCACAATGGCCCGGTGATCATGGAGTTCACGATTGCCCGTGAAGAAAAAGTGTTGCCGATGGTCCCTGCAGGGGCGTCGCTGAATGAAATGGTGTTGAACGCCTAGGGACTTGGAGGAAACGAGATAATGCAACATCAACATACCATATCAGTTGTGGTTGAAAATGAATTCGGCGTTTTGGCCAGGGTTTCGGGCCTGTTTTCCGGTCGGGGATTTAATATTGATTCGCTGTCAGTTGCGCCAACCAACGATGAAAGTCTTTCCCGTATTACCATAACGACGCGGGGTGATGATGCTATACTGGAGCAGATTACCAAGCAGCTGAACAAGCTGGTTGATGTGATCAAGGTGCTTGATTTCAGCGATGATAGCGCCATTGAGCGTGAGCTGGCACTGATCAAGGTGGCAGCTGAAGATGAGAGTCGTGCTGAAGTCTTGAGGATCGTTGATATCTTCAGGGCAAAGATTATTGATGTTACCCCTAAATCCTATACCATTGAGGCCACCGGAGCACCGGCCAAGATCAATGCCATTCTTGATTTGTTGCGCCCCCTGGGGCTGAAGGAGCTGGTCAGAACCGGTGCGGTTGCCATCGGTCGTGGCCCCAAGGGCTGGAAAGGGTAGCAGCGGGCAGGCGCTGATTGACAGCAGCAGACTCCTGTAGTATCGTGCGCTGCATTTTTAAACCGGAATGTGCTGATTTAGCTGATTCAAAACATACGAGGAGAACAGTAATGAATGTGTATTACGATCGGGATTGTGATCTCGCATTAATCCAGTCCAAGAAGGTAACTATCGTCGGTTATGGTTCCCAGGGGCACGCCCATGCCTGCAATCTGAAAGATTCCGGCGTGGATGTGACTGTCGCACTGCGTGAAGGTTCGGCCTCTGCCATCAAGGCACAGAACGCAGGCCTCAAGGTAGCAACCGTTGCCGAGGCGGTGGCCTCTGCAGACGTGATCATGATCCTGACCCCGGACGAGTTCCAGTCACAACTGTACCGTGACGAGATTGAGCCAAAGCTTAAAAAAGGGGCCACCCTGGCCTTTGCCCATGGTTTTGCCATCCACTACAATCAGATCGTACCCCGTGCAGATCTGGATGTTATCATGATCGCCCCCAAGGCCCCAGGTCACACCGTTCGTTCGGAATTCGTCAAGGGTGGCGGTATCCCTGACCTGATCGCCATATTCCAGGATGCTTCCGGCAAGGCCCGCGAAGTGGCCTTGTCTTACGCCAGCGCCATCGGCGGCGGTCGTACCGGCATCATTGAGACCACCTTTAAGGACGAGACCGAAACCGATCTGTTCGGTGAGCAGGCCGTGCTGTGCGGTGGGGCTGTAGAGCTGGTCAAGGCCGGTTTCGAGACCCTGGTTGAGGCCGGTTATGCCCCTGAGATGGCCTACTTCGAATGTCTGCACGAGCTGAAGCTGATCGTTGACCTGATGTTTGAGGGTGGCATCGCCAACATGAACTACTCCATCTCCAACAACGCCGAGTACGGTGAGTACGTTACCGGACCAAAGGTGATCAACGACCAGAGCCGTGCTGCCATGAAGGAGTGCCTGAACAATATCCAGAACGGCGAGTATGCCAAACGGTTCATTCTGGAAGGGATGTCCAACTATCCTGAGATGACGGCACGTCGTCGCCTGAATGCTGCTCACCCGATTGAGGTGGTTGGTGGTAATCTGCGCGCCATGATGCCCTGGATCGGCAAGAACAAGATTGTTGATAAGGCGAAGAATTAACCTGCTGTTGTAATTACTATTTTGACCCCGCTCTTACTGGGAGCGGGGTTTTCTACGTTATGTATAATGGACAATTCATGCGCTCCTCCAATGCCCTGATAACCCCTGAAGGATACCCGTTTATCGCTTACAGCGTCGGCCTGTTTTTGTTTCTTGCTGCAGGAGCGCTCCTGCTAAACTCTGCTATTTTGGCATTTCCTGCTGGAATTGCGTTCCTGTTGGTCTTGTTTGTTATTTCCTTTTTTCGTAATCCTGAGCGGACGCCGCCGGTTGATACAAACCTGTTGGTGGCCCCTGCTGACGGAACGATTGTCTATGTTGGACCGGCAACTCAGGAACACCTGGGGGCCTGTCAGAAGATCAGCATCTTCATGTCGGTCTTTAATGTCCATGTCAATCGTGCCCCCATAACCGGCAGGGTGGTGGAACGTTTTTACAAACAGGGGAAGTTTTATGATGCCCGCCATGCCAATGCCTCCTGTGAAAATGAGCAGTGCGGTCTGGTGATGGAGCAGGAGGACGGCCTGCGGGTGGCATTCGTGCAGATTGCCGGGTTGATAGCCCGCCGTATTCTCTGTTATGTGGAAGTGGGTGACCAGCTTGAGCGGGGACAGCGCTACGGCATGATCCGCTTTGGATCGCGGGTTGACGTCTATCTGCCGGAAGGCCTGGAACCGATGGTCGCTGTGGGACAGACAACAGTCGCAGGTGAAACCGCTCTGGTCAGGCTGGGGCAGTAGTACCAATAAGGAGCCGATAGCTATGGAGACACCTGAGCAGATAGAGGCGCAGCCTGTTGGGAAATCTGAAAACATCAGGCGGGGTATTTATATCCTGCCAAACCTGATTACAGCTGGTAGTCTGTTCGCCGGATTTTACAGTATGGTCGCCACTCTGAACGGTAACTACAGTTCTGCGGCGATCTGGATCTTTATTTCGGCGATCTGTGATGGCCTGGACGGCAAGGTTGCCCGGATGACCAATAGTACCAGCCAGTTTGGCGTTGAGTTTGATTCCCTGGCTGACCTGGTGGCCTTTGGGGTGACACCGGGGCTGATGATGTACGCCTGGGCCCTGAAGCCGTTCGGTCGTTTAGGCTGGCTGGCCGCATTTCTGTTTGTGGTCTGTGGCGCACTGCGGTTGGCCCGCTTCAACGTGCAGGTCAATACCGTTGAGAGCAAGCGGTTTGTTGGTCTGCCGATACCGGCGGCAGCCAGTATGGTGGCTTCAACCGTGCTGTTGTTTAACCATTGCGGCTGGCCCAGCTCCTATAAAAAACTGGCTATTCTGGCCTTGATCTATCTGTTGGCCTTCCTGATGGTTTCCAGTGTTAAATATTACTCCTTTAAAGATCCGGAACTGATTAAAAGACAGCCGTTCGGCTTTCTGGTGCTGGCTGTGGTGTTACTGATTATCATCGTCGCTGAACCCGCTATAATGATGTTTGTGATCATGCTCAGCTATGTGCTTTCCGGTCCAATAGGGCTGCTGCTTTCCCTGCCTCGGCGCAGAAGGCTTGAAAAGGCGATTCACAAGGGACATGAGGAGCTGTTACATGAGCCGTCATCTAAAGCAGGGGATGAATCGTAGCGCTAATTCCTGACTCGGTTAGCTCGAGGATTGCATAGGACTTGAAGGGGGCAGGAGCTGCCAGGGTGCCGGGGTTGACCAGCAGCAGTCCTTCCAGTTCAACTGATTGGGCAAGATGGGTATGACCGTACAAAACAACATCAACTGCTGCGGCGTGCCCTCGCTCAATCAGGCTCGACAGGCCTGTTTTAACACCGTAACGGTCTCCGTGGCAGAGCAGCAGACGTACCTTGCCAAAGCTGCAGATCAGTTCCCGTGGTACTGTTGAGCCAAGGTCGCAATTGCCGGCAACCTGAAACAGCTGGGTCTGATCGTCAACTACCTTCAACAGCAGGGTATCCTGCTCTCCATCACCAAGATGTATGACTGCGTCACAGCTACCGGCTGCTTCGTGGGCCTTGAGTAAGGCAGGCTGATTGCCGTGGGTATCAGAAACAAGAAAAATTCGCATGGTGTTGATCTACCTCGGAAGGCGGCGGTTGCCGCAGGAGTTTATATGTCTACGAAAAAGATACTGTTGATTGTAGGCGGTTGTTTCCTTGGCCTGGTGCTCCTTTTTGCAGGTAGTATGCTTTTTGCCAAACTGCTTTTCAGTGACAGGGACAAGGGTTTTGTCAGCGGTCCAGGGATCGGACTGGTTGAGGTCAAAGGGATGATTGTTGACTCCAGTGAACCGATCAGACAATTACGTCATTTTGCTAAAAAAGATTCGGTTAAGGCGGTGGTGCTGCGGATCGACTCCCCTGGTGGGGTGGTTGGTCCTTCCCAGGAGATTTATGAAGAGGTCCGCAAGCTGGCTGTCAAGAAAAAGGTTGTTGTTTCCATGGGCAGCCTGGCTGCCTCAGGCGGCTACTATATTGCTGCGCCTGCCTCGGTTATCTATGCCAACCCTGGTACCATTACCGCCAGTATCGGGGTACTGATCAAATTCTCCAACCTTGAAGGGCTGTTTGGAAAACTGGGGATCAGCTCCACTACCATTAAAACCGGTTCTTTCAAGGATGCCGGTGCGCCGGACCGTCCGCTTTCACCTGAAGACCGGGCCATGTTTCAATCTTTGATTGATAGTACCCATGAACAGTTTGTCAAGGCAGTGGCAGAAGGCCGTAAACTGCCGGTTGACGAGGTGCGCAGGATTGCCGATGGTCGCGTCCTGTCAGGAGAGCAAGCCAAGGCCCTCAAGCTGGTTGATAAGCTGGGTAACCTGCCCGATGCCGTTGAAGAGGCTGGCCGACTGGCCGGCATTTCCGGTGAACCGTCAATTATTCTGGCACCCAAGAAAAAGGTTGATTTCTTTGAAATGCTTGCTGAAGGGGCAGAGGGGAAATTCAACGGTGTCTTGAATAAAGCAGCAGTCGGACGGGGCCTCCAGGTTACCTACGAGTAGGAGCGGAGGGAACGGTCTTTTTCCTCCCCAGGCCTGCTGCTATCGTCATGGACTTGTGCGGCGTACTGATTGTACGCCTCCGCGTCATGACTCTACCATCAAACCTGGAAAGAAAAAATCCTCGTT
>CAZNWF010000140.1:0-6438 GCA_964576485.1 uncultured Geobacter sp. | reverse complement strand
TGATGGTCTCAGCCACATCCAGGGGCGCCACACAGACCGTGGCCTGGCTGCCCCGACTGGTCTGCTTGGCCTCCAGCCAGCAGCAGGCCTCTGGGTCATCGCTGCAGAACCAGGCCAGTTCACGGCTGATCGCCACCAGACGCTGACCGATCCCAAAGGCGTCGGTCAACAGCCCGTTCACCGTCTGCATAACCGTGTCCGGCAGTCTGGCAGCCGCCCGGTCCAGTGCCCCCAGACCATCAGCCAGCTCCTGCAGCTGCTCACCCAGCCGCTTCAGGCGGGCCTCCAACTCATGCCAGAACGGTGTTGCCCGCACCTCTGCCGTAATCCTGCGCTTCAGCTCACCACCGCGCTGATCATCGCCCCGCTGCATCTCACCTTGCAAGGACTGGGCAAGCCAGTCCAGCTCACGATCAACCGCCCCTGCCAGCTCATGGACCTGGGGCAGCAGGGCCGCCTCAATCAGCCCGGACAGCTCCTGATACAGGGCATCCAGCTCTTCTGGCAGTTCCTTGCCGATCTTGGTGTTCAACACACTAAGAATGCCTGCTCTGCCACCGGATGGCGCCAGTCTTGACAGTTGCTTCATCAGTCCAGCTCGGCTGATCCTGACTGACAAGGCGCCGGTGGCCGCCTCTTCCAGGTGGTGGGCCTCATCAATGATCAGACGGCTGAAGGGGGGCAGGATGGCGACCGCATCATAGCCGCTCTCACGGCGCAGAGCGATATCAGCCAGCAGCAGGGCATGGTTCACCACCAGCAACCGGGCCGAGGCGGCATCGCGGCGGGCCTTGTAGAAGAAACAGCGATTAAACTCCGGACAGCGGGAACGCCCACACTGATCTGCCTCGCAGCGCAGGTCATCCCAGACCTCCCAGGCAGGATGGAAGGAAAGATCGCTCAGACAACCGCTGCGGGTGGTCTCGCTCCAGGCAGCTATGGCCTGCAGCTCCTCCGAAGCGCTGTCCGGGAACAGGGATGGCTCATCCAGCACCCCGCCCAGTTTGCGCAGACAAAGGTAGTTGCCACGTCCCTTGACCAGGCAGGCGGTGAACTCCGTGGCGGCATGGCGCTGCAGCAGGGGGATATCCTTCTTGATCAGCTGCTCCTGCAGGTTGATGGTGTTGGTGGAGATTACCACCCGTTGATCATTACGCACCGCCCAGAGCAGGGCAGGCACCAGGTAGGCCAGTGATTTGCCGGTACCGGTACCGGCCTCAATCAGCGCCACACTGTTGTCATTAAAGGCACCCGCCACGCTAAAGGCCATCCGCACCTGCTCATCCCGCTTTTCGTAGCCTTTCAGGTGCTTGGCCAGCATTCCGTCCCCACCAAAGACCTTTTCCAGCTCATCGAAATTCAGCCGTTCGCCGGTGCGGGGGGTATGGGGCGCCACCACCAGATAGCACCGCTGACAGTCATTGTCGATGATGCCGAAACCGATCCCGTTATTGCCACAGATGGAAGCCAGATCAAGATCAGCATCAGAGGGGGTAAGTTCACCGGAGGGGTGGTTGTGCAGCACCATCTGCCCGGCAGAGGCGCGGGAGAGGATGGCTGGTACGGCGTGGCGGTTGCCACGGGCAATGGCCTCGGCAGAGACCATGCAACCGTTGTCATCCAGGCCGGCAATGAAGAAGACCTCATTACCACGGGCCTGTTTGATCTCAAAACGGATCAGGGCGCTGCAGTCAGGGGAAAAGGTTGGGGGCATGTCAGGCGGTTATCTTTGGTTGATAGAACACCATACCGACTCGTTCGATATGATCACGCAGATTGGCATTATCAATCTGTTGATACAGCGAAAGATCAATCATCCACGGCAAGAGCAGTTCATCAAGTTCATTAAGTATTTTCAGCAAGATACTCTGGTTAAGAGCGTCACCGTACATCGTCAGATCAATATCTGAGCCGGTTTTGTAATTCCCCTTGGCACGAGAACCGTACAACACCACTTTTTGTACTTCTGAATGTAATGCAAAGACGGCCCGGATTCTTTCTACAACAGCCAAAGGTAATCCAAAGAGTACATCGTTTATCATGATTGCGAGCTCATCGACTCAAGGCGTTGGTGTAACCTGATAAACTCCGGGTAATAGTGTACCACAATTTTATTGGAGATATCTTCGGCAACGTCTTCGTTATAGGTATGGCTGGTGAGAACCCTGCTTTTGATCATCTCCATCCAGGTTTCGCCATTTTCAATCAGGCCACGTTTGAAAGCCAGGCGGAAGGCATCACGGCTGCCGATAATACCTACCTCGCCCTGCGCTTCAAACAGGTCTTTAATGCTGCTCCAGGCAAGTTCGTAGGTATACTCGAAGCACTGAATCAGGCCCTGTTGCTCAAATTCGTTCAGCTTACCTTTTTCTATAAATCTGGTAAGCTGACGGAGCGCCTTGGAATAATTTTCCAGTCGTTGTTTCCAACGGATATCTTCAGTCATCAGCTATAATCCATTTCTCCAACACCGATTTTTTTTCATTGCACAACTCTAAAAGGAAGGGGGAAGGGTCAAAGAGCTCCATTTTTACCTTTTCTTGACCCTTGGCCCTGCCCCCTGTTTCTCACACTCTGAACTGCCGCACCTGTTGCTGCAGCTCCTCAGCCAGCGACAGCAGCTGATCAGCGGAACTGGCGGACTGCTGTGCGGAATGTGAGCTTTCCTGCGCCACATCGTTGATCCGGCTGACGTTGCCGGCAATCTCACCGGTGGTGGCGGTCTGCTCCTCCGCTGCCGTGGCGATCTGGTTGATCTGCATGGTCACATCATTGATTCGGGACAATATCTCCTGTAACGCCTCGCCGGAACGGGAGGCATCTTCGGTTCCCTGTTCAACCTCACGAACCCCCTGCTCCATCTGCTGCACCGCAATGCGGGTTTCGCTCTGAATCGACTTGATCATCTCTCCGATCTCACGGGTGGCCTTGGTAGTCCGCTCCGCCAAGGCCCGAACCTCGTCAGCCACCACAGCAAAGCCCCGTCCCATCTCTCCGGCCCTGGCAGCCTCAATGGCAGCATTCAAGGCCAGCAGGTTGGTCTGGTCAGCGATATCCTCAATGGTTCCGGCAATGGCACCGATCTGGTCGGACCGCTCACCCAGGGAACGCACCGTTTCTGCCGAGCTGCGTACCCGTTGGGCGATCTGCTCCATCCCGGCAATGGTGGAGGAAACCACACCCGACCCATTGACAGCCGCCTCACTGGCTGATTGAGCGCCATCCACCGCAATCAGGCAGTTGTTGGCAATATCGGCGCTGGTGGCTGCCATCTCTTCGCTGGCGGTGGCAACACTGCTGGCCTGTTCCACCACTGCCTCGGCACCGCCGGCAATGGACTGGGCGTTGCCGGACAGCTGGGCTGCAGCCGTGGCCACCTGGGCGCTCTCCTGCACCACCACCCCCAACACCCGCCGCAGGTCACCCAAAAACTCGTTGACACTCTCGGCCACCTGCCCGATCTCGTCGTTGCTCTGCCAGTCAAACCGCTTGGTCAGGTCATTTTCCAGGGTCAGCAGGAAGGTCGAAAGGGCCGTTACCGGTTTAATAACCAGCTTCTTCAGCATTGAGACAATCACCAGAACGGCAACGACACCCATCAGCGCAATGGCGATCAGCAGATTGTTGGCAAGCGCGAACACCGGCTTGATCTGCTTGTCATACTCAGCGCGGGACATACCGGTCAGATGCAGTCCATAGACCTTGCCGTTCATATCTTTTGCCTCGGTCACGGCGTAAAAATACTTGCTGTCCAGCAGGGTCCTGTCCTTTACCAATCTGGCGTAATCAGCACTCTTGGCAAAGGCCACCGTTGCCTCATCAAACCACTTCTTGTTGGCAGTCAGATACTTGCCGCCGATCTCCACATCACTGCTCTGCTTCTTGAAGGCATCCTCGTTGACGGCAGCCTTGTCCACCAGCAGGATATAGAACGCCTTATCCTTCTGCATTTGACGACTGATACTTCCCACACCAAAAGTGGCCTCAATCATCCCCAGCAGGTTGCCGCCGCTATCCACCACCGGCGCCATGGCACGCAGACCGATACCGGCAATGCCGATTTCAACCCCCCAGAGCGGCTTTTTTTCCGCAACTGCACGCTTGACCATCTCAAGGAAGGAGATGTCATCATCACGTTTATCCATAAAGCTGCGCCACATGCTGGTCATATTGGCCCGGATCAGATGGAAACCGGTTCCCTTGAAATCGGCCAGTTCAAACTCCTTGATTACCTGCCTGAGTTCTTTCTCGGCAATGGTGTAGTCACTCCTCTGCAACGCCTCGACCACCCTGGCGTTGTGGGCAACATTGATGGCGTTGGTCAAAAGAATGTCCAACTTGCCTTTAATCTGAGCATCCACCTGTTCCTGCAGGTTTCTGGAAAGGGTGAGGTTACGGTCAGTCACCAGCTGGGCCCGGAAGTAATACAGGTACGCACCCATCACCACGCCAAACACCACCACGCATAGACCAATGATCGCCAGAAGCTTGCCTGAAATGCTTCCACGTATCGGTTGCTGTGCCATTACTGCCTCCCTTACAAAAACATTTTTTTGATTCACCCACATGGTACGATTTTTTTGCTTTTAAGCTTTCGATGCCTCTGTGTTCACTGTGTCTCTACGTTAATGAACTGCCGTTTTCAGGATCAGATGTTTATACTTTAGCAGATCAGGTCCCAACTGCAAGCAGACGGTGTAGTTATTTGACATACCTATGGGAATAAGGGGCGTTCTCCCTGTTTTGGGGTCGTCCCGTGTAAGGGTTATATCATTACCCGCACCAGATACAGCTGGTATCTGAGTCCTGCCCCGTCTGTCGCCATAACCAGAAGGGACCCGTTTGCAACCTTGTAACAGGTCTAAAAGACCGCTATTTGTACCTTCTGTTAAGCATACTGGTAAAAAATCCCACAAGAAACGGGCCTGGTCCCGATAGTCCATAAAAAACAAGGCATGTTCGGAAGAGACAGACGTAATAGTCTGTTACTTCCGAGCACACCTTGGCATCAACCTGAAATGTTACCGCTTTTATGTAACTGCAGTTGCCGCTAGTGGGCCGTAGATTCAGAAGCTCCCTTGCCGCTCATCATGTACCGGTAAAACATCGGGAATCCTACAAAGAAGGCAACGCAGATCAGATACTCAACCGTCTTGATATACTGGTAAAAATCCACCAGGGTGTATATTGATTTTACGTGTCCGATCGCTCCGAATAACTCCATCATGGCTGTATCCTCACTTTCTTCTTTTTATTTGTTGAGTACGCTTGAAGTAACCTGCTTGCTTTTTGCAGCCTCGGCAGCACCTTTGATCATCCCGTACAGGCTGATGATGGCTGGAATGGTCTGTACTACTACGACCAGGGCTAGAAACCCGGCAAAGGCCAGTACCAGTATGCCGCTGTTATAGGTCAGGCTGGTATCCACATAGGCTGCCGAACCTGAAGCAAAGGCAGAAGTAAGGCTGGCAAAGATCAGGGCGACGGTGTTTAGAATTGTTTTCATGGCGTATCTCCTTTAGCAGTAACAATCTCTGGTAGTTTGGAAGGCACACTGGAGTGCCTGCTTTAATTCTTCTCTATCTTCAGCTTTTACTGGCCTTAGCAGGTGGTAGAAGATCCCCTCGCTGCGTAACTTGCGCATGACCGGCAACGACACTTCGTTTGAGACTAAAATGATGATCAGGTTCCGGCAGCATTTTTTCAGAAGAGGGATCAATTCTGCTGCTGCCAGTTCATCAAAACTGTTACCAAGCAAAAGAACCCGTGAACTCTTTTTTATAATCCCCTGCAGCATACCGGCGGCAGTGGTGGTGACGGTTACCTGGTATCCTGCCTCGACACAGAGATCCGCCATCACCTTGCGGGTCTCACTATTCTCGTCGGCAATAAGCACGCTTCTCATCGGCTTAAGCTTTCGGCAATGCTGTGGTTGATTCGGCTGGAGCAAACACGGCTTTAACCATTGCATACAACGTAATTGCGGCTGGAATTGCCTGCATCATCACAACCAGTGTAGCAAATCCGATCAGAGCCCAGATCAACAGACCGGCTTCTTCTCCGCCTACGCCGGCAGAAGCTGCATATACTGATGCTGCACTGGAAGTCAGCAGGGCTACGGCTATTTTAACGAGATTGGTTTTCATAACATCCTCCTTGTCCTTCTGTGTTGCTTCTTGATTTTCTATAAAGCAGATGTCGTGCCAAAGCAGACAAATAACTCAAAAAAAACCTTAACATGCTGGAATATTGCATAATTTCAAAGATCAGACGGCTCCTTGTTTCGGCAGCTCTCTACTGCTTACAGTATAGAATAACTATACTACGGCATAGCTGATACAGGACATTACGCCACATAATTACCTGATATAACGTGATGTATATTTGATGCCCTCGCAAATTAAGAGTTGCTCGTTTGACAGTTGAAGGGTTGCCAGT
>CAZNWF010000139.1:0-6577 GCA_964576485.1 uncultured Geobacter sp. | reverse complement strand
GGACGCAATGGCAGAGAAGTACGTGTACTTTTTCGGGAATGGCAAGGCTGAAGGCCGGGCCGACATGAAGAACCTGTTGGGCGGCAAAGGGGCCAACCTGGCGGAAATGACCAGCATCGGGCTGCCGGTGCCACCGGGCTTTACCATCAGCACCGAGGTTTGTACCTACTATTATGCCAATGGGGAAACCTATCCAACCTCTTTGAATGATGAAGTTGAAACCAACCTGAAGCAGGTTGAAGCGATCATGGAGCGCACCTTTGGCGATGCAAAGAATCCGCTGCTGGTGTCGGTCCGCTCCGGCGCCCGGGCCTCCATGCCCGGCATGATGGACACCATTCTGAACCTGGGTCTGAACGACACCACCGTGCAGGGGATTATTGCCCAATCCGGTGACGAGCGTTTTGCCTATGATGCTTACCGCCGTTTTGTACAGATGTATTCAGATGTGGTCATGGGAATGGATAAACATGCCCTTGAGCACCTGCTGGAGCTGAAAAAGTCAGAGAAAAATGTCCATCTGGATACCGAGCTGACCGCTGCTGACTGGAAAGATCTGGTGGCCCAATTTAAGGCCAAGATCAAGCAGGAGCTTGGTCAGGAGTTCCCTGAAGACCCCAAACAGCAGCTGTGGGGTGCCATCGGTGCGGTTTTCGGTTCCTGGATGAACCAACGCGCCATCACCTATCGCAAGTTGAATAGCATCCCTGCTGATTGGGGTACTGCCGTCAACGTGCAATCCATGGTCTACGGCAATATGGGCGAGGATTGCGCCACCGGCGTGGCCTTTACCCGCGACCCCTCCACCGGTGACAACTACTTCTACGGCGAATATCTGGTCAATGCCCAGGGCGAGGATGTGGTGGCCGGTATCCGTACTCCGCAGCCGATCAATAACCATCAGAAAAAACCGGGCGATCTGCCTTCGATGGAAGACGTGCTGCCGGAATGCTATCACCAACTGGCTGATATCAGGAACATCCTTGAGAAGCACTACAAGGATATGCAGGATATCGAATTTACGATTGAAAAAGGCAAGCTGTTCATGCTGCAGACCCGTAACGGCAAGCGGACCGCCACCGCTGCCATCAAGGTTGCGGTGGATATGGTTGCGGAAGGGCTGATTGACGAGAAGACCGCTGTGCTACGGGTGGCTCCTTCCCAGCTTGACCAACTGCTGCACCCTTCCCTTGATCCCAAGGCAGAGAAAAAGGTGATTGCCAAGGGTCTGCCCGCCTCTCCTGGTGCTGCCGGCGGCACCGTTGTCTTTACTGCTGATGAGGCTGAAGAGCTGGCCAAAAACGGCAAAAAAGTCATTTTGGTGCGGATTGAGACCTCACCGGAAGATATCCACGGCATGCATGCTGCCCAGGGGATTCTGACTGCCCGTGGCGGCATGACTTCCCATGCTGCGGTAGTTGCCCGCGGTATGGGCAAGTGCTGCGTGGCCGGTTGCGGCGACATCAAGGTCAACTATGCTGACCAGTCCTTTGTGGCCTGCAACGGTGTGGTGGTCAAAAAGGGCGATATGATTACCCTGGACGGTTCCACCGGTCAGGTTATGCTGGGCGAAGTCAAGACGGTTCCGCCGCAACTAACCGGCGACTTTGGCAAGCTGATGGTCTGGGTGGACCAGTTCCGTAAACTGAAGGTTCGTACCAATGCCGACACCCCCCATGATGCCAAGGTGGCCCGTGAGTTTGGTGCAGAAGGGATCGGCCTCTGCCGTACCGAGCATATGTTTTTTGATGCCGAGCGGATCGCGGCTGTGCGTGAGATGATCCTGTCTGCCGATGTTGAGGGACGTGAGAAGGCGCTGGCCAAGATCCTGCCGATGCAGAAGACTGATTTTATTGGTCTTTTCCGTGAGATGAAGGGTCTGCCGGTTACCATCCGTCTGCTTGATCCGCCGCTGCATGAATTCCTGCCTCAGCAAGACAAGGATATTGATGAACTGGCCGCCACCATGAAGGTCTCGGCCCAGACTCTCAAACACAAGGTAGAGTTCCTGCACGAATTTAACCCGATGCTGGGGCACCGTGGCTGCCGTCTGGGGATCACCTTCCCCGAGATCTACGACATGCAGGTGCGCGCCATCATGGAAGCTGCCTGTGAACTGGTCAAAAACGAAGGTTTCTCCATCGTGCCGGAAATCATGATTCCGCTGATCGCCACCGTTAAAGAGCTGGCTGTACTGAAGGCCAACGCCGTAAAAATTTGCGATGAAGTGATTACCCAGTATGGTGTCAAGGTCGAGTACCTGATCGGCACCATGATTGAACTGCCCCGCGCAGCCCTGACCGCTGACGAGATTGCAGTAGAGGCAGAGTTCTTCTCCTACGGCACCAACGACCTGACCCAGACCACTTTTGGCCTCTCCCGCGACGATGCCGGCAAGTTCCTGCCGTTTTATGTAGATGGTGGTATTCTGCCGAAAGACCCGTTTGTATCCCTGGACCAGAACGGTGTTGGCCAGCTGGTCAAGATGGGCTGCGAAAAGGGTCGTTCTACCCGCCCGGGCATCAAACTGGGGATCTGCGGCGAGCATGGCGGCGATCCTGAATCGGTGGTCTTCTGCCACAAGATCGGCCTGGATTATGTTTCCTGCTCACCTTTCCGGGTGCCGATCGCCCGCTTGGCTGCAGCCCACGCCGCCTTGGGTGGTGGAAACGACAACACCAAGTAATTCTAGAGCTGTTTAAGATGAATGACGGATCCACAACGTTTTGTTTGTGGATCCGTTTTTTATTTCTAGGCATTGCATCCCACAAGATCATGGCTATAATCGCCATACTTCATGAAAAGTCAGGTTACAATAGCCACTAAAAGACTTTAATTGTCTTTTAGTGGTTGGACTTTCGTTAATCTTTCTGTTAAACGAGATACATGTATAAAGATTCGTGGTTTACAAACGAGTAAGCACAATTGGATATCCACAAGGACTCCCGTCAAAATGAATCTGTGAGGTCACAATGTTCAAGAAACTCAAGCTGTGGGCAAAAATCATAGTGGCGATGGTTGCCTCTACGCTGGTCGTCTGTGTCTTGCTGGTTGTCAGCAATGTCAGCAGCATGTCACGGCTGATACAGGATGCAGAACGCAATGCCCTGGATGCGCATTTAAAATCCATCACAAACAGCATTGCCTCTGAAAGCCATAACGCAGAAACCATGAGCGCCCTCATCGCCGGGATTCCGCTGGTGAAGGAGAAGTTCGACGCCGGTGACCGCAAGGTGCTTTCTGACTTTTTTTTGCCTGGTTTCAAGTCGTTACAGGAAGTGTACGGGGTAGAGCAGTTTCAGTTTCTTCGTCCCCCTGCCACCTCTTTTCTGAGGATTCACAAGCCGGAGAAGTTTGGTGATGATCTTTCTCAGATGCGGCACACGGTGGTTGCCACCAATACCAGCCGCAAGCCGACCAGAGGTCTTGAATACGGTGTAGCCGGTCTTGGGGTGAGGGGTATGGTGCCGGTATCATACGCTGGAAGGCATGTCGGGGTAGTTGAGTTTGGCATGAGCTTTGGACAGCCATTCTTTGATAATTTCAAGGCGCAGAACGGTGTTGATGCCGCCATGCATATGCTGGAAGGCAAGGGTTTCAAGACCTTGGGGTCTACCATGGGCAAGGAACCGCTGCTCTCCGCTGAAGCTCTTGCCAAGGCTATGGCTGGTGAATCACAACTTCAGCACCGCACCATCAAGGGTGTGCCCTACGCAATCTATGCTGCAGCGGTAAAAGACTTTTCCGGCAAGTCAATCGGCGTGGTTGAAATTGCAATGAACAACAGCAGTTATACTGCATCGCTGAATGCTGCCCGCAGAAACGGTATACTGCTGGGTATTCTGGCACTTGGTATCGGAGTAGGCATAGCTGTCTTTACCGCCCGCCAGCTGGTGCAGCAGGTGAACAGTGTGCTTGTTGCGGTAAACCGGGTGGCACAGGGTGATCTTTCTGTCGAAATCGTAGTTGATGGCGGTGATGAGATCAGTCAGCTGGCCAAGGCAACCAATGAAATGAGGAACAAGTTGCATGCCATGGCTTCAGAGGTGCGCGCCCATGCCGATGCAGTGAACCATGCTGCCCAGGAGATTACCGCCGCAGTTGAAAGCCAGGCAGCAACCTCAACAGAAATGTCATCGTCAGTGGCTGAGATCACTTCAACCATGGAAGAGTTTTCGGCGTCATCAACCCAGATTGCAGACTATTCCAAATCAGTGGTGGATATTGCCAATCAGACCCTGGATGGCAGCCGTAAAGGCTCGGAATCAATGCAGTCTGTATTGGGGAAAATGGACGATATCCGCAATGACAATCAGCGTAGTCTGCAGGAGATCGTTGATCTGGGTGCAAAATCCAAGCAGATCAGCAAAGTCATGGAGATCATAAATGCCGTGGCAGATCAGACCAAGCTGATCGCCTTTAACGCAGCGTTAGAGGCATCCAGTGCAGGTGAGGCTGGCAAGCGTTTCTCGGTTGTGGCTGCCGAAATCCGGCGTCTGGCTGATAGTGTCACTGACTCAACCAGTGAGATTGAAGCCAAGATCAACGAGATTCAGGACTCTATCAGCAGGCTGGTGATTACCTCTGAAAAAGGAGCCGGTGGTATCTCGGCTGGCACCTCTGCCAGCGCCAATACTGCTGAGCGGCTGAACGAGATTGTTTCCGCAGCCAGCCAGACCAGCAGCTCAGCTCAGCAGATATCGCTGTCCACGCAGCAGCAGAAGACAGCCAGCAGTCAGGTGTTGGTTGCCCTGCGTGAAATTGTAACTGCCAGCTCACAGACTGCCCAGTCAATAAACCGTATTTCCCAGATCAGCAAAGAGATGTCAGGTCTTTCATCAGATCTGTCCAAGGTTGTTGATCAGTTCAAGCTGGACAAGAAGGATCAGGCTCTGTGACAGCCGCAACGATTCGAGTGCTGCTGGTTGATGACAGCAGCCTTGCTCGGGAAATGCTGCGCGATATTCTGCAACAGGAACCGGGTATTTTAGTGGTTGGCGAAGCGGTCAACGGCAGGGAAGCCGTTGAAAAAGCGCGCCTTTTAAAACCAAACCTGATCACCATGGATCTTGAGATGCCGGTCATGAGTGGTATGGACGCCATTACGGCTATTATGTGTGACAAGGCGATACCGATTCTGGTGGTCAGTGGTGTTGCCGATGCTCCAAAGGCCTATGAGGCAGTACGACGTGGCGCCCTTGATGTGGTCAGTAAGCCGGATGCCACTCCTGCTTCAATGAGTGAGCTTGTCGCAAAGGTACGGATGCTGGCCGGCGTTCCGGTGATCACCCATATCAGGCCAATAGCTGATCATCCGGTTTCGGCGTCACAGCGCACCATACCTGTCCCTCTGTCTGGGCAGCACCCCGCTACTGTATCTTCATCCTCCAGCCATTGTTCTCAACGGGTTTTTGCCATAGCCTGTTCAACCGGTGGTCCACAGGTGCTTGCCACTCTTTTACCCCAGTTGCCGGCAAACTTTCCCTGCCCGGTACTGGTGGCCCAGCATATTTCGGAAGGTTTTGCCTCTGGCATGGCTGATTGGCTGGCTGCTCTTTGCCGTTTGCCGGTTCGGCTTGCGGTGCATGGCGAACCGGTATGTCCCGGTGTTATTTACATCTCTCCGGCAGAATATCATTGTACGGTCAGTATGTCCCGGAAGATTGCATTTGTTGAACGGGATGAGCGTGATATCTACCGCCCCAGTTGTGACCGCCTGCTGGAATCGGTGGCAGAGGTCTATCGTGAGGATGCGGTTGGCATCATCCTGACCGGTATGGGGCGGGATGGCACACTGGGCATAGCCCGCATTCATGGTTATGACGGCGTAACGCTGGGGCAGGATGCGGCAACCTCGCTGATTTATGGCATGAACCGTTGTGCCATTGAAGCCGGTACCGTCCAGAGCGTGCTGCCTGATACTGCAATTGCCTCAGAGATGCTCAAACTGGCAGGGGTAACAGCATGATCTCGCTTGCCCCGTTCAAAGAGCATATCAGCGAGGTGTGTGGCCTCCGCTTTGATGATTGTAATGGTGAGGAAAAGCTTGGTCTGGCTCTTATTGAACGGATGCAGGCAGCTGGCGTAGAAGAATCAGACACGTATCTGCGGCTGATAGCTAGTGATAAGAGTGAGTTCCAGCGTCTGGTTAATCTACTGACCATCAATGAAACCTACTTTTTTAGAGAACCGCAGCAACTGCGTCTGTTGACCGAACATCTGGTTCCCCGTTTTTTGATCCGGTATGAGGGGCAATCCCCGGTCAGGATACTGAGCGCCGGTTGTTCTTCAGGTGAAGAACCCTATTCGCTGGCGATGTCTCTTCGGGAACGCTATGGCGAGAGCCTGCCCCGTTTCTGTAGCTTCAGCGGGGTTGATATTGACAGCACCGTGCTGGCCAAGGCGCGCAACGGACGTTACGGAGAGTTTTCTTTCAGGGGGGTCTCACCTGAAATCCGTGCCCGTTATTTTGAAAAAACGGCAAGCGGCTGGCAGGTACAGCAGGATATCCGCTCTTTGGTAAGCTTTCAGGAGCTTAACCTGCTTGCGCGGGAGATGCCTCAGGATATCGGCGGGT
>CAZNWF010000138.1:0-6656 GCA_964576485.1 uncultured Geobacter sp. | reverse complement strand
CAAGACCGTTGGTGTCGTGATCCTTCAGGTACTTGTTAACCTTTTCAATCATCTGGGCATCGTGGGCACGGTTCTTGTCCAACCAGAAAATAGCCGGTGCGCCGGTTGCCCGTGCGCGACGTACTGCCAGCTTGACCCAGTCCTGAATCGGCAGGTCTTTGGCCTGACAACCACGCCAGATGTCACCAGCTTCAACGTCGTGTTGCATCAGCACATTGCCTGCTTCGTCAAGCACGCGAACGGTACCGTCAGCAGCAATCTTGAAGGTCTTGTCGTGGGAACCGTACTCTTCTGCTTTCTGAGCCATCAGACCGACGTTGGAGGTTGAACCCATGGTGGTCGGATCAAACTGGCCATGCTTCTTGCAGAAATCAACGCAGACCTGATACCAGCGAGAATAGCAGCGGTCAGGTACAACACACTTGACATCATGCAGCTTGCCGTCAGGACCCCACATACCGCCGGAATCACGGATAACCACCGGCATGGAGGCGTCAATGATGATGTCGTTACTGGCGTGCAGGTTGGTGATCCCTTTGTCGGAGTCAACCATGGCCAGAGGCGGTTGCTTCTTGTACACTTCCTGGATATCAGCTTCTATTTCAGCTTTCTTATCAGCAGGCAGCTTGGCAATCTTCAGGTACAGATCGCCCATACCCAGATCAGGGTTAACGCCCAGCTCTTTAAAGGTTGCTGCGTGCTTCTCAAAGACATCCTTGTAGAACACTTCAACAAAATGACCGAACATGATCGGATCAGAGATCTTCATCATGGTGGCTTTGAGGTGAACAGAGAACAGTACCCCTTTGGCCTTGGCATCGTCAATCTGCTCCTGAATGAACGTGCGCAGTGCCTTGGCGCTCATGAAGGTACCATCAAGGATCTCGCCAGCCTGCAGCGCCAGTTTTTCTTTCAGCACCGTGACCTTACCGGCCTTGTCAACAAACTCAATCTTGACATTGCCAGCTTTTTCCATGGTTACTGCTTTTTCATTTGCATAGAAATCTGAAGACTCCATCCAGGAAACATGGGTTTTTGAATCCGGTGCCCATGCGCCCATCTTGTGGGGATGCTTCTTGGCATATTCCTTGACTGCCTTTGCTGAGCGACGGTCGGAGTTACCTTCACGCAGAACCGGGTTAACCGCGCTACCCAGACATTTTGCATAGCGGGCATGCAGCTCTTTTTCAGCATCAGTCTTGGGCTCTTCAGGATAATCAGGCAGCTTGTAACCCTGCTCCTGCAGCTCTTTGATGGCTGCCTTCAGCTGAGGAATCGAGGCACTGACGTTAGGCAGTTTGATGATGTTGGCCTCAGGCTTTTGGGTCAACTCGCCCAACTCTGCCAGATAATCCGGCATGCGTTGTTCAGGAGTCAGATAGTCAGGGAAGTTTGCAATGATCCGGCCTGCAACGGAGATGTCGCGGGTCTCGACAACAACGCCAGCAGCCTTAGTAAATGCATTTACGATAGGGAGCAGAGAGTATGTTGCCAGTGCGGGTGCTTCGTCAATCTTGGACCAAATAATCTTTGCTGATTCAGTTGCCATGTTCTCTCCTTGTTTTGGTGTAATACTTTATATATGAAATTTAATATACTGATTGCAACATGTTACAATCAGTATAGACTACAGCATCCAAGAATCGTGTATACAGTATGCAAAAGGGCATGGAGTGTCAAGGGGAAATCGTGACAGATCTGCTCCATTTAACAAAACTTGTTGGTAGACAGGATAAGCTTTACTACGACTAAAAACAGAGTTTTCCAGAGACACCATTTAGGGATTCCGGCGATGCGCCTGCCGACGCGCCTCCAATGCTTCTTCCCTGCTGAAATTACGTGGTATCTTCAAGGTCTGTCCAGGCCAAAGCTGATAGGGATCACGAATTTGATCCCTGTTAGCCCGGTAAATCAAAGGCCAAAGCGCCATATCATTGTAGAGCTCAGATCTGGCCGCAATCTGGGGAAGCGTTTCTCCGCGACGTACCGTATAAGAGGTGGGTTGTGCAGCCCGGGCAGCTGACTCTGCAGCGTCATCATGTTTCTGGCTCTTTTGCAAAGCCTTTTGAGCTTCCTCCAGCTCCTGCTGACGTTTTTGCTCTGCCTCAAACCTGCTTCGTTCTTCTTCTTCACGGATAGCACGCTCTTCAATCGCCTTTTGGCGAGCCTCTTCTTTCATCCGTTCTTTATAGAGGGTGACCTCTTGCTTAAGCACCAGCCCTTTTTGGTAAGCCAACTTATACTGCTGGTCAGCTTCGTCCTCTTCTTCCTGTTCAAGCAGTAATGTCTCGCCCTGCTGAAACGTACTGTTGATGTGCGCATAATCATCCGGGTGAGATGCTGCCGCATTCTCTCCCTGCAGTTGCAGCAACGTCAACTGCGCCTTCATACGCCAGACCGGGTCATGACTACCACAACCAGCCATAGCCACCAGTACCAGAATCAACAGTATGAGACGCAATTGAACAGGCATCGGTCGAGCTAAGCAGCAGGAACTGCTGCAGGAGCGGCAAGACGAATTCCCAGCTCACGCAACTGTTTGGTGTCTACTGCTGAAGGAGCTTCTGACATCAGGCAGGTCCCCTTCTGGGTTTTAGGGAACGCGATCACGTCGCGAATTGAGTCAGAACCGGTCAACAGCATGATCAAACGATCCAGACCAAAAGCGATACCACCGTGGGGTGGTGTACCATATTCCAGAGCATCCAACAGGAAGCCAAACTTGGCACGCTTGTCTTCTTCACTATGCCCCAGCATCTTGAACATCAGCGACTGCACCTGCTCCTGATGGATACGGATTGAACCACCACCGATCTCGTTGCCGTTCAACACCAGGTCATAGGCCTTGGCGCGACAACGGCCAGGATCTGACTCAACATAGTCAACATCTTCGTCCATCGGTGCGGTGAAGGGGTGGTGTACGGCACACCAGCGCTTGTCATCCTCATCCCACTCAAACAGCGGGAAGTCAGTGATCCAGACAAAGCGGAATATATTGGAATCAGTCAGTTTCAGCTGGGAAGCTAACTGGTTACGCAGTTTACCCAGCGAGTCATTCACCACCTTGGGCTTATCAGCCACAAACAGCAGCAGGTCGCCCTCTTCTGCCCCAAAAGCACCGTTCATGGCTGCAATCTCGTCTTCAGTAAAGAACTTGGTGATTGGCGATTGCCAGCCTTCTGCTGTTACCTTGACGTAGGCCAGGCCTTTGGCACCATAAATAGAGACAAAGCTGGTCAGCTCTTCAATATCTTTACGGGAGAAGGTTGCACAACCCTTGGCGTTGATCCCTTTGATGATGCCACCATTTGCTGCCACTTCGTTAAACACCTTGAAGCCAGAACCCTTGACAATATCAGTCAGCTCCACCAGTTCCAGCCCGAAGCGCAGATCAGGGTTATCCACACCAAAGCGGCGGATCGCCTCCTGGTAGGTCATCCGCTCAACCGGTAGCTGTACCTCAACCCCTTTGGCCTCTTTAAATACCCGGGCAATCAATCCTTCCATTACCGTGATAATATCCTCACGGTCAATAAAGGACATCTCGCAGTCAATCTGGGTAAACTCAGGCTGGCGGTCAGCACGCAGATCCTCATCACGGAAGCAGCGTACAATCTGGAAATAACGATCAAACCCTGAAATCATCAGGATCTGCTTAAAGATCTGAGGTGATTGCGGCAGCGCATAGAACTGCCCCTGGTTGATCCGGGACGGCACCAAAAAGTCACGGGCACCTTCCGGGGTGGACTTGGTCAGAAAGGGTGTTTCCAGCTCCAGAAAACCGTTCTCAGTCAGATACTGACGGGTAGCCTGGGCAACCTGGTGACGCAGAATCAGGTTCTGTGCCAACTGAGGACGGCGCATATCCAGATACCGGTACTTGAGGCGGATGTTCTCATTCACTTCGCTATGCTCATCCAGCATGAACGGCAGCGGCTTGGAGCGGTTCAGCAGCTTGCACTCAGCCACCTGAATCTCCACTTCCCCTGTTTTCATGTTTGGATTGACCGTACCTTCAGGGCGAGGAATAACCGTGCCTTTAATTGCCAGCACGAACTCGCTGCGCACCCCTTCAGCGGCTTGATGGGCTGCCGCGTTAACCTCCGGATCAAAGACAACCTGAGCAATCCCTTCTCTATCCCGCAGGTCAATAAAGATCAGGCCGCCATGGTCACGACGGCGCAGGGCCCAGCCCATCAGCACCACTTCGCGGCCAATATCCTGAGCAGTCAAAGAACCGCAATAATCAGAACGTTTCCAGTTTCCCAATGTATCCATATCCGAATCCTCCAGTGTATTAGTCGATCAACCGCCCGATGTTGCGCCAGCGGATATTGAACTTGTACCACGGTCCATCAATGGACCAGTATTTGATGAACGCCAGACCTTTCAACTGATCACGGCGAACAAACTTCCAGAAACGACTGTCATAGGAACGATCCCGGTTATCGCCCATTACAAAATAGGAGTTCTCCGGCACCACAATCGGTCCAAAGGTATCCCGTGGATTCTGCTCTTTGGGAATTATCTCCAGTTCCTTATGCACCTCATGGGGATTTTCGTACAGTTTGCCGTTCACATAGACCTTCTTATCCTTGCCTTCAACCACGTCACCAGGTACGCCAATCACCCGCTTGATAAAATCCTTACGGGGATCTTCAGGGTACTCAAACACCACCACATCACCACGCCTGGGGTCACGCAGCTTGATGACCTGCTTGTCAGTAAAGGGGATTTTCGTGCCATAAATAAACTTGCTGACCAACAGATGATCACCAATCAGCAGGGTGTCTTCCATAGAACCGGAAGGAATTTTGAAAGCCTGTACCACATAGGTCCGAATCACCAGCGCCAGAAGCACGGCAATAATAATTGACTCAGTATACTCCCGCCAGAGACTCTTCTTGTGAATCTCTACTGTCTGCTGCTGTTCGTTCTGATCTGCCATGAATGTCCCTTCCCTATTTGTCGTCAACCTTGAGGATCGCCAGGAACGCCTCCTGAGGCAGCTCAACATTGCCGACATTTTTCATCCGCTTCTTGCCTTCCTTCTGTTTTTCCAACAGTTTCCGTTTACGGGTAATATCACCGCCATAGCACTTGGCAAGCACGTCCTTACGCATCGCCTTGACGGTTTCACGGGCTACAATCTTGCTACCGATGGCAGCCTGAATCGCCACCTCAAACATCTGCCGGGAAATCAGTTCTTTCATCTTTGAAACCAGATCCCGCCCCCGGAAATAGGCTTTATCACGATGCAGGATCAGCGACAGGGCATCAACAACCTCGCCATTGATCAAGACATTCAACCTGACCAGATCACTGCGCCGGTACTCCAGATGTTCATAATCAAGGGAGGCGTAACCTTTGGTAATCGATTTAAGCCGGTCGTAGAAATCAAGCACAATTTCATTCAATGGCAGTTCATAGATAATCATAACCCGCGTTGGGGTCAGGTACTTGATCTCGCGCTGAACACCGCGCTTATCCTCACAAAGCGCCAGCACACCGCCAACAAAATCATTGGGCACATGGATATGGGCCAGAATAAACGGCTCTTCCAGGTATTCCGTGCTCTGCAGTTCCGGCATCTGATTGGCGCTCTGAATAGAGTAGACTTCGCCGCTCATTTTATGCACACGATAGACAACCGTTGGCGCTGTGGTAATCAGGTCAAGCCCAAACTCCCGTTCAAGCCGCTCCTGAATAATCTCCATATGCAGCAACCCCAGAAAACCGCATCGAAAACCAAATCCAAGAGCAACCGAGGTCTCCGGCTCAAAGGAAAACGAGGAATCGTTCAGTTTCAGCTTGGCAAGGGCATCGCGCAACTGCTCATACTGGGCCGTATCAATCGGGTACAAACCGGAAAACACCATCGGCTTGACCTCTTTGAAGCCACCCAGCATCTCCGCACATTGACGGTGTAACAGGGTAACCGTATCGCCGACCTTGGCATCTGCCACATCCTTGATACCAGCGATCACAAACCCTACTTCGCCAGCTGTTAATTCCGGTACTTCAACCATCACCGGCGAAAACACGCCAACCTTAAGCGCCTCGTAGGCCTTATTGGTTGACATGAGCTGAATTTTATCACCCTTCTTCAGGGTACCTTCAAACAGCCGCACCAGGATGATAACCCCCTGGTACTGGTCATACCAGGAATCAAACAGCAGCGCCTTCAACGGGGCAGCCGCATCCCCCTGCGGAGCCGGAATCTTCCTGACGATCTGTTCAAGGATTTCGCGGGTACCGATCCCTTCTTTTGCAGAAGCCATCACTGCATCATGGGCATCAATTCCGATAATCTCTTCAATCTCATGCTTGACCCGCTCTGGCTCAGCTGCCGGCAGGTCTATCTTGTTCAACACCGGGAAGACTTCAAGATCATTATCCAGAGCAAGATAGACGTTCGCCAGGGTCTGGGCCTCAACCCCCTGTGAGGCATCAACCACAAGCAAACCGCCTTCACATGCTGCAAGGGAACGGGAGACCTCATAGGTAAAGTCCACATGACCGGGGGTATCAATCAGATTAAGAACATAGGTATTCCCGTCATCAGCCGTGTAGTTCAGACGAACGGTCTGGGCCTTGATGGTAATCCCCCGCTCACGCTCAAGATCCATCTTATCCAGAAACTGGCTCTGCATCTC
>CAZNWF010000137.1:0-6834 GCA_964576485.1 uncultured Geobacter sp. | reverse complement strand
CGTGTTCATCACGGAACCGGCAGACAAAGTCCAGTACTTCTTGTTGGCGGGAGGTCAGTTCTTGCACAATATCCTCGTACAGCATACAGGTGAAATATATATCAGATGATAGCTACAAGGTTGGGAGGTGTCAAGCGTCGTTGTTTACCCTTTAACAACACGCTTGCCAATTAAAGATTAAATAATTATCCTTTAACTGTATTTATCGTTGTTAAAGGATAATCACATGAAAAAGACCGATCTCAGCCCAGCCAGACAGAAGCAACTGGTTCCGGTTTCTGCGCGCTCTGGAGCCTTTGCTGTTGTTCCACCGGCACCCCCACGGTTCATTCCCTCAAAAGGAGTAATCAAGGAAGTTACCCGTGCCCATGAGGCGCTGGGAGAACTACGTGCTGCCACCACACGCCTCCCTAACCCTAATCTGGTCACTAGAACCTTTGATCGACGTGAAGCAGTGCGCAGTAGCCAGATAGAGGGAACCAACTCTGATATGCATCAACTGTTCACCTATGAGGCTACGGGCAGCGATGAGGGATTGCCGTCTGATGTGCTGGTTACCCTGAACTACGTCAAGGCTCTTGAGGTAGGCCTGCATGCCGTGAATGACAAAGTAACAACTGCTGTTACGGAAAATCTCATCAAAAAGCTGCATAGCACACTAATGGAGGGAACCGGTTATCGAGGACAGGCTGGTGAATACCGGGATGTTCAGAACTGGATCGGTGGCAGCAAGATCAACACAGCCCGCTTTGTACCGCCAACACCAGAACATGTACCAAACTGCATGCGGGAACTAATCGAATTTCTGCACGACCTGCCTTCTGAAGAGGATATGTATGAAGTACCGATAGTCGTGCGTATGGCAATTGCCCACGCACAGTTTGAGACCATTCACCCCTTTGTTGATGGTAATGGCCGTGTAGGAAGGTTGCTGTTGCCGATCATGCTGGCGGCAGAAGGATACTTGCCGGTCTATATTGCCGGTTACCTGAAAAACAACCAGCAGGACTATTACGACATGCTGATAGGGGTGCAACTACGGGAACAATGGCAACCGTGGATACAGTTCTTTGCTACTGCTGTAGAGGAATCAGCAAAGGAATCAATCCAGACAGCCATTGCGCTGGATACCTTGCTTAATCAATGGGAAGAGCGGATAGCAGCATCACGCATACGATCAGACTCAGCAGTGTACAAGTTGCCAAAATTACTGATCGGTAGACCTGTTGTTACCGCCCGACAAGTTGAGACAGAGTTAGGCATATCATTCCCTGCTGCCAATAATGCCCTGGCAAAGCTTGAAGAAATGGGGGTTGTAACGGTACCCCATGACCAGCAGCGTAACCGTACTTTTGTTGCCCATGAGGCTATTGAGATTCTTAACCATTGACAATCGGCTGGATGGAATTTGAGGGAAGGTGTGTGGAGGGAATACAAGCGTCAAAGACGCTGAAAACTGTGTTTCTTTCACCAAAACGGGTCTTGCCGTACTATACCACGCAAAAGCAAAATTATGCCCCATAGGCAGCTCAAACTACCGAATCCCTGGTTTGGACGTGACAGTTTGAGCCGCCGTTGGAGCTAACGATCAGTAATGGCTGATATGCATAGGTGGTTTGGTTTCCGCCGCTAACTCAACAGAATGGTCATACTCATACTCTTTTACAATTCGAGGCACACCATCGACCATCATGAGGACTAGCCCCTGATTAGCAAATACATTAGCTAAGTCTCTTAACAAGGGAGCTAGGCTTGCTTTGAACGTAACAGCCCTGTCTTGGCCATGAGGAGGCTCAGAAAAACTATTATCTGTTGCTACATGTGTGTGAGTTGAACCACCAGTTGATTGACCAGGACTACAATTATTTTCGGTACGCGCCCGAACTTTATGAAAAGCCCGCTGTAGTTCAGTTCTACCAGGCTCACTGCCTTGAAACTGGACTGTTCCATTGGATGGCCACCAGTTTAAAATTCCACCGTTTTCTGCATGAAAGGCCCACAAAATCCTTTTTTTGCGCCACTCACCCCAAACCAGAGTTGACGCAACCATCTTTTATAAATCAGCAAATGATCCACCAAATTTTTATTTCATGACACACTCCTGAATGATCGTCATAACGTTGAGCAACAAGGTGATTGCCTTTGGTTGATGGGAGGCTAGGCAATTTGATGATTGTTTCACCTACTAATGACCGATCTATGAGCTTCGCTGCACCATCACAGTGTGTCTGATAGTCCGTGAGCACATAACATTTTTATCCTGTCTACGTTGTTCATCTTTATTTGTTTTGAACAGTATATTACAGCTCCATCATCCCAAACTATTCCAAGGTGCACACAGTGACTGCCAAATACTTTTTTGTTCTTACCATCAACTATTTTTAAAGCACATTTTTTAAATACATCCGTAACTGCCGGTGATGTAAGATCACGATATCTATAATGAGGTTTAACAAGCATGTGCACATGGTGGTCATTGATAGACTTTCCACTTGTGTGGTTTTCAATAAAAGCAAAACCATCAATATATTCATTTCTTTTATAATACCCCCTTCCAAATATTTTATTGTTAGAAAATCTAAGCAGTCTGCTTGTATGTTCGCATGATGTCTGATAATTCATGTATCTAGCAAATGTAATTGTAACAAGATAACGATATGGCATGTTTTTAAGTATAAATAGCTTGTATTTATCAACAATTGATGAGCTTATGTCATAACCATAGTAATTTATTGGGACTGGATCAGGCTTTATTCGTGAGAATCCTCCATTTAGCATTTTTTTAATTTTGATATCATGTGAAATAGTTGTCATTGTATTACTCCATGTTGAATGTATAAAAGTAGAAAGTGTGTTAAGTTTATAATTGGTATAGTGTTATAGTATACACATGTGTAATAGTTGATTATTGACAATACTCTTTCATCAAGAAGCTTCAAAAACTTCGTGTTTTGAGTGCCTATTGGCGGTGGATGCACAATGATAACTGCGATGCAAGAAATCACCTTTTCTGTGCGGTCCATATGCAACTTATTATTTACAGTTTTCAGATTTGGCATTGCCACTAGCAACCATCGAATGAAAGTTTTGTCATAAATTATGATTTACAAAATTTTGGGTAACAGCCTCACCGCTCTCGGGTGGAGTCAACCACCCGAGAGTTGAAGCATTAGTTAAAGATCAAACTTAAGCTGGCCATAGTTGGTTGACAGCCTCTCTGGCCCTCTTGTCTTTCGGGCCTTCTCTACTGCCTTGTCGAGGCAGCTTACCCGTATTTTGAGTCTAGAAGCCTCATGTTTTCTAATGCGGTCATACTCAAAAGTAGTCAACAATGCCAACCGATCTATTGCTAGCTCATCAGTGTCTGTTGGCACTGATGAGCATGAAATTGATGCTGCATCCACTTGAATCTCCGGCGCGTCCTTTAATAATTTCTTCATGAATTTAAATTTTTGTTCGAGGTCGTCTTCATCACAAATACTGTCAGTCTTTATTGAAAATCTTTTGTAACCATCAAGACCTTCGCATACATACATACCAGCTGCCGGAGGCAAATGATCTAAGACATAGCGGCATACCCGCCCATCATACTCAAAGGTTTGCACATTCATATCTGCTACTATTTTCCCCGGCGGGACTATTTCATTTTTCTGGAGTGACTTGCAGAATCTATCGAGTATATTATTTTTCATTTTTCGCTCCTTATAGTTGAAGTTAATTTGATAAGCTTGCTTTATTAGTACTTTCCTTTACCTTTGGTTTGTCCATCAGTCTTGAGGTCATTAAGAAACCTACAAAATAGCGGTTGCTCCTCCTGATTCGGCGAAACCATGCCAAAGATTTCCTTTACAACTTCCCTTACGTTAATCATCACCAACCTCCTTTCCTCGTTGAACTATTTGCAATATTTGTCTCCGCGACCAACGCACTGTCTTTGCGGACAATCTTATTGGGGCTGGAAACCGACCAGACTTCACCCCAGCCCACCAACTCGACTTGGAGATTCTCAATAATCGCAGCACATCATTCAACTGAATCAGTTGGTCGTCCTCAAGTTGGCCATCAAACATCCCATAACCACCCTTTGTGGAGATACTTGGCTCAGTGCTTTTATCTGCAATTACTTCTGTTAGTACCTCCTTCAGAATTTTTCTTAATTCGGCGTTGGTAATGAGGACCACCCCCCCACTGCTGCTTTCAACTGCTTGTGTCTTTCCAGCCATATTTGGCTCCTTTATGAGCAACAAAAAAGCCTGCACCGATACCTTGCCCCAAAGAGGGGCTATTGGTATCGGAACAGGCTCGTAAGCACATACTGCACAATGCAGTAGTGAGGGTCGTTTCTGTTGCGAGAGTTTGTCAACACAGAGGCAAAAATGATACCGATAGCAAGTATCATCATCTCATGCGTATGTTGGCGTTTCGTTATTTATCTAAGGTTTTGTTGTGTCATCAATTTCCAATTTGCTCATAACACCACAATTGTAATGGAGCATCAGGTTAAAATATTCACCACAAGAGGGGAACTGAGATTTAATGGACTTACAGACCTCATGCCTGAATTTTTTTCTATGATATTCTGAAATTGATCTGTCTTGTGTGCTGGTTTCACAATAAAATATACGGTCGCGTATACCATTTCCCCTGATTTTTAAGAGTACTTTGCCAGTATAATTTTTGTGCTTACGTTTAATTTCATGAAATACTCGACCCGCCTCATCAGTAATCGGTATTGCGTCATCCTCGTCTGATGACAACCCGATGCGCTCGACTTCCTGCCAAGCACGAGAACAGCCCAACCGCGGATTAAGTCTCGAAAACCCTGTTGGACGTATAGAGCGAGTACGACAATCAACGGGCTTTAAGTCTGTACGTAATATCTCTGTCATACTATCACCCCTTGCCTAATCATCATCATGATCTGCAGAGTACGGTGAAATTTCGAGCAAATCTTCAATTACTTTTTCAGTTGCCTTTCTGTACCTGCGAAGGATACCACTTTTAATGATAGCAACTTCGTCACGCAGATCAATCAGCAACAAATCATACTTTTCATATAAAATTTTCTGTATTACAGCCACACTATCTTGGCAGATGTTTTGCCTCCCAGAGAGCGTGGCAAGCTCCGAATTGGCAATTCTAAAGCGCCCATTTGGCTTACCATTAAATTCAGAATCATAGAGTTTGTTGATATGGTCTGCCACGGTTTCTAGCGCTTGCATCACACACCCCTGGACTTGTTTGTATCGTAAAATACACCCTTGGAGCTAAAAATCAATATTTTATTTTTATGAGTGTTTTGTATTGTTGCTGGGAGTGTTTATTTGGGTCATTGATCGCATGCGCACAAGCCTAGCATTGACAAGACTTTATTTTGTCAAGGTAATCGGCCCAGGTCTGCATCATCTTGCGACGCTCTTCCAGATGGGTCGTCCTATTATAGGCGCGTCCCAAGGGATCGCGAACAGAATGGGCCAACTGGTGCTCAATAAAATCAGGACGGAATCCTAGCACTTCATCCAAAATTGTACGGGCTGTGGCTCTGAACCCATGTGGCGTTTGGCGGTCTCTGTAACCTATATAGTCAAGCGCAGCAGTCATGGCCATGTTGCTCATGGGGCGGGCTGCTGTCCGACCAGAAAACACGTATTGGCTGCTGCCAGTTACAGGCTGCAATTTCTGTAGAATTGCAATGGCCTGCTGTGGTAGGGGGACTGTGTGTAATGTTTTTGTTTTGGTGACAAGATAGCGCCATTCAGAAGTGTCAAGATCAACTTCTGACCATTTCATTTTCTGGAGTTCGCCTGGACGAACAAAAAGCATCGGTAGTAACTGAAGTGCCGCCTTAACAACAGCGGTCCCTTGATAGCAGTCTATTGCCCTCAGAAGTGGTGCAAGCTCTTTTGGGTCGGTGATTGCTGCGTGATGACCGGCCTCACGCTTTGCAAACAACTCTGAAGGTCTCAGTGCGATAGAGGGGTCATGCTCAATCAGGCCTTGTCCTATTGCATACCTGAATATCTGTCCACAGATAATTTTTACACGCTGCCCGGTCTCTGTAGCGCCACGTGCCCCGATCTTTAGGAGGACAGAGCGAACGTCCGCCGTTTTTATCTCAATAACAGGTTTTTCGCCTAGGTAAGGGAATACATCATGATTCAACCGGTTGATTACAGTAGTGGCATGGCCGGTTGACCACACAGGCTCATTTTTGGCAAACCATTCACGAGCTACCACCTCAAATGTAGCTTCTGCAATAGCGGCCTGTTCCTCTTCAATAGCCCTTTGATGTTTTTTGGCTAACGCAGGGTCTTGGCTGTTTGCCAATAACTTTCGTGCGTCTTCTCGGCGCTGACGTGCGTCAGCTAAAGATACGGCGGGGTACTGACCCATGGCAAGCGTCTTTTGCTTACCGCAAAAGCGATACTGTAATCGCCAGAGCTTGCCGCCAGATGGAGTGACTAGTAAGTGTAGGCCACCACCGTCAGACAGCTTGTATTCATCAGGTCTTGGTTTTGCTTTGCTTACTTGGAGGTCTGTTAGTGGTGGTATTCTTTTTGGCATGCTGGCACCTCTTTTGGTGGTATCCATTTTGGTGGTATGAGTGGCTACCAACAATTATACCATCAAAAACACCGGACACAAGCATACCGTTATGGATTCAATTGGACGATAGGCAAAGAAAAAGCCCCGATTTCTCAGGGCTTTATGGTCTTACCGGACTAAGCCGGATTGTTATATGGCGGAGGGGGTGAGATTCGAACTCACGGACAGTTGCCCGTCGCCGGTTTTCAAGACCGGTGCCTTAAACCACTCGGCAACCCCTCCGTGGAA
>CAZNWF010000136.1:0-7050 GCA_964576485.1 uncultured Geobacter sp. | reverse complement strand
CTGCATTCAGAAGGTTACAACATTTTTGGCAGTTTAACTGCCGTTTTTAGGATGACAGTTGATCCTTAGTTAAATTATTGTTATGAAGTTTGCATGTACACTCTCGAATGGAAAAACAAAGCATCATAATAACGCTTTTTGAGCGGTCAAGGCCTGAAATGTTCAAAGCATTTGGTCGTTCACACCGTTACATTGCAACATCTAAAATTGCTAAACATAGAATTTTCGTTTGGTCTCCTGCTTCGGTACTTCCGCTAAATACAGTAATCGTTGTTGCTCGCGACGACGATACTGTGTTTGGCATCCTTCAATCTCGCTTCCACGAGGTTTGGACTTTGATGATGGCAGCGTTTTGCGGGGTAGGTAATGATCCAACATATACACCGACATCAACCTTTGAAACCTTTCCGTTTCCGGTAGGGGCGAATGGCATTCGCCCGCCTTTGACTGTTGGTGAACATGGCAATGAAGGTGGTAATTCCGACAAGGGCGCATGCCATGCGCCCCTACTAAACCCGCATTTTGCTGCTATCGCCACCGCCGCCATCACCCTCAACCAACTGCGTGAAAACTGGCTGAACCCGCCGGACTGGGTGGACTGGGTGATTACTCCGCAGGAAGAAAAAGTAGGCTACCCAAAAGCCCGGCCCGCCTGGCTCGACAACGCCCACAGGGCGCTGGACAAGGCGGTTGCGGTATCTTACGGCTGGGATGATTACACTCCGGAGATGACGGATGCTGAAATCCTGTCCCGCCTGCTGGCGCTTAATCTGGAACGGACAAAGGAAGTATCCCCCTAACCCCATTGACATCCTCATTCCTTACGATACAATGATCAGTAAGGAGAGTTCGTATCATGTCACTTGCAACCATCACCTCAAAAGGCCAGACCACCATCCCGAAAGAGATCAGGGATAGCCTGGGTCTGCAACCGAAAGACCAGATTCAGTTTACCGTTGTTGCCGATGAAACGGTCATCATGCGGGTAAAAAAACGAGCTATCCGGGAACTGTTTGGTGCGCTGTATGACCCGAAAAGATCAACCATCCCGCTTGAAGAGATGCGGTGTCGTTGATGAGCATAGTTGGACTTGATACCAATGTACTGGTCCGTTTTCTGCTTAAAGACGATTTAGTACAGGCAGAACATGCAAGGCGAGTAATTGAAGAGACGCTGGCTTCTGGTGATCAGGTGGCAGTCGGCTTGCCGGTTATGCTGGAGACAGAATGGGTGCTGCGTTCATGCGCAAAATGTGATAAAAAAACTATCATAACCACCTTCAGAATGCTGCTCGAATCCCGTGATCTGCTGATTGAGCACGAGGACTACCTTGAACATGCCCTGTACCTTTACGAAAACAATAATGCTGATTTTGCCGATTGCCTGATCGCCACCGGCTACAAGCGTACCGGCTGCTCCGCAATGCTTACTTTTGACCGTAAGGCCGCCTCTATTCCAGGTGTCATCCTACTGGACACCATCAGATCATGACCCCGTCTCCATGGACCTGAAACAGCAGATAGCCACTTTTCCCACCTCACCCGGCGTCTACCTGATGCGGGATACAACCGGCGCCATCCTGTATGTGGGCAAGGCCCGCAACCTGCGTCAGCGGGTACGCAACTACTTCGGCTCTACTGACGGACGCCCCCAGGTCCGCTTTCTGATGGCCCGGGTGGCCGCGATCGAGTTCATGGTCACCGACACTGAAAAAGAAGCGCTGCTGCTGGAAAACACCCTGATCAAGCAGCACCAGCCCCGCTACAACCTCAGCCTGAAGGATGACAAGACCTTCTTCTCCCTGCAGATCGACCTGCGCAAACCGTTCCCCCGCTTCATGGTAGTACGCAAGGTCAGCCGGGATGGTGCGCGCTACTTTGGTCCCTACGCCTCGGCATCGGCAGCCCGTGAGGTGCTGCGTCAGCTCCAGCGGATGTTTCCCTTGCGTCACTACCCGCTTAAAACCTGCATGAACCGCCCCCGCCCCTGCCTGTACCACCAGATCGGACAGTGCAGCGCTCCCTGCCACAAGCTGATTTCTGCAGAGGAATACGGCACACTGGTGGATGGAGCGGTGCTGTTTCTGGAGGGGAAAAACAACGATCTGGTGGCTGGATTTAAAACCCGGATGAAACAGGCCGCTGAAGAGATGCGCTATGAAGAGGCAGCCCGCTGGCGCGACCTGCTGCGGGCGATTAACACCACCCTGGAACGCCAGAAAATGGTGGGTCAGGGGGGGGACAGCGATATTCTGGGGCTGGCCAGCAACGACGACAGTCTGGCCATTGCCCTGCTGTTTGTGCGGGGCGGCAGCCTGTCTGGCAGCACCGTCCTGCATGGCTCAGGCGGACTGGATGCCGCCGATGCCCTGACCGCCTTTATCCAGCACTATTACGCCGGTGAACGAACCATCCCGGATGAACTGTTGCTACCGCTGACACTCGACGCCAGCAGCACCCTTGAAGAATGGCTGACTGAGCTGAAAGGCAGAAAGGTTCGCCTGCACCAGCCCCGGCGCGGCACCAAGCTGGATCTGGTCAATCTGGCAGGCCGGAATGCCCAGGCTGCGCTGTCTGAAAAAACAGCAACCAGGCAGGGGGGTGAGCGGACGTTGCATGAACTGCAGCAAAAACTTGCACTCCCTGGCCTGCCCCGCCGGATTGAATGCTACGACATCTCCACCCTGCAGGGGCGTTATTCCGTCGGCAGTGGCGTTGCCTTCCTGGATGGTGCCCCGGACAAGACCCGCTACCGGCGCTACCGGATCAGAAACAGCCAGGGGCAGGATGATTTCGGCATGCTGCAGGAAGTTTTTGCCCGGCGCTTCAGCACTCAGCGGATTGAACAGTGGGGCCTGCCGGATCTGGTGGTGGTGGATGGCGGCATCGGTCAGCTAAACAGCGTCCTGGCGGTGGTTACCGAACTGGGGCTTGCAGAACAGGTGGCTGTGGTGTCACTGGCAAAAAGCAGGGTTAAAGGGGATGGCAAGGATATTCATGTAGAACGGACAGAAGAACGGGTCTTTCTACCGGGCCGCCGCAACCCGGTCAGACTGAAGCAGGATTCAGCCCCGCTGAAGCTTTTGGCCGCCATCCGTGATGAAGCCCACCGCTTTGCGATCGAGTACCATCGCTCCCTGCGTGATCGTGAAACCCTGCGCTCCGGTCTGCGGGAAATTCCCGGCGTCGGGCCAAAGCTGGAACGATTGCTGTTGACGCGGTTCGGTTCTTTGGAAGGGATTAAAAATGCCACGGAGGAGGAACTGGCCAGCGTGGCCGGTATCAACCAGGGACTGGCCCGATTGATTAGCCAACAAAAACAGTTGTCAGCATAGAGAGTTCTCTGGAAAAACAAGAATAGTGGTTTTACTCAAGTGCTCCTGAACGCCCCTGTCCTGGCTGCTTGTACGGCAGCCCCGTGTATTCTTTTTCCTGATTAGTACCGAGATTCAGAATTTCCCTTCTCCATGAGGGAGAAGGTGGCCGAAGGCCGGTTGAGGGGGCAGCAGCGTCTTGAAATGAGCCTCTTCCCCCTCACCCTGGCCCTCCCTCAGGGAGAGGGAATGTTTCTGAAGATTAGTTCTAATCAGGTTCTTTTTTGATCCAGCGTCGAAGATCTACAGCAGTCCTGACTCCACAAAACTGAAATAGCTGCCATCCCCGATGATGATATGATCAAGCACCTTGATCCCCAGAATCTCAGCGGCCTCTTTCAGGCGGCCGGTGATCTCGCGGTCTTCCCGGCTGGGGGCCGGATCACCGGAGGGGTGGTTGTGGATGAAGATCACGGCAGCAGCTGATTCCCGCACTGCCGGGGCAAAGACTTCGCGGGGATGGACAATGGACTGATTCAGGCAGCCTTCTGATACCTGCACCTTGCGGGTGATCCGGTTTTTGCCATCCAAGAGCAGGACCAGAAACAGTTCCTTGCGGTTATCCCGCAGTTCGTGGTGGAAAAAATCAAAGACCTGGGCTGGTGCAGTAAACCGTTCCAGAGTCTCCAGCCGCCGGGTCTGAAAACGGCTTCCCAGGGTAAAGGCAGCCTTGATTGATGAGGCCTTTGCCAACCCCAATCCTTTAATCTGTTGCAGTTCATTCAGTTCAGCCTGGGCAAGCTCCCGCAGATTACCATCAAACCGCTCCAGCAGCTCCCGCCCCAGATCAATGGCGCTTTTGCCTGCTGCCGCATCGCCGGTACGCAGCACCAGGGCCAGCAGTTCTGCATCTGACAAAGCTGCTGCCCCGCGTTTAAGCAGCTTTTCCCGTGGTCGTTCATCTTCCGGCCAGTCTTTGATGGCGTTGCTGCTCATGGCAGCAGGCCTGCCCCCAACAGAGCCATAACCCCGACCCCTGCTGCCACCCGATACCAGACAAAGGGCCAGAGGGTGCGGCTTTGTACAAATTTCAGCAGAAAGGCAACGCTGATGTAACCGACAATCGATGAGACCACTACCCCCACCAACATCGGCACCGCCATACCCGGTTCAATGCCATGCTTAGCCAGATGAATCCCTTTCAGCAGGGCCGCGCCAAATACAATCGGCAATGAGAGCAGGAATGAAAAACGGGCCGCATCTGCTCGGGCCAAGCCCAGTAGTAGCCCGGCAGTAATGGTGACGCCGGAACGGGAAACCCCCGGCACCAGGGCCAGACACTGGAAACAGCCCACTAACATGGCTGTGCCCAGGGTGATTGAAGCAACATTGTGCAGCTGCTTGCCGTAGCGGTCAGAAAGCCCCAGCCCCAGACCGAACAGGATCAGCATCAGGGCGATCATTAAGGGGCTGTTGCGAAAGATCGCTTCGATCGGCTCTTCCAGTGTTTTGCCAACCACTGCTGCCGGTAGTGAGGCCAGCACAATCATCCAGGGCAGCCGCAGTTTTTTTTGCTCGCCTGGCTGGTACAAGCCAGTCAGGCCATCCTGAACCAGGGTGACCACATCCTTGCGGAAATACAAAAAGATGGCCAGAAAGGTACCAAAGTGCAGGGCTACATCAAAGGTCAGCCCGGAATCGGGCCAACCCAGCAGACGGGGGATCAGGATCAGGTGGCCGGAACTGCTGATCGGCAGTACTTCGGTGGCGCCCTGAATCAGGCCCAGCAGGGCAGCATGGAGCAGGTCCATTGGTTGTTACTCCTTGGGAAGGCTTTTGGTGGTGGGATGTAACTGCAGAGACGCGCCATCCTGCCTGCCCTGATGGAATGCCTCTGAAACAACGGTTGAGCTGCGGCTGCGCCGGGTTCGAAGTGTGCCGATATGCTCTTCTTTGTACTGCTGAATCAGGGCATCCTTGATCGGCACCAGCGCCTTGCTGGTGGTGGGGGTCTGGGCCTTCTGGGCCTGCAGGGCCTGACGGATGCCATGCACGCCCCCCAGCAGATAGGAGGTACGGACCCGCTGACGATCAGTGGGATGCAGCTTGTCATCACGCAGCTCCAGACTGCTGAGATAGCCAGAGGCCAGCCTGCGTAATTCCTTGATCAGAAACTGCAGGGTGCAGGCAGCTACACCGGGGTCTTCACCCACCCCGATGAAGCGCAACCGGCTGTTCTCCTGGTTGGTGGTAACAATCGGAAAACAGTCAAAGGCATTGGCCACGGTGGCAAACAGAGAAGAAAGCCATTTGGGGACGGTCTTGGCCACCACCAGCTCTACTTCATCGGCCCCCTCTTCCTGCACCTCCAGTTCAGACATGGCAAGGTTGTGTTCAGCCAGCAGGCGTTGGGCATGGGCGGCTGCCAGGGCGGCTTCATGCTCGTTACTGCTGTTTGAAAGGGCCAACAGTTTGCGTACTCGCTCAATTATCCGCTCACGGGTCATACTTTACCTGCTTTGCTTCAAGTTCAAGGTCCTCACCAGCAATGATCGATTCGTGGGTCAGTTCTGCCAGGCCGGGGTCTTTGCGGCGGAAGCGCACCACCAGCCAATAGCAGAGAAAATAAGAGAGGAATGCTGCAGTCAGGCCGATGATGGAACTACCCAGCAGTACGGCCTTGGCGTAGGGCTTAAGTGCTGTCCAACTGAGTTCAGCCAGATGAAACGGTCGGGGCGGGATGTTGAGCAGCCATTCGCCAAACTTGTAGCTGGCGGCCAGAACCGGCACAACGGTCAGCGGAGTATTAACCCAGGCACCGGTAATCGTCGTCAGTTTGTTGAGGCGGAACAGAAAGGCTGCTGCAATGGCCAGCGGGGTATGGATGCCGAAAAACGGGGTGATGCTGATAAATACGCCAACGGCAAAACCGGCGGCAATATGGCCGGGGTGACTGTCCAGAGCGAGAATGGCCTTCATCCGTTGTTTGATCTGTTCTTTATTCATGGGAGCGGTCAGTCTAAAGAGCGGGCTGCCGGTTTGTCAATCGTCAAAAACAATTGCAGCATAATTGTAATAATGGTAACCAGTCCACTGCAGCCATTACCCACTCTACATCAGGCGGGAGTATGTCATGCCCCATCGTGAACTGACCCATTATGCTGTTTCAGTAGTTGGTGCTGACCGCCCCGGCATTGTTGCCGGAGTTACTGAAGCACTCTACAAGCTGGGCTGTAATATCGCCGATTCCAGTTGCGCCATGCTGGCCGGCGAATTCGCCATGATCCTGATTATTTCCCATAAAAAGCCGTTCACCAAGCTCCTGCTGATTGAAGAACTGAAACCGGTTTGTGAGCGGATGGCCATGACCCTTTCGGTGCGTCATCTGCCGCTGGGTGAAGAGGATCGTAAGGAAACACCCGGTGAAATCTGCCAGATCACGGTCTACGGCGCTGATCAGCCCGGGATTGTCTACCGGGTAACCAGTACCCTGGCAGCACGGCAGATCAACATCATGGATCTGCAGACCAAGCTGGCTGGAACCGGGCAGGAGCCGGTCTACATCATGCTGCTGGAGGCAACCCTGCCGGATGATCTCGCGCCGGAGGCGGTGGAGCAGTTGCTTAATGGTCTGAAACAGGAATTGCAGGTTGAAATCAGTGTGCGGATCGTTACGCCGGTGGAGCTGTAATGGCGGTTCAGCCGATTCTGAAATACCCGCACCCGCTGCTGAAAAA
>CAZNWF010000135.1:4609-7102 GCA_964576485.1 uncultured Geobacter sp. | reverse complement strand
CCGAATTTATGATCGGAAATGGAGTCAGTTCCATACTGGAAGCCGAAGATGTGGCCACACAAATGAACGAGTACTTACAGCGCAAGCTCGATTATTACGTCGAAAATTGCAAATCTCGTCAAACGCTCGAAACGGTGTTGTCAGCATTGGGCAAACTTGCATATGCCATAAACAATTACGCCAAATGGCGCAAAATTGATGTTGACCCATTAGATGTTGAGGAAATTCGAATGGCCTATTACGCAAAATGCAAACAACTACTTCCCAAATCTAGCAGAGTGTTTGGTAACCGAGCTTTTCCCGATCCTCTAAGATTGATCGCAAGGCTTCCGAATCACACATTTCAGCTCCAAGCTTGCCTGCAGTATGAAGGGGGAATGCGAACCGAGGGCGTTGGTGCCCCGTCGAGCAGAAAACTGGAAAATCCGCTTACCTCAGCTGGGCTCCGCGGTATTGGTGCCGACCCTGTAACAGGCAAGAATGTTGGTATAGTAGCAACTGTTGAAAAAGGCGGAAAAGAAACCGAGCATTTTGTCTCAGTGGCGACCTACAACCGACTTGAAAAATATCTGAGTATGTACGGAAAGCTGGAAAGTAGTTACAGAGAGTACGTAAAGGCGATCAATACGGCTGCATTAGCAACTGGACAGCATGCCACTGGCCGAGGATCGCATGGGTTGAAGCATTGCTTTGTCCAAGAGCGATACCGAGAATGTGTGATGCATGGTCTGACCCATGAACAGGCGCTGCAGCAAGCCTCACTGGAAGCGTCTCACTTCAGGATGTCGGAAACGCTAACGTATACAAGGGGTTGATGATGGATGATTTGCTGAATCCGATTACTGGCCTCACTGGCAAAGAACGCAAAAGTGTTTTGTCATGGGTGGCATCATTGCCAGAGGATCGTATTATTGAGATTTTTCAGGATGCGGTGAAGAAATCGTTCCAATTGAAGGATGAGCACCCAAAACTGCCTGGGAAGACAGCAAAATATTGCGCCTTCATTCTTGCAGGCAGGAAAAACGGCTGGGACACGGTGCGTGGCAAAGGCTACCGGGTGGCAGGGGCTGAGCAATATGAGGATTTTACGAGCCTGCGAAGTGCAAAAGCAGCTGAATTTATTCAACGTGGCCGGTCACCAATCAAAAGAAAACAGATTCTTGCCTACTGGGGAGAAGTGAAAGAGCTGAGATCCAACGGTATCGGATTTCGTGGCCTTTCACGGTATCTGGCAAAGGAACGTAAGGTCAAAACATCGGCATCCTATCTGCAGAAACTTTGGAATGAGGTGGAGCTACATGGTTGATTTCAAGTATAAGGGTATTCATATCTATGCCATGGCCGATGCAATCCAACACGAATACAATGATGCAGCCAACAGACGCAAGACTCGGTTTGTGCGCAACGTTGAGGTAAGAGCCGATTTTTGGGATTACAGCATATGTAACGACCTTACTGACCTGGCATTCATCAAAGCAACCACCCAATATTACATGCAATGCTACTGGAAGCGCTCATCAAAGGACGGCATGAAGATCCATTTGGATAAATCGTTGTTTCAAGAAGACTTTCGAGGCGATTTTACTCTTAAGTTTGCGGCTCGGCAGCAAAAAAGCGTTTATTCTTTGCACATAAGCATCGAAGAGTTTGGTCACAAAAAGCATGAAGCCTACCTTGACGCCCAAGAAGTGATCATGTTGGACATCGCTCTTGCCAAAGCAATCAATTTACTTCAGCCAGCAGAGGACCTTAATGCTCCTCTCTATTAGTCAGCTCCTCACCAACCTCAGGCATGTCATTTGAGTCAACGCCCGTTGACAGAAGTGATACGGAGTAACATATGAAGCGTTATATATCATATCTGAGGGTATCTACTGACAAGCAGGGAGAGCATGGGCACGGTATCAATGCCCAGCGACAAGCGATCAGTAGTTATCTCGCCATTCAAGGGGGAGAACTACTTGGGGAGTTTGTCGAGGTAGAAAGCGGCAAGCGAAATGATCGTCCAGAGCTTCATAATGCTATCAGCCGTTGCCAGGTTTCCAGAGCAACACTCATCATAGCCAAACTTGATCGTTTATCACGTAATGTTGCCTTCATTGCCAACCTTATGGATGCTGGCATCGATTTCGTGGCCTGCGACAACCCCTATGCCACCCGATTGACCATTCATATTCTGGCGGCTATTGCTGAGCATGAACGGGATATGATCAGTCGGAGGACCAAGGAGGCCCTTGCTGCGGCAAAGACAAAAGGTGTCGTTCTTGGTGGCGCCAGGGGAACGCATATTACTGACATGATGAGGCAAGCATCTGTTGTTGTCAGACAACATAAAAGCGTGGCCTATTTGACAAGCGTCCTACCCACTATTAGTCAATTAAGGGCGAATGGCCATAGTCTGGGTTCGACAGCCAGAGAGCTTAATAATATGCGAATTTATACTGTCCGAGGCGGACAGTGGACGGCTACGGCAGTGAAGCGAGCTCTGAGAAA
>CAZNWF010000135.1:0-4509 GCA_964576485.1 uncultured Geobacter sp. | reverse complement strand
CATGCCATGTTTACCTTGGCCCAGAGCTGTTCCTGTATTGCCACATAGGCCCGTTTTTCAGATCCGGCAAACAGCATCGGCATTAAGGGCAGCAGATAGCAGACGGCGTAAATTAGGCCGTCAAGCATACGCTCGCTCGCATGAGGATCTTTTGACATTGCTGCGCCAGTTGCTGCACCAAACAGAAACCAGTTCATGGGTTGCGTACCAGCCTGTTCCGATTTTTTCTGTAGGGTTTGTCGTCACCATCTGACGGAATCAAGACAGCAGCCGCCACCAAGACAGAAAACAGGCCCATCATTAGATAAAATGGATCCATTATTTTGCCTTTCTGCCTTTTCGACGTATCGAAATGGCATCAAAGATTATAACAACCAGTGCGATAAGTCCCAAGGTGGTCATTAGAGCTGTTTGGAATAGCATGTTTGCTTCCAGTTCACGGCCAAGTGCCGAATCTCAGGTGGTTTGATTTTAAGGATCGAGTGAAGTATTTTCAGAAGGAGTTAACTACCCCAAAGCACTTATTATCCAGATCTAAATTTTCATCTGCTGTTGTACTGCCTCGCGATATCGTTATGGAAATTGACTTGTGAAACATAGTTGCTGTGCTTCTCGTTGCATTCAATGTTCATAGCCCGAATATTCCCTGCCTGCCGGTTATGTTCAGGTACCAGAGCATTATATTCAGCAGTCCTCCGAGCAGCCAACAGGTTATTCATCTGGGCCTGCAGAGCGTTAAGATTAGCAACCAAGGCATTGGCAGTAGAGGTACAACTTCTCCAGTCCGCTTCTCGTTGGTTCATCTCCTCTTTTGCCTTTGCCAATCTATCCAGCCAGGGCTTATCAGTCAGATCTTTAGCAGTTGTTGGATTGGTAGCAGGGCCAAGTTGCGCAATATTAACACTTCTTGAAGGCAGCAAAGGGATAAGGTCAGCCACCAGAGCAATGTTAAGTTGCTGACCCCCAAGTAGTGAAGCTGTTGTTATCCCAATAAGCTGCCCTGAGGTATCAAAGAGGCCGCCTCCACTTGAACCGGGAGATATGGGTGTGTTTGTTTGAATAACAGGAAACATCCCCCCGTTGGCCCTGATACCAGAAACTAAACCATCTGAAATGGTAAGATCGAGTCCTTGCGGGGCACCAACCGCATATACTCTTTGTCCAACCCGTAAAGTCTTGTAAGATACTATTTGAACTGCTGGCGCGTTTAGGCCTGGGACATACAAGGCACATAGATCATTATCTGGATCGGCATAATGCACAGATGCAGGTAACCGCTGCCCACCAATAAGAACATAACACTGCCCACTACCCTGTACTACATGCCTATTGGTTACGACCATTCCTTGACCAACAACTACTCCGCTTCCCTGTCTTCCATTGGCACGAATAACGACAATAGATGGAGAAACCGAACGAAAAACTGCTTCAGGCGTTTGATTAGATTCAGGTGGCGCTATTTGCTGAGCAGATTCAGTGGCTTGATTTTGGGCTAATGCAATAATTTCGTTAGCCTGCTCCGGGGAAACAAGGCGGTTTGATTGCTGCTGCGCGTTTCCTTGCTGCAAAGCGGTTTTAGTCTGGAGTGTAAATATATCTTGGAAGATAAAAAAAGCTAAGACCGCAATAAACAAAAGAATGAGACCAACAATTCTACTTGAACTATCACTGGAAAGACTTCTTCCTCTTTTTTCAGGATCCCATCGTTTAAACTTGTTTGAAGTAAACCAATCAGACATCAGTTACCTTTATTCTGCCAGCTATGCCAGCCAGTATCGCCATCATGGATGGCTAGATCGTGTCCTGCCCGCCAATAGCAGACACATTGATAAGCGGCGTATGGCCATTTTCTTACCCACCCCAGTTGTTGAGTAGCACTTAACTATTGCCGGTCAACCACTTTATATATGAAACATACTGTCAGCAGATAGCTATGGCTTTTCAGTGATCACCGCCCTACCTCTTCTTGGGCTTTTTCCGGTCCTGCCAATAGAGGCTCACCAGAATGATGGCGCTTACAATAAGCACAAGGATTTGGATCATCATTAACGGGTCCATGCTCACTCCACTCCTACGTTCCGAACACCTGACGGCCGCCACGCCGGGCGGATAACATGACTTCCCTTCTCTTCCGCATCCAGCAAACTGCCAAAGGTGGCCTTAAAATCACCTAGCTTTATTTTCACTGCGCCCATGGCCTTAGTCAACTGCTCTTTTTCTGTCCTGTCTCTTTTTCTGTCCGAGTCGAACAGGGATACAGGCTATGGCAGGAATGTCTAATATCTGTCCACAAATACAAACAGGACTTGAATACTGATATCGCCAATATGCCCAAGGAACTTCAGTTATTATATACCGTTACCTGTCCTCAAATAAGAAACAAAACAGATTCAAAACATCCTCCTGCCGGGCATCCATTTCGGATTGACACACAAGCTTTCAGCAGTTAAAAATATTAAATGACCCTTTTAAAGAGGGCAAATTGAAGAAGGACCTCTTCAGGTAGCTAACCGGTTATCTCGTAAATGTTAGGCACTTTATGACTACCGCCTCACTGCATGGCTAAAAAACATGCAATTCTATATATTCCAAATAGACAGCATGAACTCACTCACTTTATTGAAAAGAAGATCAGCGGTTTACAAACTAGTGCAGCACCATAAAAAATGTTGGGAGGAAGCATGAAGAGTCTGTTGTTAGTGATGTTAGCCTGTATAGGCCTCGTAGGTTGCGCATCAAGCGTGAAGGTAAGCGAACCGGTTACAAAAGGGGTTAATATTGCTGTAGTTCAATTTAATGACTGCAAAACTGGAGTCGAAACCAATTGTGATGGTTCAGGTGCAATTGCCTCTAAGGCTTACAGCGAAGTTTTTGGGGGCTGTCCCATTATTGCTTCAGAGAATGATCCTTCGGCTAAGAATTTTGGCTTGTTAATTACAGGTGATGTGCTGCAGTACAATATTGGAACACCGTTTGTCGGTCGCATAAATTACGCTAAAGTTGCTGTTAAGGTAAAACGACCTGCCGATGGTAAAGTTATTGCCATTCAAGAAGACGATAATACCGCTAGTCCTACCTACGGAAAGAAAACAGAGCAGCTTGTTCACGGCTTTGCAGAAGACTTAAAAGAAAAGATTGGCCTCTAACCCTAGAGTCTTAAAATCGATATTAAGAACTGATGTAAGACAACGCAAATCCATGAGTAACAAACAGCGCCCCCTGATTATTAAAGGGGGCTTTTCTAATCACGGTATGTCTTCTATCTGCTCCGGTTGCGGGGGAGCCGACTCGATTGCTCCACCGATCTGTTCCACCAGAAAGCCGAACCCCCAAACAATGCCTGACAGAGGATTACCGGAAGAACCGGCAGCACCAACCTGAATACCTTGACCTACACTTTTGGCGCTCCACTCAGAGGATGACGAACCGGATGTTGTGGCACAACTGGACAGCAGAGCAGCGATGGCAATCATCGATAAAATAAGCTTGATATTTCGCGAGTAATGCATTTTGATCACTCAATCCTCCAAGCGGATCACGCTATCTGCGGCAATGGTGGGTGGTAAAACAATCATTATCCTGAAATGTTGAGGATTATTATTATCAAATCGCGTTGAAGCTGCCAAGCTTGGTGCGTAAAGCGATGTCGTCTTGAAGGGGGAACGAGTGGAAATTGTATATGTGCTCACCAACCCGGCCATGCCGGGACTTGTAAAAATAGGTCGCACCAGCCAAGAAGATGCCAATACCCGCATTGCGCAGCTTTATACAACCGGCGTGCCTGTTCCCTTTACCATTGAATTTGCCTGCCGAGTCGAAAACTCGGTAGAGGTTGAGCGTGCATTACATACTGCGTTTGCACCAAATCAGATAAACCCCAAGAGGGAGTTTTTTCGGATAGACCCCGAACAGGCCATAGTCATCCTCAAGCTGCTGCATGTTGAGGAAAATACGCAAGAGATTATCCAGCAACCTAATCAGTTGGATCAGCAGTCATTGATTGCAGCCGAGCAAATGCAGGCACGGCGGCCAAATTTGAATTTTGAAGAGATGGGCATCCCGATGGGGGCTGAGCTGAACTCAGTCAAGGACGATGTTATCGTCACGGTTATTGGCCCTAAAAAAGTAAAATTCGGTGACGAAGAGATGTCGCTGACGGCAGCAACACGTCAAGTATTGGGGCTTGAATACAGTGTAGCGCCTGGTCCTCACTGGACGTACAATGGAAAGCTGATCAGAGACATCTACGAAGAAACGTATGGAGATATGGTCTAAGCAAGCGGCGAATCAGTTTAAAAGGTTAAGTTTCTTTCTCCGTTCTTCAAAGTCGGGCATCAGACGGCGCAGCAATTTCCAAAATTTGGGGCCATGATTTTTGATCTTAAAATGACAGAGCTCGTGGATGATGACGTAATCAATACACTCCTTGGGCGCTTTGATCAGTTCGAGATTAAGGGTAATGCGCCCCGCAGAAGAAAAACTGCCCCAACGGCTGGTCATCTTCCGGAT
>CAZNWF010000134.1:0-7218 GCA_964576485.1 uncultured Geobacter sp. | reverse complement strand
GCTGCCGGTGCCGACAGTATGCTGATCTGCTCCGGTGAGAAGCTGGCCCTGGTGCGTCAGCATCACCAGGCCCCAACCGTTGAGGAGTTACTGGCAATCTGCGGCACTGATCTGGATATCATCCTGACCGAAGGGTTCAAGCAGAGCTGCCTGCCCAAGATAGAGCTGCATCGTGCAGCGCTGGGCAGAGAGCTGATCTGCCGTGGCGCACACCATGATCCAACCCTGCTGGCAGTGGCCAGCGACTGCCAGCTTGCGCTGGATGTGCCGCTACTGGATTTGAACAACCCTGCTGCTGTCGTGGAGTTTATTGAGGAGCGGGTCATGCAGAACAGTCTGGCAACCGAGCTGTCAAAAAAGAAGCAGGGCACGAAGCCGCTGACCTCTGTCAAGCAGGCCTTTCAGCTAGTGATGGAGCATTGCCTGCAAGCTACTGTCTGCCGTCTGCCACTGCTGAATGCACTGGGCCGGGTTGTTGCAGAAGACCAGTTTGCCCGGTTTGACCTCCCGCCCTGTGATTACTCGGCCATGGATGGCTACGCCTTCTGCGCGGCAGTTGCCGGACAGCAGGAGCTGCGGGCAGAGGGGTTTCTGCCAGCAGGTCAAGCTGGACAGGAAACGGTTGCTCCGGGTACCGCCATCAGGATCATGACCGGTGCGCCGATCCCCCCCGGTTGCGACACGGTGGTGCCGCTGGAAAATCTTCAGGTAACCGATGGTCTGCTGCAGTTTACGAAACCATTTTCCACAGGCGACAATATCCGGCGGGCTGGTGAGGATCTGCAGCAGGACCAGCGGGCGGTTACGGCAGGTACGGTACTGCGCTTTCAGGAAATAGCGCTGCTGTCAGCCATGAATCTCGGTTCAGTGCCGGTTACTACCCCCGTGCGGGTGGCGATTCTTGCCACCGGCGATGAACTGCTGGAGCCGGGTTCAGAGCGCAGGCCGGGAATGATCATCAACAGCAACAGCAATGCCTTGGCAGCCCAGCTGCGGGAGGCCGGTGCCGAACCGCTGCTGATGGGAATCGCTGCAGACACCTTGGCTGCTATCTCTGAACGAGTACAGGATTGTCTCTCGGCTGATCTGGTGCTGGTGACCGGCGGCGCCTCGGCAGGTGACCACGACTACGTCAAACCGGCCCTGCTGGAACTGGGTGGCAGCATGCTGTTTGACGGGGTCAATATCAAGCCGGGCAAGCCGTTTGGTATGGGGCTGCTGCAGGGAAAACCGCTCTTTTCGCTGCCTGGCAATCCGGTGGCCGCCATGGTGATTTTTGAACTGTTTGTCAGGCCGATGCTGTTGCAGGCGATGGGCAGGCAAAACATCTACCGTCCTTCTGTGCAGGCGGTGTTGACCGAGCCAGCACGCAACAAGGGTTCCCGCCCTCATTTTGTGGGAGCCGTGCTTGCCAGAGCAGCAGACGGGTGGGAGGTCTCCCTTACCGGCAACCAGAGTTCCGGGCGGATCAGCTCGTTGACCCAGGCGTCAGGACTGGCCTTGCTGGCGCCGGAGAGCAGCTACCACGCCGGTGATACGGTGACGGTGCTGGTACTGGATACGACGGTGGGCATGCAGTCGGTGAGCCCATGGGATTAACCGATACCTACAACCGCAGGATCAACTACCTGCGTCTGTCAGTGACCGACCGCTGCAACCTGCGTTGTTTCTACTGTATGCCAGCGGAAGGGGTGCCCGATGTTGGCCACAGCGGGATTCTCTCCTTTGAAGAGCTGCTGATGATTGCCGAGTGTGCGGTACGGCTGGGGATCGAGAAGATCAGGATTACCGGCGGCGAACCGACCCTGCGGGCAGGTCTGGTTGATTTTCTGGCAAGGCTGTCAGCCATTCCAGGTCTGCGTCACCTGGCCCTGACCACCAATGGTCTGCTGCTGGAAGAGATGGCTGTTGACCTGTACCGGGCCGGTGTACAACGTCTGAATGTCAGCCTGGATTCCCTCAATCCCCGGACCTTCAAGGAGATCACCCGTGGCGGTAATCTTAACAAGGTGCTGGCCGGTCTGGACGCGGCGGTGTCGGCTGGTTTTCCACCCCCCAAGATTAATGCCGTGATCATGCGGGGGATCAATGATGTTGAAATTATTGATTTTGCTGAGCTGACCCGTGACAGGGGCTGTTCGGTGCGGTTTATTGAATATATGCCGGTGGTCAGGGAGGACGGCTGGCAGCGGTTGTGCTTTTCAGGCGAAGAGGTGCTGCAGCGGATCAGCCAGCAGTACATGCTGGAACCGATTGACAAAGGGGCGTTCAGTGGTCCATCCCAGGATTTTCGTCTACCTGGAGCAACCGGAAGTATCGGTATCATCACTGCGGTGTCCAGTCATTTCTGTGTTGACTGTAATCGAATCCGGGTTACCGCCAGAGGACAGGCCAAGGGTTGTCTGTTCAGTGATGAAAAAACTGATCTGCTGCCATTTTTGAGGCCGCCTGATTGCAAGGCTCTCTGCACTGCCTTGCAGCGGATTGTTGCCTCAAAGCCGGAGGGGCACGGTATCAGGTGTGGCGAGTATGAACATAGTAACTTCAGTATGGCCCAGGTAGGAGGGTAACGATATGGCAGAGGTGGTTGCTGTCTGCATCAGTGAAAACAAGGGTGAGCGCAAGAAGCCGGTATCGTCAGTGGAGCTGCGGGTGGATCACGGCATTGTGGGGGATGCCCATGCAGGAAGCTGGCATCGCCAGGTCAGCCTGCTGGCTTTAGAAAGCATTAACAAGATGCGGGCCCTGGGGTTGGATGTCACCACCGGTGACTTTGCCGAAAACATCACCACCAGCGGGATTGAGCTGGTCTCCCTGCCGATCGGCAGCCGCCTGCAGATCGGTGCAACCCTGCTTGAGGTGACCCAGATCGGCAAGGAATGCCACACCCGCTGCGCTATTTTTTATCAGGCCGGTGACTGCGTCATGCCCAAGGAAGGGATCTTTGCCAAGGTCATCAGACCGGGCAGTATCAAGCCGGGGGATTCGATAACCCGCATCCCTGCACCGATCCGTATTGAATGGCGGCACTATGACAAGGCAGGTGTAACCTGCGACCGTTGCGGCGACACCGGTGCCAACCTGAGACAGGTGATAGCTGAGTATGCAGGGCGCGGTGTGGTGATTGAACTGCAGGAAACCTTGCTGACTGAGGAACAGATCAGTGAATCAAACCTGGTGCTGATCAATGGTCTGATGCTGGAAGAGTTGCTGACTGCAACGGTCGGTGAGTCGTCCTGTCCCTCCTGCAGTTGCCTGACCGGTTCTGAAACCAGCTGCCGCACGGTGCAGTGTGGTGGAGAAATATATGAAGAGCTGCCACCGGAACTGATCAGGAAAGGGATTGAGGTGCTGCACAACAGGTGAATGTGACATAATTATCTGGGAATGTTCACCGGATGATGATGGCTTAGAACAACTAATCCAAACTGTATGACAGTTAATTTTGTGCGTTTTATTGCAAAATTTTCATTATGGGGTATTAATCTGTATGCGGTATGTTGCAGCTGATTTGATCTTTCAGGTGCCGCTACACTTTACCCAAGGAGGCCCCCATGAAACTGTTTCACCCGTTGACGATGTTTGCAGGACTGTTGCTTTGTTCTGCTGTGGCAGCTGTGGCAGCCACTGACCACAAGGATATGATTGATGGTCAATTCAAAGATGGTCAGGAAGTAACCAAGAAATGTCTTGAGTGCCACGACAAGCAGGCAAATGACTTTATCAAAACCCAGCATTGGAATTTGAAGGGTGTTCCCAACCACGTTAAAGGTCTTGAAAAAAGCGGCAAACTTTACGGCAAAACCAATATGACCAACAATTACTGCACCACCATCTTTGCCGGTAAAGATGGCTTGCCCCGTGAATCCTGTCTTAAATGCCATGCCGGCTACGGCTGGAACCGCACCAAGTTTGATCACAACGATACGAGCAAGATTGACTGCCTGGTCTGCCATGCAGCAAAGAACTATGACCGTTCTGCTGTCGGCTGTGAAGTGGACATGAAGGGGATCACAACCGGCAAGGTCAATCTGCTTGAAGCAGCCAAGAGCGTTGGCCAGAAGCCGACCCTCAAGAACTGCGGTTTCTGCCATTTCTATGGTGGCGGTGGCGATGGCGTCAAACATGCAGGTTTGGATTCGCAGATGGAGGTTGCCGACCGTAAGTTGGATGTACATATGGCCAAGAAGGACAAAGGCGGTGCCGGACTGCTCTGTGTTGACTGTCACAGGGTCAAAGACCATAAAATTTCAGGTGCTTCCAGTCAGATGGCCCACTATGACGCACGGGTGAACTGTACCGACTGCCACAGCGGAACCAAGGCCCCCCACAAAAACTCCAAAAACAAGGCTATCCTGGATGCCCATGCCGCTTCGGTGGCCTGCCAGACCTGCCATATCCCGATGCTCTCCCGTGCCCAGGCTACCAAGACCTCCTGGTATTGGTCTGATGTGGGCAAAAATCTGAAAGTGGAAGAACAGTTTGACCAGGAAACCTTCCAGAATCGTAAAGGCTCCTTTACCTGGAATATGAACTTCATGCCCACCTACGCCTGGTACAACGGTCAGATCGAGCGTTATATGGTGGGAGACAAGATCAAAGATCCTTCCAAAGTGCTGACCATGACCGGTCCGGTTGGCAACATCAAGGATAAAACCGCCAAGATCTATCCCTACAAGACCCATCTGGGAAGCCAGCCGATGGACAGCGTCCACAAGTACCTGAGTACGTTCCAGCAGTATCAGTCCCTCTGGGTTCACTTCAACTGGGAGAAGGCTCTGAAAGACGGCGCTCAGGGTGAAGGCCTGCCCTACAGCGGAAAGTACCAGTTCGTGAAGACTATTTCCTATATCTCGGCCCAGCACCAGGTGGCTCCCAAGGAGGATGCACTGCAGTGTGGTGATTGCCATATGGGCGCAAAGAGGATGGACTGGAAGGCACTGGGCTACAAAGGTGACCCGATGTTGACCGGCGGAGGCCGGTTTGCTACCAAGAAGAAGTAGGTTGTAACCGGTTGTACGCCTGCTGGCACTGGTAGAGCCCGGAACCCCTTTCCCGGTTGTGTCAGTGGGCGTACAGTTTTGACAGCTTGACTCCTGTAATCAGAAAGAGTATATGATTGTTTAGTCATATACTCTTTCTGATTGCTATGCTACTGGAGTCTTGGATGATCAAGCAGTTTGCCGATTACGTTACGTTTAGCCTGCTGGGTCTTGCGCCGGGAAGTCATGGCGGTGAGGCCCTTAACTTTTTCATCTACGACACCCTCAAGATCTTTCTGCTGCTAACCACCATTATTTTTGTGGTGGCCATTATCCGCTCTTCCTTCCCGCCGGAACGAACCAAGCGGATCCTTTCCCATAACCGTGAATATATTGGTAATATCATAGCCGCTCTACTGGGGATCGTGACCCCCTTCTGTTCCTGTTCGGCAGTGCCGCTCTTTATCGGCTTCGTTGAATCCGGCGTGCCGTTGGGGGTGACCTTTTCCTTTCTGGTCTCCTCGCCAATGGTGAATGAGGTGGCCCTGATCATGCTTTGGGGGATGTTCGGCTGGAAGATCGCCCTGATCTACATCGGCACCGGCCTGCTGGTGGCGATTGTATCCGGGATTATAATCGGCAGGCTGAAGATGGAAAAATATGTCCAGGACTATGTCTGGGAGATGCAGGTGGGGCAGCAGGAGATTGAGGAGTTGAGCTTCCGGGATAAGCTGCTCTATGCCCGTGCCTATACCCGTGACCTGTTGAAAAAGATCTGGCCCTATGTGGTGGTCGGGGTGGGGTTGGGGGCCTTTATCCACGGCTATGTGCCCCAGGATTTTCTGGCCAGATGGGCCGGGCGTGATAACCCCTTTGCCGTGCCGATTGCGGTTGCGTTAGGGGTGCCGCTGTACAGTAACGCAGCCGGGGTAATTCCGATTGTCAAGGCACTGACCGCCAAGGGGATGGCTATTGGTACGGTGCTGGCTTTCATGATGGCGGTCACGGCTCTGTCACTGCCGGAGGCAATAATTTTAAGTAACGTGTTGAAACGGCGATTGCTGCTTACCTTCTTTGGCATTGTGGCAACGGCCATCGTTTTTGTCGGGTATCTGTTTAACATGATTCTGTAAAAGGAGAGTATGTAATGAAACTTGAAGTGTTGGGAACTGGTTGTGCCAAATGCAAGAACCTGCTTGAAAACGTCAAGAAGGCGGTTGAGATTTCAGGCAAAGAGGCAGAGATCGTCAAGGTAGAAGATATTCCCTCCATCATGAAGTACGGCGTGATGAGCACCCCGGCCCTGGTGAAGGACGGCACGGTGCTGTTCTCCGGTAAGCTGGCAACACCGGAAGAGATCGCGGGGATGCTCTGATGCGTGACGGTCAAACAAAGCGCCTGCATCTGCGGGGGTTCATCTCGCTCCTGACCGCACTCAGCTTCCTGATTATGACCATATCAGGAATCATCCTGTTCATCACTCCCCAGGGGCGCGTTGCCTACTGGCTGGACTGGAGCTTTTGGGGGATCAGCAAAACCCAATGGGGTGACATGCATATTACCACCAGTCTGCTATTTGCCCTGGCAGGTCTGTGGCATACCTGGTTGAACTGGAGGGCACTGGTCAGCTACTTCCAGGACAAGGTCAAAAAGACGGTGGCCCTGAAGTGGGAGCTGGCCATTGCCGCGCTGATCACGGTTTTCTGTACGGTAGGGGGGATCTATAAAACGCCGCCGCTCAGCTATGTCCTTGAGCTGAACGACTGGATCAAGGATTCGTGGGTCAAGAGCCCGGACGATGAACCGGTTATCAGCCATGCTGAGCTGTTGCCGCTTAATAACTTCCTGAAAAAAATGGATATTGATCTGGATATGGCCCTGGCTGAGCTGAAAAAACAGGGGATCAAGGTCAGTGGACCTGACCAGAAGCTGCTGGATATTTCCCGGAACAATGGCAAGTCTCCGGCGGCGATCTACAAGCTGCTGAAGCCGCTGGAAGGGAAAAACTCAACTGAAACAACGAAAGCGCCTGCTTCCCCTGCGGTGCAGCAGGCGTTAAAACCTGCAACGCCAGTCGCGCCAGCTGTTGCTAAACAAGGGACAGCGCTGCAGGTCTGGACCGCCGACCTGGTGCAGCTACAGTTTGAAGGCAAGGGAGTAGGGCGTAAGACACTGGCTGCTATCTGTGCAGAATATGGACTTGATCAGGGCGCTATCATCAAAAAATTGGCTGCTA
>CAZNWF010000133.1:0-7429 GCA_964576485.1 uncultured Geobacter sp. | reverse complement strand
TATTTTTTCATCAGCTCAGTGTCCGGCAACGACAGCAGGGCAGCAGGCAACATCCGCATGGCAGCGCCATTGCCACCATCCCACTGATTGTACGGCATCTCAAGGGTGCCATGCAACATAAAGGCCCGGATTCCTTTACGACAGGTATCGCCACAATCCACCGGCCTTGACTTCAACCAGGCTGCAAACTGCTGGGCAATCGCTTCCCGTGACCATCCCTGATTTTTGGAAACGGCACGGGCAATGCAAAGAGCCATTTCAGTATCATCAGTAACCTGGCCTGGCTTCAGACGCAGCCAGCCCCCCCCCACAATCTCTTTGAAGGTGCCGTATTTGGCAGCAATCTCCGGGGGGGTCATAAACTCAACCGTTGCCCCCAGTGCGTCGCCAATCGCCATGCCAATAAAGGCTGAACGGGCATGTTCTTTCAGTTCTGATGGGTCAAGGTTCAGGATCATGAAAAATATATAAGCAAGGAGTGTTCCGATGCGTGAGATGCAGGTTGATATCTGGTCCTATCAAGATCAGGCCATAATTGCCATTACCACCAATGGTTCACTAACCCGGGACGGCAGGGCCATCATGGGCAAGGGCGTGGCTAAACAGGCTGCAGAACGTTTTCCTGAGCTGCGCGGCCAATTGGGCAGACTGCTGCAGGTACGCGGTAACCATGTGCATGAGATCCTGTTAGGCCTGGTCAGCTTCCCGGTAGAGGAGACCCCCTTTTCTCTACCGGAGCTCAGTCTGATTAAACGCTCCGCCGAAGAGTTGCGGCAGTTGGCAGACCAGTGTGGCTGGGCCGTTGTGGTCGTTCCGCGACCCGGCTGTGGCGGTGGCGGGATGCGCTGGCAGGAGGTGAAGCCGGTGTTGGAAGAATATTTTGATGATCGTTTCATCGTTGTGGCTGCTCCAGACCAGGAATTGTGATTAAAAAAACAGCATGGCCATTCTGGCTAAATAGGTAACCTGCTGATTTTAAATATAAATGCAAACTGGCACGCTCTATGCCTCATAGTAATCATCCAGGCAACGGCGCCTGCGAAGAGGAATCTTCGTGGCGCCGTTTCTTTTTGAAAGGAGTGTACATCATGGCAACAACCTGTGAGCAGATGAAAAAGATTCAGGGGCACCCCTGCTTTGAACAAAATCACCACAAGACCGGCCGGATGCATCTGGCAGTGGCGCCGGCCTGCAATATCAAGTGCGGCTACTGCACCCGCAAGCATGACTGTGCCAATGAATCACGGCCTGGTGTTGCCAGCCGCCTGATGACCCCGGCCGAGGCGCTGGACAAGGTGCGTGAGGTGATGGCCTCCCCGATTCTGGGGCCGACCATGCGGGTGGTGGGGATTGCCGGACCTGGCGACCCGTTGGCAAATCAGCAGACCTTTGAGACCTTCAAGCTGGTGGGTGAGGCCTTTCCAGGCCTGATCAAATGTATGAGCACCAACGGCCTGTTGTTGCCGGAATCACTGGATCGCCTGCATGCCCTGGGGCTACACAGCCTGACGGTCACTATCAATGCGGTCAATCCTGAGACCGCAGCACAGATCTACCGCCACATCTACTACCACGGCAAGCGCTACAGCGGCAAAGATGCGGCAGAAATCCTGCTGGCCAGTCAGTACGAAGGGGTACAGCGGGCTGTGGAGCTGGGGATGGTGGTCAAGGTGAATACCGTGCTGATCCCCGGCATCAACGAGGCAGAGGTGCCGTTAATAGCCGAGCGAATTAAAGGCTTGGGCGCCTTTGTAATGAACGTGATGCCGTTGATTCCCCAGGCAGAGCTGGCACATATTCCGGCCCCGACGGCAGAGCAGCTGGCAGAGGTGCGCAACAACAACGAACAGATCATCAGCCAGATGCGGCATTGCAAGCAGTGTCGGGCCGATGCGATCGGCTTATTGTGATGAAAGGCCATGATAATGGCACGCGGATCAGATCTGATTCGGGCTGATTTTCGCTGATTTTGAATAACTGTTAATCAAGTTTTATCTGTGCACATCCGCTAAATCCGTGTCATCAGCGTGCTATGCTGGTACTTGGATTTTGAGAGGCTCCTATGCAGATCATCCCCTTTACTCCTAATGATATTCATCCCTTTCTGGACCTGGCCAAGGATGAAGGCTGGATCAGCACCCGTCGTGAACTGGCGTTTTTGCTGGAACGTTCACCGGATGGCTGCCTTGTCTGTCATAAAGAGGGAAGGCCGGTGGGGTTTGTTACGGCAGTGCGGTATGGTAAATCAGGCTGGATCGGAAACCTGCTGGTGGCTTCTGGGGTACGGGGGTGCGGTATCGGTACTGCGTTATTCAAGCAGGCCATGGAGGTCTTGCAGGGTAATGGCACCAGTACGGTCTGGTTGACCGCTTCAACCTACGGTAGACCGATCTATGAGCGTAACGGTTTCCGGTTGTGTGATCAGGTCAGGCGCTGGGAGCGATTGGGCGAGAGCGAACAGCAGCAGAAGCCGACCGTAGCGATGCTTCCCGATTGGCAGGAGATTGACTACCTGGGCTGGGGAGACTCCCGCAATGAGCTGTTGGCCTATGCCGCAGCCAACGGTACTGCAGTAGGTGCAGAAGAAGGCTTTCTGGTGTTGCAGCGTCTGGGTAACAGTCAACAGATAGGGCCGTTTGGAGCGTTAAACAGCAGCATTGCTGAACAGCTGCTTGAACAGATGCTGCCGGGAACCGGAAGGGTGCTGCTGGATGTGCCGTCGTCAAACCGGACCGCTTCAAAATTGCTGACCAGCCGGGGGTTTACCGTCAACAGTGAAGTGGATCTGATGTATGCCGGTCAACCGCCGGCTTACCATGCGGAGCATATTTATGGGCTGGCCAGCATGGGCAGCATGGGTTAAGCAAAGGGGTTTGCCATGATTAACACAAATACCGTTATCATAGACGACACCACCCTGCGGGATGGCGAACAGACTGCCGGTGTGGTCTTTTCCCGCCGGGAAAAACTGGCCATTGCCCGCTTGCTGGATCTGGTCGGTGTGCAGGAAATTGAATGTGGCATTCCGGCCATGGGAGCGGATGAGCAGAACAGCATCCGTGCCCTGGTGGAAATGGAGCTGTCTGCCCGTTTGATCACCTGGAACCGGGCGCTGATCCCGGAGATTCAGGCCAGTATTGATTGCGGCATCAAGGCGGTGGATATCTCGCTCTCGGTCTCTGATCAGATGATCAGCCGCAAGCTGAAAAAGGACCGCACCGCAGTCAAAGAGCAACTGAAGGTAGCACTGGGCTTTGCCAAACAGCATGATCTGTATGTCTCGGTTGGTGGTGAAGATGCCAGCCGGGCAGATCTGGGTTTTCTGGTTGAACTGCTGCAGATCACCCGTGAACTGGGGGGGGATCGCTTCCGGTTCTGCGATACCCTTGGCATCATGGACCCTTTTAGCATGTACGACAAGGTGGCCTGGCTGCGGGCTGCAGTGCCTGAAGTGGAGATCGAGGTGCACACCCACAATGACCTGGGTATGGCCACCGCCAACGCCATTGCCGGGATTCGGGCAGGTGCCCGTTTTGTGAACACCACCGTAAACGGCCTGGGGGAGCGGGCCGGTAATGCGGCCCTGGAAGAGGTGGTAATGGGACTGAAGCATGCCTGCTCAATCGAAACGGGTATTGATACCCACCGCTTCCGCGAACTGTCGCTGATGGTGGCCAAGGCCTCCCGGAGGGAACTTCCCTCCTGGAAGGCGGTGGTGGGAGAGCGGGTTTTTGCCCATGAATCAGGCCTGCATGCCGATGGTGTGCTGAAAGATCCCCACAATTATGAAGGGTTTGATCCGGCTGAAGTGGGGTTGGTGCGTCAGATTGTGGTGGGCAAGCATTCCGGCGCCAGTGGTATGATCGAGCGTTATCGGGAGCTGGGAATTGTGCTGTCCCGTGATGATGCCGGACTGTTGCTGCCAGCCGTACGGCTTGAGGCGTTGCGCCGCAAGCGTGATCTGAAAGACCGGGAGCTGGTGAATATTTATCTGAACGGAGCAGAGCTATTGAAAGCTGCCTGAGGAGGAATGGCCATGTGTACAGCAGGAGCAGAATTCATCACCATTGCAGAAGCAGCCGGGTATCTGGAGACAACCGAAACCAGGGTTTTGATGATGCTAAAAAAACAGGAACTGACCGGTAGTCAGGATGCTAGCGGTGTCTGGCAGATTGACAAGGCGTCACTGCAGCTGTGCGGTAAGCCCCGTCCATCGGATATCGTCAAAAAGGGTTGTGGCGGCGGGTGTGGCAGTGGCGGTTGCGGCAGTCATTGATTTCTGTAAAAGCAATGACAATAGACCGCGGATAACGCAGATTTGGCGGATACAGACTGATTACAAACCATTTTTTATCTGGATAATCAGCGGAAAGCAGCTCAGATCAGATTTGATCCGCGTGCTATGATTTTGGGGTTTTACTCGGAGGTGCATATGTTGGTCGTCAAGGCATTTGATCTGAAATTCAAATATCGTAAATATGTGGAAACCCGCGATGAGCCGAAATTCTCCGGCCTGCCTGATCCTTCCCCCTTCAATCGAGACGACCTGTACGAGGTGCTGCCGATGCTGGGGGCGGCCATGGATCAGCTCGGTACCGATGATGGCGACGTCCTGAACCGGCTTGAAGACTTTCTCAATACCATGCCCGGGTTCATCACCAGTCGCGAAGAAACCTTTCATTATCTGGTGGGATGCGGCAGCCAGATGATGGAAGGATAGTAGCTGTCCTCCTGGTTTCGTCATGAGTTTCAGCTTATTCCACCCCATCCAGACGCAGCGCAAAGGTCAGATCAAGCCCGGCCAAGGGGTGGTTGCCATCCAGGGTCACCTCCTGCTCATTCTGGTCAAGAATGATCAGTACCCGTTCTCTGCCGCCGTTAAACTCAATCCGTAGTTTTTCCCCGATCCGCAGCTCCCGATCTGCAGGAAACATCTCCCGCTTGACCTTGATGATATTTTCATCAAGTCGTGGTCCATAGGCCTCTGCCGCCGGGATCAGGATGTTCTTTGTCTCGCCACTGGCCATGCCGATGATGGCCTGCTCCAGTGCAACAAAGACCTGATCATTACCGATGGTGAAGGTTAAGGGGCCGCTATCCTCGGTGCTGTCAATGATCCGGCCATTGTCCAGGGTGCCGATGTAACTGATGGTAACCATACTGCCTGGTTGGACGCGTTTCATAGTGATGTCTCCTTCTCAATGCTGGCCTTCATGCAACTTTGCTGCCGTATGTCACGCAAGGTTGGCATGTCTGATGAATACACCACCAGCAGCTGCACGGATGTGCGGTCAAACCAGCAGAGAGGCGAGAATCATGCATACAAAAGAGGCAACGCTGCCACTACCTGCATCAGGAACAACGCTCAAATACTTGGGGATGCGACGTTATCAACTGGCTCTGCAAGGTCGTTTTGATCCGGGCTGGATCTGTGGACTCAGTCATGGCCTGGCGCAGCGTAAAGTTAACATCACCAGGGTTGAGGCAGCACGTGGTATCGGCAGAAACTGGCAGTCTTGTCTTGATCTTGATTTTGGTGCTGCTGTACTGGCAGCTGATGCGATTGATTATCTGGCGCTCAGTAAATCGAACGCAACTGTACAGGCGTTGGCAGAACCGATTGTGCTGGACGATTACCAGCTTGAACGTTCAACCAGATGTGAGGGCAGCCTCTACCTTGAGGCAAGCGGCCCTGACCGGTTAGGGGTCCTGTCAGCACTGGTGAACACCTTCAGCCTGTTTTCACTCTTTCCGGCGGAAATACTGGCGGAAACCAAAAACAAACGGATCTTTGACCGGTTCTGGCTGAAAGGGATGGGAGGCAGTGCTCCATCACCCGAGGCAGTTGCAGCCCTGCGTGAACGGATGCAGGAATTTATGGTCTGATGGGAGAGGGAATCTGGGGAAGCTGTCTGATCAGCACAGAATCTGTGCCGATCAGGCAGCCAGACTACAGTAAGCATGAGCCGGTCTCAGGCCTTTTTCACAAACTCCGATTTCAACCCCATGGAACCGAAACCGTCAATCTTACAGTCGATGTCATGATCGCCATCCACAATCCTGATGTTTCTGACCTTGGTGCCGACCTTGACCGGTGCTGAGGCCCCCTTGACCTTCAGGTCCTTGATCACGGTCACGCTATCGCCATCTTTAAGCTCTGTGCCAAAGGCATCCCGTACCACCCGCGCAACGATCGTCTCCTCTACTGCTGCAATCGGCCATTCATGGGCACATTCAGGACAGATATAGTTCTCTCCGTCTTCGTAGGTGTAGGCAGAACTGCAGGACGGACATTTGGGTAGTTCACTCATTGCTGGTTTCCTTTTCAATTTTTGATGCAGATACAAGGTCGGTTATCCTTGCGGCACAATCCGTACGCAATGGGCACTGGCCTCAGCACGGCCTCTGGCCTCATCAGTGCTTGCCCCCTGGGTTAGGGTAACCCCCATCCGACGGCCGGGCCGGGTATCCGGCTTGCCAAACAGGCGCAGCTTGGCAGTGGGAATGTTCAGGGCATCGCTCACACCTTCAAACCGGACATTCTCCTGGCTGTCAGTGGCCAGAATCACATGGCTGGCAGATGGGGCCAGATTCAGGATCTCCGGCACCGGCAGCCCCAGGATGGCCCGCACATGCAGTTCAAACTGGCTTAAGTTTTGAGAGATCATGGTCACCATGCCGGTATCATGGGGGCGGGGTGATACCTCACTGAACAGCACCGTATCCCCTTTGATGAACAGCTCTACCCCGAAGATGCCATAACCGCCCAGGGCGGTGGTAACCATTTCCGCCTGACGCCGCGCCTCAGCCAGGGCTGCCTCTGACATGGCCATTGGCTGCCATGATTCGTGGTAATCCCCCTTGATCTGCAGATGGCCGATGGGCGGGCAGAAGGAGGTGCCGCCAACGTGGCGGACCGTCAGCTGGGTAATCTCATAATCAAAGTCAATAAAGCCTTCAATGATAACCCTGTCCGAGGCACCACGGGCGCCATCCATGGCATACTGCCAGGCGGTGTCCACCTCAGCAGCGGTTTTCACCACGCTCTGCCCCTTGCCGGATGAACTCATGATCGGCTTGACCACGCAGGGAAACCCGATCCTGTCGGCAGCAGCCCGCAGTTCTGCAGCGCTGGAGGCAAAGGCGTAAGGTGCGGTGGGCAGGCCCAGCTCCTCCGCTGCCAGACGGCGGATCCCTTCACGGTTCATGGTCAGGTTGGCAGCCCGGGCAGTGGGAATCACCCGTTGTCCCCCCTGCTCCAACTCCAGCAGAAAGACCGTGTCAATCGCTTCAATCTCCGGCACTATCAGATCAGGCTGTTCCTGTTCAATCACCCGACGCAGGGCATCCCGATCCAGCATGCTGATCACCTGGCTGCGGTGGGCCACCTGCATGGCCGGTGCATCGGCATAGCGATCAACTGCAATTA
>CAZNWF010000132.1:0-7568 GCA_964576485.1 uncultured Geobacter sp. | reverse complement strand
TGCATTCAGAAGGTTACAACATTTTTGGCAGTTTAACTGCCGTTTTTAGGATGATGCATCCAGGGTCTTCCCGCTGTCCTGCGAGATCTTGTCCGTCAGTGCAGTCAGTTCTGTCTGCGAGATGCTGCTGTTGCCGTCACTGTCCACCTTGTTAAACAGGTCCTGTTTCCGTTTTTGCTGATCAATGCCAAACAGGCTGCTCATACTGCTGCTGATGCTGCTGATACTACTCATGGCGGGCCTCCTTCAAGTGTGATGTGAAAAGGGTTGTTACTCTATCTATCGGATATAAACGGCAGGATATTCGTTAAGTGTGGCACTGTTTGGGTAAAGTTTTGTAAGCAGGGTTCTGCCTACAAATCTTTACAGACTAAGTTGTGCGAGAGCCGTATACTGCCCCCAATAGGCAAATCGTGTGGAGGATGGAGCAGATGCAGAACAGCCGGATTTTGGTGATTGATGACGATCATGGCCTCTGTGCCTTGTTACACGAGTATCTAAGTGCAGAGGGGTTCTGTATTGAGGCGGTTCACGACGGTGCCAAGGGGGCAGCCCTGGCCTGTGCAGAGAACTATGATTTAGTGGTGCTGGATGTAATGCTGCCTGGCCTGAACGGGTTTGAGGTGCTGCGTAAAATAAGGGCTGGATCAGCAGTGCCGGTGGTGATGCTGACCGCACGGGGTGAAGAGGTTGACCGGATTGTCGGGCTTGAACTGGGGGCGGATGACTACCTGCCCAAGCCGTTTAATCCACGGGAGCTGGTGGCCCGTATCCGGGCCATCCAGAGACGGTCAGCCACACAACAGAAGAGTGATGCTGTGCCGGAAGCGGTGCTGACTGTGGGGGACCTGACGCTGGACCCGGGCCGTCGGGCCGTGTTGCAGGCTGGTCAGGAATTGCCGCTTACGTCGGTGGAATTTGCAGTGCTGGAGGTTCTGATCACTCAGGCCGGGCGGGTAGTCAGCCGGGAAGAACTCTGCAGTCAGGCCCTGGGGCGACAGTTGAACTCCTATGACCGCAGCATTGATGTCCATATCAGCAGTCTCCGCCGTAAGCTGGGGGCAGCAAAAAATGGTGGCGAGCGACTCAAAAGCGTGCGCGGGGTTGGCTATATCTACCTGCGTCCTGCGCTGGAGGACGCAGCCTGATGCGATCACTTTTTGTCAAACTGTTCTTCTGGTTCTGGCTAACAGTAGCATTGTCTGGTGGCGTCTTTTTTCTGATCGCGATCAAGACCAGGCCGGAACTTCCGCCATTTCCCCAAGAACAACAACGTCTTGCAGGTCAACGGGTGATGCCACCCCCCATGGGTGATCCGACTCTGCCGGAAACGCAACAACCTCCACCTTTTCCTTTTGAAAGAGGGCATCATAAACCCCCGCCACGAGGTTTTTTCAGTTTTCCGCTGGTTGCCCAGCTGGCAATCTATTTTGTAGTGGGTGGAGCTGTTTGTTACCTGCTGGCCTGGCGACTGACCGCACCGATCCGGCGTTTGCGCAGGTCTGCCCAGCAGTTGGCAGAGGGGGATCTGTCTGCGCGGGTTGGTTTTGGCGTTGAGGCGAAAGGTGATGAGATATCTGATCTGGGGCGGGATTTTGACCGGATGGCTGAACAGCTTGAAGGTCTGATGGCGGCTCAGAAACAGCTGGTACGGGATATATCACACGAATTGCGCTCGCCGCTGGCCCGGCTGAATGTGGCACTTGGCCTGGCACGTCGAGAGGCCCCGGCATCAGCTGCTCCAGCCTTTGACCGGATCGAACAGGAATCAGATCGCCTGAATCAGATGATCAGTGAGCTGCTGACGCTGACACTGCTGGAAAGTGGCGGTAAGCCCCTGGAAAAGGAACCGGTTGATCTTGCTGCCTTAACCGCAGAGGTAGTGCATGACGCAGATTTTGAGGCCGCAGGCAGTGGTCGTGCTGTGCAATTGCTTGCTGTGCCGGTGCCCTTGTTACGGGGGAATTATGAACTGTTGCGGCGGGCAGTAGAAAATGTAGTCCGCAATGCCGTTCGGTATACCGCTCCCGGTACCGCTGTGGAGGTGCGTCTGGAGTTGGATGGTACGGATCAGGTCTGTTTGCGGGTGCGGGATCATGGGCCGGGGGTGCCTGAAGAAGCTCTTGCAGCTATCTTTAAACCATTTTTCAGAGTGGCTGAGGCGCGGGATCGTCAAAGTGGCGGAACCGGTATCGGGCTGGCCATCACCGCCGGAACGATTAAACATCATGGCGGCACCGTAACCGCCAGCAATCTTTTGGAAGGAGGGCTTGAGGTGCTGATCAGAGTACCGCTGTCAGCGTCATGATGATCTGTTCGTCCTACAGAGATTTCTGCTGTTTCTGTACTACCCTTCAATGCAATTCTGATAATCTGTCTTCACTTCATCTAGGGTGATCTACCCATTTGCATGTCTCGTCATAGGTGCTAGTATTAAGCCCCATAGAATACTAGTTACCATCTGTTGTTTGTCTGCTGCCAACGTTGATTGGCCCCCCATGCTGTTGTGTCTGGCTTGTTGCAGGAGGGTATGATGCTGAATGATGTCAAGATCCTTGCTGTTGATGATGATAATTTTAACCTCCAGATTATCCAGGCTATGCTGGAAGGTGTTACCACCAGCATCTACACCGCTAGTAATGGTCAGGAAGCTCTTGACCTGCTGGAATCCACCCCAGGTATCGACATCGTACTGCTTGATCTACAGATGCCGGTTATGGATGGTTTTGAAGCCCTGCAGCGTATCAAACTGAATTTTTCTCTGATGAATATTCCGGTCATAGTGGTTACGGCCGACCAGCAGGAGGTAACCAAGGTGCTGGGGCTGGGGGCCAATGATTTTCTTGCCAAACCGTTTAACCCGGATGAGCTGCGGTTGCGGGTTCAGAACCATGTGCGGAGTAAAAAATATCACGATATCATCAGTAATATGAATGCCATGCTTGAGGAGGAGGTCTCCAAAAAAACGGCTGATTTACGTGATGCCCTGGCTCTTTCCCAGGAAGCGGAATATGAGATCTGTCTGCGTCTGGGCCGTGCCTCTGAATTCAGGGATATGGAAACCGGTATGCACACGCGCAGAATCAGCGAGATGTCAAAGGCCCTGGCTCTGCTGGCAGGTCTGCCGGAAGAACAGGCGGAACTGCTGCGCTTTGCATCTCCCCTGCATGACGTGGGCAAGATCGGCATCCCGGACCGGATATTGCTGAAACCGGGTAAGCTGGATGAAACCGAAATGCAGATCATGAAGCTGCATACCACCATCGGTGGGCGGATACTGTCGGAGGGGGAGCGTTTTCATTCCCTTGAAGCAGGCTGCACGGTGGCGTTGCAGCACCATGAAAAGTGGGATGGTAGCGGCTACCCGAAAGGGCTGAAGGGGGAGGAGATCCATATCTTTGCCCGGATTGTGATGATAACCGATGTCTTTGATGCGCTGGCCTCGGATCGCCCCTACAAGAAAGCCTTCCCGATCGAAAAAATACTTGCCATCATGGAAGAGGGTCGGGGGAGCTTTTTTGATCCGCACCTGCTGCAACTTTTCCTGGATAACCTGCAACAGTTTGTTGCTATTCGCGACCGCCTGAAAGACCAGCAGGAAGAGGCGGATCCGCTACTTGAATTGCTGAATGTAACGTGATTGAGGAGGTTTCCATGACGAGACGAACCGGTGTTGTTTCATCCTTCTTGCTGTTAGTGTTGCTTGCCCTGGCCTGCCCGGTGCTTGCAGCTCCGGCCGGTAACAATCTGCTGATCTACTGCGGCATCACCATGGTACGTCCCATGACTGACATAGCCCGTCAGTTTGAAAAACAGGAAAAGATCAGCATAGCCATTGCCCAGGGTGGGTCGGAAGATCTGTACCAAAGCGCCAAAAAGAGCCAGAAAGGGGATCTGTATCTGCCGGGCGAGCCGGTATTCAGACTTAAGCATCAGCCGGAAGGATTGCTGGGGGACTACAAGGTACTCGGGATGAACCAGATGGCGTTGATGGTTAAAAAGGGCAACCCCAAAAAAGTAAAACCTGACCTGAAAGAACTGCTTCGTAAGGATCTGGCAGTGGTGCTGGGCAGTAGCGAGAGCGGCAGTGTTGGCGTTGAAGCCCACCGGATTCTGACACAGGCAGGTCTGTACCCCAAGGTGGCTGCAAAAGTCGTGCAGATGCTGCCTGACTCCCGTTCCATCATGGCAGCCATGCGGCGTGGGGATGCAGATCTGACCATGAGCTGGCGTGCCACCGGCTACTTTCCTGACAACGCCCTCAGTGTTGATGTGCTTGATCTGCCACCCACGGTGGCCCCACCGCAGGAACTGCAACTGACGCTCCTGACCTTTTCAAAGAATCAGGCCATGGCCCGCAAGTTTATGGAGTACGCAGCAGGCCCTCAGGGGCAGGCGATTTTTCGCCGCTATGGTTTTATCACCGTTTCAAAGGCCGGGCGCTGATCTGACATGAAATTCGCCCCCATGCAACCAGTTGCCATGATCAGCTCTGCCTCTCGGGCCAGCCGCCTGCTGCTGTTGCTGATGGGGCTGTTTCTGATCGGCTTTACTGCCCTGATAGCGGTCAACATCGTCATTGGCCGCTTGTTGGATGAGCTGGAACACCGTGGCCAGAATGAGCAGGTCCGTCTGTTTGTCGGGGCAGTACTGGTTGACGACATTAAAGGGATGGAGCTTGACTTTAACCGGATGGTCGCCTCGGTCAGCACCTCGGAACAGGGGCGTTTGCGGGCTGGAATCAAAGAAAAAACCCTCAAGCTGGAGCATGATCTGTTGGTTCTGAAAGATGGTGGGCGGGTTGAGCGGACTATTGATCTGAATATCGAAGGCATTGATAATCTGAACGAGCAGGTCACCTACACACCCCGTCCCGATGACCCCCATAATATGCTTGAGCTGATTGAAATCGGTCCCCACCTGGACAAGGTGCGGGAAAAGGCTGATGAACTGGCCCAGCTTCTGGCCAGACGGGAACAGGCCCGGGAATCAGCAAATGCGCTGCAGTTGATGAAGATTGAAGAAGAGCTGAATCTTTTTTACAAGCATGTTCCCTCGCTGTTTATCCGTCTGAACGAGAATGCCAACCGTCTCTATTATGAAAGCAATACTCGGATCAGCCTGCTGAAGGAGGAACTCTCCTCCCGGCGTGAGTTTTATAAAAACATCCAGGTGGGGCTGGGCAGCAGTATTGTTCTGCTGGTTATGGTCAGTGGTATTCTGTTGGCCCGGCAGCTGGCAGCGGTCAATATTCAGCTCATGCAGTCCAGTGAAGAAATGCGGGCTGCCAAGGAACAGGCAGAGGCCAGCAGTCGCGCTAAAAGTGAATTTCTGGCCAATATGAGTCATGAAATCCGTACACCGATGAACGGTATTCTGGGGATGACCGAGTTATTGATGGATACGGAATTGAATGCACAGCAGTACGATTACCTTAAATCAGTCAAGATATCTGCCGGGAATCTGATGGATATCATTAATGATATTCTTGATTTTTCAAAGATTGAGATGGGGAAGCTGGAAACAGAGACGGTTCCCTTTATGTTGCGCAGTATGCTGGGACAGACCCTGCGTACCTTGGCGGTGCGGGCAGGCCAGAAAGGGTTGGAACTGGTCTTTCAAGTTGACCCTGATGTGCCGGACAGCCTGTTGGGAGATCCGGGGCGGTTACGGCAGGTGCTGCTGAATCTGGCTGGCAATGCGGTCAAATTTACGGAACAGGGTGAAATTGAACTGCTGGTATCACAACAACAGGAACTGCCGGATGGCGACTTTCTGCTTCGTTTTGAGGTGAAAGATAACGGTATCGGAATCAGTCCTGAACATCTGCAGCGGATCTTTGCTCCCTTTGAACAGGCCGATATCTCCACCACCAAGAAGTTCGGCGGTACTGGTTTGGGGCTGGCGATCTGCCGTCGCCTGGTGCAACTGATGGGGGGCGAGATCGGTGTGGAGAGCACAGTGGGCCAGGGCAGCAGTTTCTGGTTCACCATCCGTTGCGGGGTACAGGAAAAGGTCCAGCACGAAGCGCAACAGGCTGATACGCTGCATGGTATCGTTGTGCTGGTGGTGGATGATGTTGCCATTAACCGCCATCTGCTGGAAGGATTTGTTAAACGCTGGGGGATGGAGGTCCTTACGGCATCAGGTGCTGAAGAAGCGCTGCAGATCTTGGCTGCAGCCCTATCAGATCGTCCGGTACAGCTGGTGCTGTCTGATGTGCAGATGCCTGATGTTGACGGGTGGGCGCTGGCAGAACAGATCAGAAGTGATGCCCGCTACAATGACCTGAAACTGGTGCTGCTGCCCAGTGCCGGTAAACGGGGCGATGCCCAGCGTTGCCGCCAGCTGAAGGTCAACGGCTACCTGACCAAGCCGGTCATCCACAGTGAGCTGTACGATGCCTTGAAGGCGATCATGCATGGCAAGGAACAGCCCGGTAGCGTCCCGGTGACGCGGCATCGGGTGCGGGAGGCCCAGCGTCGTTGCACGATTCTACTGGTTGATGATGTTGAGATTAACCGTGAGCTGGCAAAGATCATGCTTGAGAAGCTGGGGCATCAGGTGGAGCTGGCCACAAATGGGCAGGAGGCCTTGGACAAGGTGCGTGGGGGCTGTTTTGATCTGGTTTTTATGGATATCCAGATGCCGGTTATGGATGGATTTGAGGCAACCAGTGAAATCCGTTCCTATGAACTGTCTCATCAGCGTCAACCATTGCCGATCATAGCCATGACCGCCTATGCGTTGCAGGGGGATAAAGATCGGTGTCTCGCTTCAGGCATGGATGACTACATTGCCAAGCCAATTAAAGAAGAAAACTTACGGACTGTTATTGAACGTTTCATTACAGGACAGGTTCAACAGGAACAGCCTGTCTCTGATGCTGCTGCATCCTCCGCTGTTGAGATAGCACCAGAGCAGCCCCGGCAGCCGGTTTTTGATCGTCAGGCCCTGTTAACCCGCCTGGGGGGGAATGAGGCATTAATCCAGAAGTTTGTGACCATGTTTTTTGACAGTGCCGATGAACATCTGAAGCTGTTACAGCAGGCTGCTGAAACAGGTGACACTGATCAGATGCGGGCCAAGGCCCATGCCATTAAAGGGTCGGCCGGTAATGTGGGGGCCTGCGCCCTGTCTGCTGCTGCAGCAGAACTTGAGAAGGCGGTCCGCGAACTTCAGCTGGCGGAGCAGCCTGCCTTGCTGACCCGGTTGGTGGAGCAATTCCGGCTGTTTGAACAGGAAACAGGCCGCAAGACAGGCTGACGGCATTGACCAGATCAATCAGGTTACCCAGAAAAACGCCGACAGTGCTGCCCACTCATCGGAAGCGGCCCAGGGGCTTGAGCGCCTGTTGGACAAGCTGTCCAGCATGGTGCAGAAGTTCAGACTGGAGGCGGCGCCTGCCCAGGGGTATAAGGTTGCTGATCTGTAGTGCCTGCAATAGCTGGGGGGGACACAGATCTGGGGTGATCACCCCATATACAAGATGTTGCCGTCGTGTTAAGAGTTGGCTATATTGGTTAACTTCATTTCTATGCTTTCCGGCCTTGCCCGGTGACAGGAAG
>CAZNWF010000131.1:0-7634 GCA_964576485.1 uncultured Geobacter sp. | reverse complement strand
GCACCAGGGCCAGCTTCTCACCGGAGCAGATCAGCATACTGTCGGCACCGGCAGCGGTCAGGCGGTGGCTGTCCTTGCCGGGATGATCGATTGCAAAGCGGTGGGCATCATGCTTGATCGCCCCGACCCGGTAGCCCCGAGCTTTCAGGATTGGAATTACCTGTTCCAGCAGGGTGGTCTTGCCGGTACCGGAATGGGCTACAAAGGAGACAACCGAAGGTTTCTTCATGGTTTCAGCCCCTTGCAGGCCGCATACTCATCAGGAGTATTCATGTTGAGCAGTGCTCTCCCATCAGAATCAATCCGGGCCAGCAGTTCCGGAGCAATGGTTTTGATCTGCAACTGCTGCAGAAGCGCGGTAATCCGAAAGTTACCCGCTTCAAGGGCAGCCTGCATGGCCGCTAGACAGGATCTGTGGTAGAGGGCAAAGAGCGGTTCCAGTCCGTTGGCTGAAGCAGGCAGCACGACATCACAGGCATCAGACTCAGCACAGATCAGGCGGATCAGTTCAGGATCAGGAAAAGGGATATCGCAGGAAGTGACAAATACCCGGTCAGTTTCAGCATGCTGCAGACCGGTATACAGCCCCCCCAGAGAGCTGCCGGGATAGCTGTCCGGCACCACCGGCAGACCGTACGGTGCAAACCGTTCCGGTCGATCCCCCACCAGCAGTAGCTGCCTGAAACAGCACTGCAGGGCCTGGATAATCCGCTCGATGACCGGCACCCCTTCAACCGGCAGAAAGGCCTTGTCCTGCCCCATGCGGAGACTCTTACCCCCCACCAGGATCACGCCGGTTATGTTGTTAAAAAGACTTTTCATAGCAAAAAACATCCCATAGTTGCAAAAGAGCACAAAGAAACAAAAGAAAGGAGATTGTCATTACATCAATTACCACACTGTTTCGCATAAGTGCTTTTGCAAACCTGCTAGCCTGCACCACTTTGCGTTCCTTGCGTTCTTTCGCGGCAATTTGTTTTTAAAATTCATTGTCGTCGTCCAATCCCGGCGCAGTCAGCGCTGTCGCCCCTTATTTTGGCAACAGCGTGGGGTACCGCTGCCCAGACGGCAACCAGATTTTCGATCGCCCCCCTGGGGCTGCCGGGCAGATTGATGATCAGGCTCTGGTTACGGATACCGGCCACAGCCCGTGAAAGGATCGCCATTGGGGTAATCTTCAGACTTTCAGCCCGCATCAGCTCACCAAAACCAGGCAACAACCGGTCCAGCACCTGCATGGTCGCCTCCGGTGTCACATCCCGTGGAGAAACGCCAGTGCCGCCGGTGGTCAGAATCAGCTCCGGCTGGTCGTGGTCAGCCCACTGCCGCAGGATTGTTGCAATCTGCTCCAGCTCATCCGGCACAATCCCGCTACAGGTGATTTCCACCCCCTGCTCGGCCAGCCACTGTTGCAGCAACGGGCCGCCGGCGTCTTCCCGCTCGCCACGGGAACCTTTGTCACTGACCGTCAGGACCGCCGCCTTCATGGGCTGTTCTCCCGCTGCCAGGTGCCGCTCTTGCCCCCTTCTTTAAACAGCAGCAGGGTCTCGGTAATGGCAATCCCCTTGTCCTGGCCTTTGCACATGTCATAGATCGTCAGTGCCGCCACCGAGGCAGCCACCATCGCCTCCATCTCTACCCCGGTCCGTTCAAAGGCCCGCACCGTGGCCTCAACCGCAATGGTTCCGGTAGCGTTGTCCCAGGAAAACTCAATCCCCACCGCATGCAGAGCCAGGGGATGGGCAAGGGGGATCAGGTCAGGGGTCTTTTTGGCAGCAGCAATGCCAGCCAGCCTCGCCACCCCCAGCAGATCCCCCTTGGCCAGCTGTCCGTCCACCACCAGCCGTAACGTAGCTGGCTGCATCCGCACCGTTGAGCGGGCAATGGCGGTACGCAGGGTGGGCTGTTTGGCGCTGATATCCACCATAATCGCCTGGCCCCGGCTGTCAAAATGATTGAATGACATCTGATAAAGACTCCTTGGTTTTAGGGTAGCCCTGCTAGCAAAAAAGGCCGGGGGCTATCCCGGCCTTTTAAATCTACTGCCTGCTTCTGCAGGCCACAATCAATTCCGGCACCGTCGGGTAGCGCATCTGCTCCAGGCGGGAGAAAATCTGCTCGCCATCCACCAGCACCGCCAGCTCACTCTGCTTGGGACCACGCTCAATTTCCACTTCAACCTCTTCCAGGTTTTTCTCAAGTTCAGCGGCAAGACCTGCCGCCATCTGTTGTTGCCCTCAGGATGCACAGTACTGGATCAGGATTTTCATTGGTTCTACCTCCTCTGTGTGTTCAGGCTGACGCGTTCAGCTTCATTATAGTGGCTTATTGGTTATCGCCCCCATCAGCATCTTTATCCGGCCCACTGATTTGAAGCAATCTGTCAAAGTCAGAAACGTACCGCCGATCCTGAATCAAGCGATATTTCTCAAACTCACGCTGAACCTCCCGGTTGCCTTCGGTTTGAACTATTAAGTAGTGCTTAACAGTTGCCTCCCGCGTCAATTCGTTGTCGGCAAAGATACGCTTCAGATGCTGATTTATGTTCGATACAGACAGTCTGACTGTGTTTGGTTTAGTTCTGTTTAATCGCTATAGCCGGTGCCTTGCCCTGCTTCCGTTCAGCCCTGTTAAACCGTATAGCTTCCCGGTTCAAGTTCCCGCGCCTGTCCAAGGGCGACCAGGGTTATCAGCAGTTCTGCCACTTTTTCAGTGCGGGCACGCACAAAGCGACGGGCGATGGTTTCGGCAGTAACCGGCCCGGCTGCGGCCTGTAGTGCAACCCGAACCGCCTGTACCTGTTCTGGCAGGGTCTTGGGCCAGGATGGTTTAGCTTTGGCTGTAGGAGCTACCCCCTCACCCCTACCCTCTCCCTCAGGGAGAGGGAGTAAGTCCTGATGCCCCTCGCCCTTGGGGAGAGGGTGGCCGCAGGCCGGGTGAGGGGTTTGTTGCGGATGCTGATACTCGGGCCGCAGCCAGCGCACCAGCCCTTGTGCCTCTTCCGCTGCCCGTTCTGCATTTAACGCAACCAGCCGCTCCAGTATTTCTTCATCCGGCAGGTTGGCAGGCCAGCCGTAGGCATCTGCCACAGCAGCGTCAAGCTCATCATGCAACTGTTTCAGGACAGAAACCAGCCCTTGTTCGTGGATGGCCTTTTCTTTGGGGGTTAAACCCACCCCCTGCCGCAGTTTCTCCAGCACGTTGTACATGCCGGTCAGGGTCAGGTCAGGATGCAGAGCCTGCTGCCGTTTGCGGTGGCTATCAAGCTGCTCGGCCAGGTGGCGGATGGTCTGTTTCTGGTCGTCGGTGGCGGCTGGAAAGGGGAATGGTTCAAAACAACGGGATTTTGCATATACCGGATCATTGCCAACACCCAGCCAACCACCAGCTGCCAGCGCCCAGACACCATGCAACCGACTGGAAAGCACACCCAACATAAAGGCGTCATCGCTGGCAATTGCCACCAACTTATTGTCCGGCAGGATGGCTGCATCCAGAAACACAAAGGCCCGGTGTTTGGCGGTCTCTACCGTGGCAATGTAGCGCGGTAGACCGACCAGCGCCTTGCGGAGATCTTCTCTTAGCCGTCTGTGCAGCCACCAATTGTCACGAAGATTTTGGTCTCTATTTTGCTCACGCTCCGGTTTAACCCGCTCAGCTACCCATTGGTAAACCTCGGGATACTGGTTGCGCAGTTCATCGCTGGTTAGGCCGAACAGGTCGATCACCAGCACGCCGCGCGGCGTGGCTGTCAGGTCGCGTCCATTGCGGTAAGGCCTAACATAGCGCTCCAGGCCAGGAACACGCCCTAACCCTAGTGCTACTGCCTCGGTCAAGGTCACAATGAAGCCAGAACCACCCAACTCGAACCCACGTTGGCTAACAGCTGTATTGGCTTTCAATCCATCCACCTCGGCCACATCAGCTCCCACTGTCAAGTCAGCATGAATCCTGCCCGGTTTGTTCTGCAACTCAACGTCAACCCCTTCACCGCTGCCTTCCCGCTCAACAACAACCGTGGCTAACACCCCTTCTGTCTCTTCTGCAGCCCGACTGCCCACGGTCATGGCTATCCGCACGGCTGCGCCGTCGGCTGCATCAACCCAGGGGTGGTCAGGTATGGCAAAGGGCAGATACAGCGCCGGTTTGGCGGCAAGGTGCTGCTCTATCACCCGCCGGTTAAAGGCCTGTTTAATGCTGTTGGTGGTTATAAACCCAAACCGTTTCAGGTTACCGGTTCTGGTCAGTTCTGCGGCCTGCTGCCACCAGTACATCACAAAATCGGCTGAATCCGGCACACCTTTCCATGCTGCCCGCAACGCTTCTACATAGCCATCACCCAGGGCGCGGCGCATGGCAGCAGCACCGATAAAGGGCGGGTTGCCCACTACATAATCAGCCTCGGGCCAGTCTGCCTTGCGGGGCTGCAGGTAGCGCAGCAGCGGGGTTTGTGCGGTTTCATCCGGCACCTGTTCGCCGGTAACCGGATGAGTCTTGCAGGTGCGGCCATCCCAGCGGGTAACCGGTCTGCCCTGTGCATCCAGCAGCGGTTCCACGCGGTCATAGGCAAGTACGGCATCACGGTTCTCAATATTGCGGAACTTTCTGATTACCGGTTCCGGCGGCAACACCTCACCACGGGTGCGGAAGTGCCATTGCAGATAACCGATCCAGAGCACCATATCGGTAATGGCAGCGGCGCGGGGGTTGATCTCAATCCCCAGCAGTTGGTGGGGATCAACGGTGAGTCCGGCCAGTTCAAGGTCGTTCTGCTGCAGGCCAAAACCTTCCAGGGCGTTCAGCACCTCACCCTCCAGCCGCTTCAGATGTTCAAAGGTAACGTACAGAAAGTTGCCGCTGCCGCAGGCCGGGTCCAGTATCCGCAGGCTGCACAGTTTGCGGTGAAATTCCTTGACCAGCCTGATTGCCCCTGACCCATCGTTCTGGGCATCAAGGGTTACTGCCGCAGCCAGCACGGCATCCCACTGGTTACGCAGCGGTTCTATCACCGTGGGCAGCACCAGCCGTTCAACATAGTCACGGGGGGTGTAGTGGGCCCCCAGATTGTGCCGTTCACGGGGGTCAAGGGCACGTTCCAGCAGGGTGCCGAAGATGGCAGGTTCTACATCACGCCAATCAGCTTTACCGGCCTGAATCAACAGGGAAAGCAGTTCTTCGTTCAGTGGTAGCGCTTCGGCATCTTCAAACAGGCCACCGTTAAAGCGCAGCAGTTTTTCACGCAGCACCGGCGAGAACCCGCCCTCTTTCATGGTGGACCAGAGCGATTCAGCCATTGGCGCAAAGGTGTCTGCCTTGCCCTTCAGGCTTTCCAGCAGATCAGTAAAGCTGTTGTGGGGGATCAGGCCGATATCTTCACTAAACAGGGTAAACAGGCAGCGTTTCAGGAAGTTGCCCACTTTTTCCGGGCTGTGTCCGGCCTGTTCCAGCGCCTTTGCCAGGCTGGCCAGCCGGTCTGCCACCTGCCGGGTGGCCTTGGCGCTCTGCTTTGAGGGATCAAGCGCGTGGGGTTCAGCCCAGGCCAGCCGCAACCGCTCCTGAATCTGGTCGTTGGCCAGATCAGCCAACTGAATGCGGTAAGAACGGGGATCAGGAAACGGCAGGTAGGTCTTGCCGGTGCAGGAAAATTCACTGTACAGCTCAATGGCGTGGCCCACATCAACAACTATCAGAAACGGCGGCCAGCCTTCTTCATGGGGTAATGCACGGGCGTACTGTTCGGCCTGCCCCTTGGCCTTCAGCATGGCCAGATCCCAACCTTTGGTTCCCCGCACCGCAGTACCGCGCCGGGAGGTCAGCCAGCCCGGTTCAGGTTCTTTTACCGCACAGACGGCAGTCGGGTCGCTGCCCTGTTTGGCTTCAAGCACAAAGCAGCCCCGTTTATACAGGTCTATCCTGCCCACGCTGCTGCTGCCGTCGCCGTGACGGAAGGTGACAGAGCGTTCAAAGACGTAGGCATTGTCCCGGTCATCAGGGCGGGTTGGTTCAGGACGGGGCAGATCCAGCAGGTCACACAGTTCTGATAGAAACAGTTGGTAATTGGCACGTTCAGCAGCGCCGGAGGCTTCCCAACGCAGGAGGAAATCAGAGACAGCAGCGGTTGTGGCTGGATCAGACATTTGAGGCTCCAAACAGCTTCAGATGATGGGTGGGAATAGTAGCACAGGCGCAGACCGGATTGCTACTGCCCCGCGCTGCCGTGGTCTTGCGGTCTGTGTGTGGAGTTCTGCCTGGATCAGGCAATTTCGTTGTAAATTATGGCAATTCACCCCAAATTTTGATCAATCTCTCTAAACCGGTGGCAATCGGCATCGCTTACACCAAAGAGGGCAAACAGATCTCTCCACTGTTGCAGGGCACCATAGACCTCTTCGACGATGTCGGCCGATTTTGATACCCCCCAGGATCGCCCCAGTTTTTCGAGGACCTTTCTTCCCGGGTGATATCCTCCCAGATCGAAGAACAAAATATGTTCCCTTGCCTCTCGAATATCGGGGAGCAGGTCAAAAGCTGGCGATAGCCGCCATCCTTCGCGGGGCGCGCAGGTCATCCAGAAATTCTTAAGATGATCGTCCGTATTGCCTATCACGGCGTTAAACACCATCTGCCGGAATAGCAGCGAGCTATCGGCGCCCGGATCTGCGCTGACCATCCTGACCATGCCGAGCAGATCCTTGTACCGGCACTGATAGTACCCTTCGGCTTTCAACAAGGTCTGCATACTGATCATCTGCCGGCGGCCGGTGGCCGTCACATCAAACCTTTCGACAAGCAAAACCGGTTTCCCACTGCACTGAATCAAACTGGTGGGCGGGACAACCAGGCCCGCCCTGGCGGCGAGTGCCATCGTTGCCGCCTCGATCCGCACAACATCGACAGTATCCTTAGAGCTGGGAAACTTGGCAAGGTAGTGCCTTCCCTGATCCGGATCATGAACCAGGGCTTTGGGGCGAGCGCCCCCAGGGGAACTGCCGGCGGAAAGAAGGTGCGCTATATCTGCGTTGTTTGTTGCGCCAGACTCGAACAGTTCAGCTTCATAGACCAGACGGTCAAGGGTGAGGATTGAGGATTCGGGAGCTGGTGGCACTGGCTGCTTTGATGCCGCATAGGAAAGCGCACCAAGTCCGGACGAACCGAGAGCCATCAACAGTTCCGGGAAGTTTTGTCGACCGCGCGGAAGGTTGTGCTTGCGGATCAGAAGTCGCTTGCCCCAGTCGTCCGGCAGGCTGTCCAGAAAGACACTGAACACGCCGGGGTGATCAACAGTCATACTGCTTTTCCCCAGGGGGAGAGATACTGGATCAAGCGCATACGCGTCGACGTTACCCAGGTACTGATCAGAATAGCGAAAAGCCCCCCTCCCCTTTCCATTGGCAGGATTCATCTCGGAGACAAACTCTCCGGCCTTTACCTGCTGGCCGGCAAGATTCACCCACACATCAACCAGGTATGCCATCATGGGCGTTTCCTTGACGCTCGCTGGCGACTGTTAAGCGACTGTTGTTTTTCATACCGCGTGAAGAGGTCTTCCTGGGGGGAGAACAGCACCTGAAGTTCTTTTTCCCGGCCAAACAGACGAAGAGCTGCTACCCAATGCCCTATGGAAACCGAGCAAT
>CAZNWF010000130.1:0-7678 GCA_964576485.1 uncultured Geobacter sp. | reverse complement strand
ACACCCGCCAGTTGTTGCAACTTGAGAAGATTAACTTTAGTCACACCTCGTTCATACTTCTGAACCTGCTGAAAGGTAATACCAAGCTGTTCAGCAAGCCTCTCCTGAGTGAGCCCAGCTTGAAGCCGCAACTCTCTAATTTTCTGTCCTATCTCTAAATCAGTTAAAATCCTGTCCATTGCGCCAGTCCTTTGTAAGGAACAATACAGGCGCGAGAGAGGTCAAACCACGCAACAAAAAGGGAATATTCTGTTGATTACACAGCTAAATGGCTGTATACGGATTACAGGCTGCTAATCTTGATCTATAAAAAATTCTGTCGGCCCTACAAGTGTATAGGGACTTTTCGCACCTCATGGTCGCAATTCCCCTATAGACATAAAGGCGAAAATAGTGAATTCAAAATTTGATAATTTTAAGTATATGTTGCTAATAAAAAATGAATCGAGGAAAAGAATGAAAAAAATTGCGCTGGCTTTGGTGGCATCAGCATTGGCAGTTTCTATTACTGGTTGTGCTTCAATCAGCTATAAACCATCAGTTTCACTGGGTGAAAGTCCTAAGACTATAAAAGCAAAAGTAAAAATTGACACATTCGTAGATAAATCACCAACTGATGATAAGGATTCAAAGGTGGGTGGCGTTTCCGCTACTGCGCCTGGAACGCTTGCAGGAAACCTTGACTCTGAAATTACAGACGCTGTCCTTTCCGATTTTAACAATAACCAGCTTTTTACAGAAACAAAGAAAAGGATAGACTCACCTGATTTGATTCTCAAAGGCAATATAAACAGGTTTTACGGCAAGGCGGGTATAAATGAGCTTGGGTGGATAACAATACCACTTGATATTTTATGGCTCTTCGGCCTTCCAATTCAAACGGATGAGGGCATGGTAGATATTACGATGCAGTTGACCAAAACAGACGGTACACTAGTTGGAGAGTACAACGGAAAATATGAATATCTTGAAACATTTTCGATGTACAACAATCCAGTCCTTAATGTGCCATCACGCCTTAATAAAGCTTTTAGTGAGGCCATTAAGCAGATTAGAGAAAAGATTTTAGCAGATGAGCCCAGACTGACAACCGTGGTCAAATAAATTTTATAGGCACATTTAAGCATTGTAATGAATTTTTCGGATGGAGGGGCAGGGAAATGAAGAAGTGGTTATTATTTCCTATGATTATGTTGTTATTGGTCAGTTCACTCGCACAAGCGCAAGTTATAGGCCAGTGGAAGGATGATTCGCCTGCCGCTGGGTCAGAGTTAACTCTGTACAAATCTGGTGGTTCTTATCATATCAGGCAAGTTTTTCAAGATGGCAGCAAACGCGACATGAAAGTGAAGAAAACAGGGAATAAGTATGTTCAATCAGGCTCCCAAGACTACTACATAGTTGACGGCAGCGGAAATCTTAAATGTTTTGACAGACAAGGGCTTATTTATGAAGCGCGTAGTATCAGCAAACCAAAGCCTGTTGACAGAGACACAACAGGGGGGCAATCCTGCTATGCGCTTGGAGTGAAATTTGGTCGCTGCGCAACCCTTTCAATGAAAGGGAAAGCTTGTAATCCGAGTGATGATATTGCAATTCCACCTCGGTGTAGAGGAAATTCTGATACACAGCGGGGCATTGAAGTGGGGACTCGTTCAGTATTTTAACTGATATTAGGAGGCAACATGAAGATGAAAACGATTATTGCAGTTATATTTTTAGCTTGCTTTACATGCTCAGCATTTGCTGGTGGCTCCTGCGTTACCAGAGAAGATACACCCGTAGCAGGCAACAAAAGTGATTTTTTACAAATGATCAGACTGGAATCTGCAGGAAACACACGAGCAATCACAAAGATGGGGAGTGAGGGACGATTGTTCGTGGCTCCTGGAGGTCAAAGAGTACAGCGTATCAGTGTCGACGGTAGGCTTGCAAAGATCACTGTCAACGGGAATTCTGGCTGGACGTTTAACTCGTTCCTAATTTGCAGGTAAACAAAAATTCAGCAAAATGAATTATTAAATTTGGAGGTGCTGAAAATGGCACTTGTACCATGCAGAGTCTGTAAACAAGAGGTGGCGGCTGATGCAAAAACATGCCCTCAATGTGGCACTCAAAACCCAGCTCTTACTCAGCAACAGGTAGCAAACCAAGGCTGCTTAATTTTAATCTTAACTGGTATTGCAATAGTAGTATTTGCATATTTGTATCTAGCGCCTAAGCTAAGGTAGAACATAGAGCAAGTCCAGCTGGATATGTGCTAGCGAGGGCTTCACCTCTTCTATCACCCTGCAAGTCAAGCCAGAAGGCGGTAGTAGTACCAAAGAAACGGGCAAGACGGGCGGCAGTATCTGCCCCGATTGCCCGTTTGCCTTGTCAGATGGCCGATATTCTGGATTCCGTTACTCCGATCTCTTTGGCAAGCCGGTACTGGCTGATTCTCATAGGGACAAGAAACTCCTCTTTCAGCACTTCCCCAGGATGTACGTTTGCTAATTGGGCCATATCCATCACCTCAGTGATAATCGCATTTTTTTACCGCCATGCGGAAGCATGCGCAAGAAATATTTTCATCCACTAAAATCAAGTCCGCCGAACCCTCCTGCTAATAATCCCCCTGATACATGCTGCTTTCGTTGCCTCCACCACCTTGGGTAATAAAAATTCCGAATACATAGAAGCAGATTTCTACCAATAATTTTACTAGCTGAGCCGGTATATAAATAGGTGGGTACTTTTTACCAGTCGCACCAGCTCTGCAACCTGGCCAGTGCAGAGATAGCGACGGCCAAATCTAACACCGGGGGAAACTACATAATCAATCAGGCAACTACGGCATCGTAGCTTGTTGCGACGTGTCGGGTACATGTCGCCTCCGTATAATTATATCTACAGTAAGCAACTACCTACACAACCTTTAACCACCAGTAAACAGGAGACGTTATGAAAGACAACTTGATAGTCATTTCTGAAAGAAAGAGCAGTAGAGATACCGGACAGTGGATTGCTTCGTACTGTTGGGATGCCTTCCTGACGGTACGGTTTGGAACAGAGGACCAGAGAGCCAGTATACCTGGTTCTCTTTCCTGTGAATCTGCAGATGAGAAGATTCCGCTTGTACAGGCGGCACGGCAGATACACCGGGATGTGTTCTATCCACTGGAGCGGATAACCCATCATTCCATAGCGGCACTTGGGGCCATTATGCCCCGCACTGGCGCAGAGCCTCGTCACGCTCATTACTGCCTGCGGCTTTTTAACTTTCCGACTGATCCCCAGGGGATTTATCAGACAATCAGCAGCATCAACAAGAAGTTTGCAAAACTTCGTAATCCGGTTTGCACCTCCAGCACTTCAGTCTTACTGACGCCTTACCAGCACGATAAGCATCCGCACTATATCTCGCTGGAAAAGAACATGATGCGAGTCGATGCGATACCGGACAGCTTCCGCCCAGTGCTGTTTCTACCGCTTCTGGCTGAAGCAGCGTAAGTAACCACAAAACTCAAAGGAACCAGCTATGGCAATGACCGCAGCACACAGACGATACAGAGAGAAGAACCCAGCCCACAAGAAGAACGATGACGAGAAGCGGCTTGACCAGATTATCAGTGCCGCTGCTATGGCCGCACTGGCGGCAAAGTGTAAAGCCGCTGGCGTTACACGGCGGCAGATGCTTGAAGCACTGGCGCTGTCATCATTCAACTATCACACCGGGGTTATGGTGCCGACCACTATCACACCGGGGTTATCTGATGAACCAGCTACTGCAACAATCACACCGGGGTTATCGGATACACCTTCAGCAGACAGCGAAGTTGAAGCCCGTATACTTAAGATAATAGAAGAAGGCGTAGCAAGCCCGATCCCGAAAAGGATTGTCCACGAAGTCTACGGCGGCGACTATTCAGAAGCCGCCAAGCAGATCAGAAAATTAGCCAAGCAGCAAACAGAGCCAGAGATGATTGAGAAGCTAAAGCTACTGGCCAACCGGATCGACGGCAGCAAGCCGAAGACCAAACCCACCAAAGAAAAGGAGCAACAAAAATGACACGACTTGAACTGATTAAAGAGATTGCTGTAAAGACCGAGCTTCCCGCCGCAACGGTGGACAAGTTCCTGAAGGCGTTCATGGCCACCGTTACCGAAACACTCACCAAGGGAGATATTATACGGCTGCTGAACTTCATGACCTTCTCCACCAGCAAGAGGGCCGCACGTCGGGGAATCAATCCGCAGACGGGCAAAAAAATCGTCATACCTGCGACAACTGTTGTAAAAACACGCTTTGGCAAGGCGCTGAAGACCGCCGTTAATGGCGGCTGATACACTGAGTTGATTCTACACAACTGGCCGGATGGTGGGCGCTGCCTACTCTCCGGCCAGTGTGCGTTTTGGGTCCCCCACTTCTGCTTAGCTGGCAGGTAGAAGACTGGAAAGGTCAAGTCCGTAGTCAAGCCGCTCAAGCAGTACCAACTGTTCTTGTGTGTTGCCAGCAACACCTGCAAGTCCGTCACCGTAGTCTTCTATCGTTATCGAGGACTTATCAATAAACCGGATTATTCCTTTCAGTTCATCGGTTTCCAAATGACCAATCATGCTCTGCAGCGTAGCAAGATTGGTGATGAAGTCCCCGGCATTCCCTACCAATACATTCCGCACATACCAGCCGATAAACGTTTTCCTGAAGGTATGCAGGTCTTTTTCAGACAGTTCTTCATCTGTATATCCTTGAAGGAACTTATGCTTAAACGTCCTGTTGAATGCCTTTCCGTAAGCCTTGTTCCATTTGCCCCGGTACTCTTTTAACGGGAAAAGCCTGTCATGCCCAGCTTCACGACGGGCAGTAACGTACTCCAGAAACCCTATCTGCAGCAGGTGGCGGTGAACCGGTATCTGTCGATCCTCTTCCGACTTGGTCCGCTGCCCCTGTGCTTTGTCATAGCGGAACATCAGTAAAACAATATCACCATGCTGTTCTACATCAGCACATCGCAACATGCAGATGTCATTGCTACGGGCTCCGGTGTAGAGCAGCAGCAATGGAATCCAGAAGGTGTCAGGATATTTGTCACGTTGTACACGGGATAGTGCATCAACCATCCGCTTCAATTCTTCTGTTGTGTAGGCGACACGATTCTTCACCCGTTCCAGATCTTTCTTTGCCTTCATCAGGCCTTTACCTGGCGTCCCCTGCACACCCATATTGTAAATGCCTCCGCCATGGGACAGTAGTGTATTCAGCTCCGACAGGACAAACTGCTGTGAAGCATCAGAAAGAAAGCGCTTGGCCCGTGCTGACAGCTCCTGCCACGGCGTATCAAATGCCTTGCCTCGAAGATTGCAGGGATAGCGTTTCAGGTCTTCCCGGAACTGGATCATCATGGCACGATCTATCTTGTTCAGACGAATATCACCCAGGATATGCAGTATCTGTCTGTGTGCAGACTGCATCCGTGCCGGATCGCTCCAAAGCGGTCGTTTTTCATCCTCATACTGCTGTATCAATGCCGACAGGGTTTTGCAGGAGCGCTTGACTCTCATCTCTTGGTCAAGGTCTGTTTCTTCTCCTTGCTGCCATGCAGATAGTGTTTCATCAATCTGCATCTCAACCCTGAACAGCTCCCGGCACAGCGCCCGATACTTATCATTATTTTCATCAACAGCTATGCCGTACTTTTCAAGGTAGAAAGCAGCCATTTCCTTGATGATCGGCTCTTCGTGCATCTTGTCCCTGGCCTTGATCCGCTTCAGCTCCTTGTGCTGATCCTGGCTGACCTTATGCAGAAGCTCAAAACCATCCCGTAGTTCTACGTCATTTTTAACAGCCAGATCGGCAAGCTGATCTTTTGAGATAGCGAGCTTTCTGGTGTAGTCATAATCCTGAACAGCAGTAAGCGCCTGCCGATACTGCTGCATATCATGCTGAATGCAGGGGGGAGCGCCCACAAGCTCCTGATTGTGATACTTCTCAGCGGCTGTATAGGCCATTTCAAGAAATTCATTGGCTATCTTCTTTATCACGTCATCATCAAGTGAACCTGAACGAATCATGGTAAATACCCTTTCTGCCTTTGCTGCATAGCTGGTGACCAGACGCTTAGCTTCACTGTAGCGGCTGGTATGCAGACTACGGATAATTTCTGTGCGCCCAAAGTACCCTGCAACATCCTTTGGAAAGCGCAAGCGGAAGAAATATCCTGTCTTTTTCTTCACCATATAAAGCATAAAAGGGATTCCCGTGTGTAGCGTTTTGTGTATCGCTACTGCGAGAATCCCTTTTACGTTTTATGGTATGTCTTATTACAGATAGTTACTTCAAATTGGTGCCGAAGACGAGACTCGAACTCGTACAGGCTATCGCCCGCCACCCCCTCAAGATGGTGTGTCTACCAATTCCACCACTTCGGCACAAGGTTGAATTATTTAACAGATCATTTGCTATAATGCAACCCCAAACCTACTTAGCTGGAGCAGCAGGGACTACAGGAGTCGGTGCTGCAGGTGCAACAGGGGCAGGTTTCTGGGCTTGCTTCCCGGACATAATTGAAGACGCAGGCATATGACCTGAAAAGTACGCCAAAGTCAACGAGGTCAACATAAAAATAATGGCTGCTGCAGTGGTTAACTTGGTCATAAAGTTTCCGCCACCACCCGCGCCAAACACAGACTGGCTGCCACCACCACCAAATGAAGCACCCATTTCAGCGCCTTTGCCAGATTGGAGTAGCACCATCCCAATGATAAACAGACTGATCAACACATGTAAAATTGTTATGAGGGTTGTCATAGTAGTTCGTGTATCCTCTCAAAAATGAAGCTGATTACATACCACAGCGCATGTGCTGATGTAAAGTATGAAATCAACCCTTGAAACGAACAATGCCTGCAAATGATTCAGCTTTAAGACTTGCTCCTCCAACCAATGCGCCATCAATATCAGCTTGTGACATCAGTCCTTTGACATTCTCTGGCTTTACGCTCCCACCATACAGAATTCGCAGTGCCTGGGCCTCTGATGCACTATACACCTGCTCAATCAGCGACCGTATAAAAGCGTGGACCTCTTGGGCCTGTTCGACACTGGCCGTTTTACCGGTACCGATCGCCCAGACCGGCTCATACGCGATAACAATGTTTGTCAGATCTGCAGCAGGGATACCGGCCAACCCACCACGGACCTGAGTCTCAATCACCTTAAAGGTAGAGCCAGATTCCCGTTCAGCAAGGGTTTCTCCTACACACAACAGTACTGTCAGTCCAGCCCTTATAGCGGCTTTGGTTTTGCGGTTGACGGTGTCATCCGTTTCACCAAAATACTGACGACGTTCAGAGTGGCCGATAATGACATGGCTGCAGCCGGCATCCTTCAAAAGTTTTGGCGAGACCTCGCCGGTGAAGGCTCCTTCATCCTCCCAGTAACAATCCTGTGCAGCCACCTTGATTGGTGTTTTGTCTGCAGTTGCAGCAACCACGCTAATGGCAGTAAACACCGGCGCAACAACTACCTCTACCCCTTGGACCGTACTGATCAAAGGGGTAAGCTCATCGACCAGAGCTTTGGCTTCAGCCAGCGTCTTAAACAACTTCCAGTTTCCGGCAATAAGTGGTGTGCGCATGCCCTCTCCTATTTCTTCACATCCAGGGCTTTCACCCCAGGCAGAATTTTACCTTCAAG
>CAZNWF010000129.1:5142-7727 GCA_964576485.1 uncultured Geobacter sp. | reverse complement strand
TTGCTGAAATCGTCATACTTTCGCTTCGCCAATAACCAGGCTCACAGAGCATAACTCGTTATTGATCAGTTACAGAAAGCATCTAATACTAGATGCTGGTTTATATATGTAGATGCTTGCATCTATATCTATATGCCGACATGGCATCTACTGCTATATGCTTTGATCTGATTTTGAAGTTATCGTATCCGGCTCGTCGGCATCTAATACTATATGCTTTTCCAGTTCGGTGCCTTTTATTTTGCCGTATGCAATAAACCAGACCCGCTTTTCCGGGTTCCAGCGGCCATTTGCCGCCTTTGCGATTTTTTTCAATTCATCTTCTGCAAAGGAAATCTCTACCGGCACACGTGTGTCATCAGAAAATTTTGGCAGCGGTGGTGCCCAATCGGTTTTTTCAACTATAATTTCAACGGTCTTTATCCGTGTGCGGCTTGCTTCGTCATAGCGGTAGCGGACGCAGACCAGCGCATCGCCGTAAATATCGACCAGGGCCTTGGTTCCTTTCTGTCCGGGGTTCAGTTTCAGTCTGGTCTTCATGTGTAATGCTCCGGCTTGCAGGCATAGTTTCAGGATTTATAGCATGGTTTCAGGGCTTGTAAAGTCATCAATTCAAGCGGATTATGTTATCCTCAAATGACGTTGTGGTATCATTTGCCCACCCGTTTTGGAGGAATGCCGTTATGCTTACAGTCCCGGAAACAGTCCTTGAGCAGTACAAACAACTTCTGAGCAAGAGGGGGATTTCTGAGATTCACTTTGATGATTATCTGAAGTGGCTGCGGTATTTTCTTGATTTTGGCGCAAAGTATCAGCTTCCTGCATCAAAAACAGATCAAATTTACCAGTTTGATGTAAAGTTACGAACAAAAGGGCAATCCGAATTCCAGCGGCAGCAGGCAACTCATGCGGTTTTCCTGTTTTTTGAACTTCAAAATATGCAGGTTCGTGACGCAAATTCCAGGGCTAATACAGATGGTACCGAGACTCATCGCCCCCAAGCTGGATCATCGCAACGAAGGTCACAGTATTCTCCTGCCGGCTACGAAGATGCGTCTGATTCAGCGGAATGGGATGCAGTGCTTGCAACCATGGCTGGTGAAATAAAGGTTCGCCACTATTCTCGTAAAACCTTGAAAACGTATGCCAATTGGTCAAGGAAATTTCAGCGCTTTTTGAAAAACAAGCCCCCACAAGAACTGACGGGCGATGATGTGAAGGCGTACCTGACACATCTGGCAGTTACCTGCAAGGTTGCGTCAACTACACAAAATCAGGCGTTCAATTCGCTACTCTTTTTCTACCGTCATGGCCTTAAGCGGGAGTTTGGAGAACTGCGCGACGTACCCCGTGCCAAGAAGTCACTGTACATCCCGACGGTCCTATCACGCGCTGAAATCGACGCCATTCTTGCCCAGCTTTCTTATCCGTTTGATCTGGTGGTGAAGTTGCTGTTTGGTTGTGGTTTAAGGCAGTTTGAATGTCTGCAACTGCGGGTACGTGATTTTAACTTTGATGCAGGGATTTTAACCATACATGGCAAAGGAAAGAAGGATCGTACGGTCCCGATTCCAGAGGCGATACGACCGGAGCTGCAAGCGCAGATCAAGGCGGTAGGTGAGCTGCACGACCGGGACCTGGCCGCAGGGTATGATGGTGTGTTTCTGGATGATGCCGTGGAAAAGAAATATCCCAAGGCCCCCAGGGAATTTCTGCATCAGTGGTTTTTCCCACAGAAAAACCTGACCGTTGTCGCGGAAACCGGTCAGCGGCGGCGCTGGCATCTGCATGAATCAGAACTTCAGGAGGCGTTGTATCCGTCAGTGCGCAAGGCAAAGATTCCCAAGCGGGTTACCTCCCACACCTTTCGCCATTCCTTTGCCACCCACCTGTTGCAGGCAGGGTATGACATCCGCGTGATCCAGACACTGTTGGGGCATGCCAGCCTGAAGACCACCATGATATACACCCACTGTGTACCGGTACGGACGGTAAAGGAACCAAAAAGTCCGCTGGATTTGTAATAGCATAAGGATTGGATTGGATAGATGCACAGACAAAATGAACATGGTACTGTATGGCGATTGATTGATACCGGCCCCTGCTGCGGCAGGGAGAATATGGCGATTGATGAGGCGCTTTTTCGTTGTTTTGATCCGGCTGCATCCCGGCCGACCCTGCGGCTGTATGGCTGGCAACCACCTGCGCTGTCACTGGGGCGGTTTCAGAAGGCTGGCGATGATCTTGATCTGGGCCGCTGCAGGGCAGATAACCTGACGGTTGTGCGCAGGATTACCGGTGGCGGGGCGATCTGGCATGCTGATGAGCTGACCTACAGCCTGGTCTGTTCGCCTTCGCAGATCCCTCCTGCTTCCTCGGTGAAGGATTCCTTCCGGGTGCTGACCGCTTTTCTGCTGGGCTTTTACCATGCCCTGGGACTGCGGGCTGATTATGCCGTTGATCTGGCCCCGGCAGGCAGCAGGCTGGGGCAGCGCACACCGCTCTGTTTTGCCGGAAAAGAACGTTACGATATCATGCTGCAGGGCCGCAAGATCGGCGGCAATGCCCAGCGCCGCTCGCGGGAG
>CAZNWF010000129.1:0-5042 GCA_964576485.1 uncultured Geobacter sp. | reverse complement strand
TATCATGCTGCAGGGCCGCAAGATCGGCGGCAATGCCCAGCGCCGCTCGCGGGAGAAAGTCTTTCAGCATGGTTCGATCCCGCTGCAGAACCGGGTAGGGCAGGGGCTGCAGTATCTGAAGAGCAAACCGCAAGGGATTGAACAGGCCACCACCTGTCTGGCTGATGAGGGGATTACGCTTGCTTGTGATCAGTTGAAACAGACCTTGCTGCAACAGTTTGCAGGGCAGTTGGAGGCAGAACTGCAGCCTGGTGGATTAACCGGGCAGGAGCAGGCGATGTCTGAGCAGTTGATGACTGAAAAATACGGTGATGATTGCTGGAATCTGGAAGGTGAAGAACCATGAAAATGCAACGCAAGCCGGAATGGCTGCGCAAAAAGGTACCGCAGGGAGAGCAGGCTGCCATGCGGGGGCTGTTGTCTGAACTGAAGTTGAACACGGTCTGCCAGCAGGCGTTGTGTCCTAACATAGCGGAGTGTTTTGGCTGCGGCCAGGCCACGTTTCTGATCCTGGGCAGGGATTGCACCCGTCAGTGCAGCTTCTGTAATGTGGATAAGGCGCCCAGGCCCCAGGCACCGGATGCTGATGAACCGCGTCGGCTGGCAGAGGCGGTGCTGCGCCTGAAGCTCTCCCATCTGGTGATCACCAGTCCCACCCGTGATGACCTTAGCGATGGTGGTGCTGGCCACTATGCAGCAACCGTGGCTGCGGTGCGGGAGGTCTCACCTGACACTGCAGTGGAGCTGCTGGTGCCTGATTTTGGCGGCGACCATGCGTGCCTGGCAATGGTGCTGGCTGCGCAACCGGCCATCCTGGCCCACAACCTTGAGACCGTGCCCCGTCTGTATGAGGTACGCAAAGGGGCGGATTATCAGCGTTCTCTGGATCTGCTGCGTGAGGCTGCGCTGCGTGCGCCAGCCATCCCCACCAAATCTGGCATCATGCTGGGATTGGGGGAAGAGCTGGATGAGGTCAGGGCGGTGCTGCAGGATCTGCGCAGGGTGGGTTGCAGCTTCTTAAGCCTGGGCCAGTATCTGGCCCCCAGCAAACGGCATCAACCGGTAGTGGCCTATATTCCGCCCCAGCAGTTTGACCAGCTGCATGATGAGGCCCTGGCACTGGGATTCAGGCATGTGGAGAGCGGTCCCTATGTCCGCAGCTCATATCATGCGGCAAATTACGCGTAACGAACTGTTTCCGGGCAGTCTACTGTTCGGGGAAAAGCGGATTAAAAGGAGGTTTGCGTGAGGCAGTCGTTAGTAACAAGCGGTGTCTGTAATCTGTTGCTGCTCTCGGCTCTTTCCAGCCCGGCCATGGCCGGGGGAGCTTTAAAACAGTATGATCTGAAGGATTTTTTCGGCAAGCCGGAACGTTCTGTTTTTAGGCTTTCTGATGACGGGAAAACCCTGGGGTTCATGCAGCCGTACCAACGTCGACAAAACCTGCATCTGGTTGCCCTGCCGCCAGACGGCAAAACACCTGACTTTGCCACGGCAAAGCGGCTTACGTCTGAAACAGAGCGGGATATTGCAGGTTTTTTCTGGAAGGGGAATGATACCATTCTCTATCTGAAGGATTTTGGCGGCGATGAGAATTACCACCTGCTGTCGGTTGACCTGAACAGCGGTGCGGTCAAGGACCTTACCCCGTTTCCCAAGATCCGTGCCTCACTGGTGGATGACCTGCTGGATGACCCGGAGTATGTTCTGGTGCAGCATAACAAGAGAGATCCACAGTTTTTTGACGTGTACCGGGTGCATGTCAAGACCGGTGATGCCCAGCTGGTGGCTCAGAACCCCGGTAACATAACCGGCTGGATCACTGACCATGCAGGCCGTGTCCGTATGGCCTCAACATCTGATGGGGTCAATACCAGTCTCCTGTACCGGGCTTCTGAAAAGGATGCCTTCAAGACCATTCTGACCACAGACTTCCGTACTTCTGTCTCGCCCCTGTTTTTCACCTTTGATAACAAGTCACTGTATGCCCTTTCAAACCGTGGTCGTGACAAGACCGCGCTGGTGCTGCTTGATCCAAACAATGCCACGGAATCACAACCGCTTTTTGAACATCCAGAGGTTGATCTTGGCGGAGTATCCTATTCCCACAAGCGTAAACTGATTACACAGGCAGGTTACACCACCTGGAAAAGCCAACGCCATTTCTTTGATGCTGAAACCAGGGCGATCTACAGCAGGCTTCAGGAAAAACTGCCCGGCTATGAGATCTCGCTGCAAAGCGAAAACCGTGCTGAAGACACCTTTGTGGTGGCTGCCTACAATGACCGTACCCAGGGCGCCCGGTATGTCTACTCGGTTAAAACCGATACCCTGACACCGCTGGGGGAGATCAATCCCCGCATCAATCCGGCTGACATGGCCAGTATGCAGCCGATAACCTACAGGACACGGGATGGGCTGACCATCAACGGTTATCTGACGTTGCCGGTCAATTGTGAGGCCAAGAACCTGCCGGTTATTGTCAACCCCCATGGCGGGCCGTGGGTGCGGGATTCATGGGGCTACAACCCGGAAATCCAGTTTCTGGCCAACCGGGGTTTTGCGGTGTTCCAGATGAATTACCGTGGTTCAACCGGCTACGGCAGGGCCTTCTGGGAAAAGAGCTTCAAGCAGTGGGGCAGGAACATGCAGGATGATATTACGGACGGGGTTGCCTGGCTGATCAAGGAGGGGATTGCCGATCCCAAACGGGTAGGGATCTATGGCGGCAGCTACGGCGGCTATGCCACCCTGGCCGGGGTGACCTTTACCCCGGATCTCTACGCCGCAGCGGTTGACTATGTTGGTGTGGCAAATCTGTTTACCTTTATGCAGACCATTCCTCCCTACTGGAAACCGTATCTGGCCATGATGTATGAGATGGTGGGAGACCCGGAAAAGGACAAGGACGCTCTTACGGCAAGCTCTCCGGTCTTTCATGCTGCCAGGATCAAGACGCCACTGTTCATTGCCCAGGGGGCCAATGACCCCCGCGTGAACAAGGCTGAATCTGACCAGATGGTTGCTGCCCTGAAAAAACGTGGTGTTGAGGTGCAGTACCTGGTGAAGGATAACGAAGGCCATGGCTTCCATAATGAGGAAAACCAGTTTGAGTTTTACGGCGCCATGGAAGCGTTTTTCAGGAAGCACCTGCTACAAGGGCACGATGTGAAAAAGTAATATTCTGTGAATCTGGCGTAATGAGGATATCGGTATGAGTCATCAAACACAGATGCCACAGCATTTTCGTGGCCGCTGGTCCAGCCGCTTGGGGTTCATTATGGCAGCAGCCGGTTCTGCTGTCGGTCTGGGCAATATCTGGAAGTTCCCTTACATCACCGGTATGCATGGTGGCGGCGCCTTTGTACTGTTCTACCTCTTTTGCATTATTACCATTGGTGTGCCGCTGATGGTGGCCGAGATGGTTATCGGCAGGCATACCCGCAAAGACCCGGTGGGGGCCTTTAAACGGCTGAAAGGTGGCGGCTGGACACTGGTGGGCTGGATGGGGGTAGTGGCCGGGTTTGTCATTTTATCGTACTACTGTGTGGTGGCCGGCTGGGCGGTTGATTATCTCTGGCTGGCGCTGAAGGGGACCTTTTCCCACCAGCATGCTGCTCAGGTTCCCCAGCTGTTTGGCGGCCTGCTGGCAAGCGATCTGAGTCAGCTGTTCTGGCAAGCCCTGTTCATGGGGATGACGGTATGGATCGTGATTGGCGGGGTCAAGGGTGGCCTTGAGCGGGCCAACAAGATTATGATGCCGATTCTGTTTCTGATCCTGGTGGTGTTGGCAGGCTATGGTCTGATCTCGCCTGGTGGTAGCAGGGCGTTTCAGTTTCTGTTTGCTCCGGATTGGCACAAGCTGGATCCACCTGCCATGCTGGAGGCGTTGGGGCATGCCTTCTTCAGTCTCAGCCTCGGGATGGGGGCGATGCTGACCTACGGCAGCTATGCTGATGAGGAGATAAGCATCCCCAAGGTTGCCATTACCGTCTCGATTATGGATACACTGGTGGCGCTGCTGGCTGGTCTGGCGATCTTTCCGATTGTATTCAGCTATGGTATGGCGCCTGCGGCCGGACCTGGGCTGGTCTTTAAGACCTTGCCCATTCTGTTCAGCCAGATGCCGGGTGGCACCCTGATCGCCATTCTGTTTTTTCTGTTGCTGGTGTTTGCAGCTCTGACTTCAGCTATTTCGTTGCTGGAAGTGGTGGTGGCGTACTACTGCGATGAGCTTAAATGGGATCGCGCTAAAGCAACCCTTATTGCAGGGGTGTTAATCTTTATGCTGGGTGTTCCTGCTGCCCTCTCCAATAACCTTCTGAAAAATTGGCATCTGATCGGGTCGCGCAACTTTCTGGACTCAGTTGATTTTCTGTCTACCAACTATCTCCTGCCACTGGGAGGGCTGTTGATCACCCTGTTTGCCGGCTGGGTGCTAACCCCTAAAGTTGCAAGGGAAGAACTATTGAAGGGAGGGGGAGGTTTGGGCTTCTATCGAATCTGGTTTTTTCTTATCCGCTATGTTTCTCCCGTGCTTGTGGCTTTGGTTTTGCTGAACAAGATCGGTCTGTTTTGAGTGGCTTAACCGTGTTATCAGCTCTGTGTAAATTTACTGTTTTGAGGTGTTGCCCGCAGATGATGAGATCGGATACGATTGTTTTTAGCCTCTAAAAAGAAAAAGCCCCAAAAACGGGGCTTTTTCTACGGTAGCTGAACAGGCTTATTTTTTCTTTGCTGCCTTGATCTTCAGGTCTTTCAGGCCTTTACCCGGAGAGAACTTTGCCGAAGTTTTGGCAGCAATTTTGATTTCTTTGCCGGTCTGGGGGTTACGACCGGTACGGGCTTTGCGAGAGATGGTGCTGAAGGTGCCGAAGCCTACCAGTGTTACCTTGTCGCCTGCTTTCAGAGCAGCTTCTGTCGCAGCCATAAAAGCTGCCAGGGCCTTTTCTGCCTGTGCCTTGGTGATGCCTGCATCGGTTGCCATCTTTGCCACGAGATCTGCCTTCTTCATCTGGGTACCCCCTTGGATTGGTTACGGA
>CAZNWF010000128.1:0-7727 GCA_964576485.1 uncultured Geobacter sp. | reverse complement strand
AGGCACTGTAGTGCAGCATCCGCAGGGTACGCAGCGGCTCGATCAAGCGCAGCTCGGCAGGATCAAAGCTGTTGAACTCCTGATACCCCTCCAGCAACGCATCCAGCTGCTGCAGCTTGCGCGGCCGATCACCGGACAGCATCATCCAGAGATCCTGCACTGCCGGAGCCATCCGGCTGTCATCAAAATCCACAAAATGGGGGGCATGGTCCCGCCAGAGGATGTTGCCGCTGTGACAGTCGCCGTGGGTGCGTATGAAGTGAACCTGGCCAGCGCCTGACAGTGCCTGTTCGATCTTCTGCAGCAGTTGCCCGGTTAAGACCGTGTAGCTCTCACGGTATTCAGAGGGGATGAACTTCCCACCAATCAGGGCAACACTGGTATGGCCAAAGCTGGCACAATCCAGCACCGGCCGGTGCTGAAACGGTCTGACGGCGCCGATCCGGTGCATCCTGCCCAGCATCCTGCCCAGGATCAGCAGATTATCCAGGTTATCAAACTCCGGTGCATGGCCGCCCTGCTGCGGGTAAAGGGCAAATTTGAATCCGTGATACTGAAACAGGCTCTCACCGTCAGGATTACGCCAGGGAGCTACCACCGGCAGTTCATGCCCGGCCAGCTCAAGGCTGAAGTCATGTTCCTCAATAATCTGCTGGGCTGTCCAGCGACCGGGGCGGTAGAACTTGGCGATCAGCGGCTTCTCGTCCTCAATCCCCACCTGGTAGACCCGGTTTTCATAGCTGTTCAGGGTCAGATTGCGGCAGTCACAGCGGAAGCCCTGGCTCTCCACGGCATCCATAACGAAATCCGGGGTAAGGTACTGAAACGGGTGTTTGTGTGCTGTCATAATCATTTCCGTCTTCTGCTCTCACCACAACGAGCCACAGCCCCGTGTTTCAAGCGCTATGCCATTCTACCGGATTAGCGGCATGCCGTATCCAGCAGCGGCTTCAGAAACTTTTCATAGGTGGCCCGTTGCTTGGCAGACAGCAGATCAAGATCCCCCTCATTATCCAGCAGAAAGGTCCCCACCCCGATCACCGTCTTTGCCAGATAACCGGTGCCTGTAACCGCAGCCTCAATCTCATCGCCCCGCTTGCTCAGCAGGTTTTTTAACAGACGCAGATCCAGTTCCATGTTCAGCGCTCCGATAATGTAATATTTGCCCATAGCTATCCTTATCAGGCCAAAACAGCTCTCCGTCAAGTTTCTGAAAGCGGCAACCATGGTAGCCACGTGATGCATCGTTTTTTTATTGCCACACCATTGCGAACAGCCCTGTCCCGTGGTACGCTTGTTTACATGACCGACACCACACTTGCAAAAAAAGCTGCTGCCGTAACCTCACCGGAACTGACCGACAAGGTTGTGCTCTATTTTATTGAGCACGGCATGCAGATTCTGACCGCCATTGTCCTGATGGGGGCGGGCCTGTTTGTTGCCCGCTGGGTCGGCAGCATCCTGCAGCGCTGGCTGAAGTCAAAGGCCTATGATGAACCGGTCAGCAATCTGATTGTCAAGGTGGTCAAACTTCTGATCATCGTCTTCATCGGCGTCATGTCGCTTGGTCAAATGGGGGTACAGGTTACGCCGCTCATCGCAGGCATCGGCGTGGCCGGGGTCGGGGTCAGCCTTGCCATGCAGGGCCTGCTGGGCAACCTTGTTGCCGGACTGACGATTATCTTTTCAAAGCCATTTACCATCGGTGAATACATTGAGCTGCTGGGGGTCTATGGTCAGGTTACCGACATCTCCCTGTTTTCCACCACCCTGTTGCATACAGACAATTCCCGTGTGATTGTGCCCAACCGGAAGATTGTTGGTGAGATCCTGCACAACTATGGCAACATCCGCCAACTTAACCTGACCGCCGCCATCGCCTACGACGCGGACATTAGCCAGGCACTGGCCCTGGTGAACGCAATCCTGCAGCAGAATCAGATGGTTTTGGCAGAGCCGGTGCCTGCTGTGGGTATAGCAGCCCTGCATGAATCATCCATTGCCCTGGCAATCCAGCCCTGGGTCAAGGTTGATGATTTTGTCCCTGCCCAGGCGGCCATCTATCAGGCGGTGATTGAGCAGTTCCGCGCCCAGCAGATCGAAGTCCCTATTCCCCGCCATAACATCCAGATTATGAATCCTGCCCCCTGATACCTACCGTGGCCGACGTTTCTTGCCCTGTTTACCAGGCGGCAGGGCAGCGGTCTTAAACTCTGGTTCATAGCCCACCTCAAAGCTGATGGTGGTACTGTTGCGCATACTCAAAAAATGGGCGTTTCCCCCATCAAAGGGACAGATCGGCTGGCTGCACGGTTCAAAGCCAAAACGTGCATAATAGGCCGGTTCCCCCAACACAAACAGGGTCTGGCTCTTGATCGCTTCCTGCCGCAGGGCAAACCGAAGCAGTTCACTGCCTATGCCCTGTTTTTGAAAATCCGGCGCCACTGCCATCGGAGCCAGATGCAGGCCACAAAGCTGGTTACCGTTATAGGCTAAGGAAAAGGCAACATAGCCAATGACCTTATTGGTATGGATGCAGATCCATTCGTGAATTGGCCGATTGTTTTCATGGAACTTCTGCACCAGCAAGACCTCGTAATTGCTGTCGGGAAAGGCCCGCTGCAGCAGGGCATAGACCTTGGGACGGTTTTCCGGCGTTACTTTCTGGATCTTCATACGCCACTCCTGTGGTTATGCCAGTAACAGAGTAATGGCATGCAGCAGCAGACCGATCACACCCCCCACCAGGGTGCCATTCATCCTGATAAACTGCAGGTCAGAACCGATGGAGAGTTCTATTTCATTACTGTAATCATCACTATCCCACGCCTGCACCGTGCCTGAAATATGCCCGACAACTGCCGTTCGCAGGGCATCTCCGTAACGCAGCACCAGCTTTTCAAGATATTCGTTCAGTGAGTCCTTTAAGCCAGGATTACTTGACAGGGTTGCACCAACTCCGGCAACAGCCGCTGTAATCTTCTGCTGCAACCTTGAATCAGGCTGCTGCAGATCATGCTGCAGCCAGTTTTTCAGATCATTGCCGATGTTACGGGCATAGTCAGTAATTGCCTGGTTATGCACTACCTCCTGCTTGATCCCCTCAACCTTGCTGCGTAGTTCCGGGTCGTTCTTCAGGCGAGCGATAAAACCGGTCACGGCTGTATCAAAACGATGGCGAAGCTCATGGGCCGGATCTGCAGTAACCTGCTGGATATAGGCGTTAAGCCGCCTGACAATCTTTTCCCCTGCCCCACGGGCAAACTGGTCTTTGTTGGGCATAAAGACCATCAGGAGCGGATATTCCTTAACCGCCATATCCTCAATGGCCAGGGCCAGTTTGGCTTGCGCCTCTTCGCTGGACAACCAGACGACGCAGCGGTTCAGCAGATCATCCAGCACCGCCTGATGACGATTGTCGCTTCGCAGCGCCTCCAACATCGCCCCGACTGTGCCGGAAAGGTCAAAGCCTTCTATCCGGTTACCCAGGGCAGCCCGCAGCCACTGCTGCACCCGCTCATCATCAATGAAATCCAGCGAATCAGCCAGCAGCCGGGTGATTCCCTTTGACAGGTCGGTCGCATGCTGTTGTGCCATCAGATAAACGGCCAGCTGTTCAGCCGGGTTGTAGGCCCGCAGTTTGGCCAGCAGGGTATCGCTGGCCAGAAACTTGTCACGGATAAAGGTGGCCAGATTCCCGGCAATGGCCTCTTTCTTGTTCTTGATAATGGCGGTATGGGGTATCGGCAGGCCAAGCGGATGCCGGAACAATGCCACCACCGCAAACCAGTCTGCCAGCGCGCCAACCATGGCAGCCTCAGCAAAGGCAGCAACCCATCCCCAGACACCATGCCCCCCCTGCAGGCGGGCAATCACAAACAGCAGGGCTGCGCCAATCATCAAGCCGGTGGCTATTTTCTTGTTTCTGATCAAAAGCCTTCTTCTGGTTTCCACTCATTGCTCCCGAAACTGATTTTACACGTACTCTGGTAAACAGAAAAACCGCCTCTCAAACAGAAGCGGTTTTTTGTTACGCGAGCCCTTTATTGCACGGCTGCACTGCTTTTGTCAACGTATGGCCGTTTACCACCCTGCTTTGCAGATTGCCGCAACCAGCCATTTCAGCTACTATGCCGGAAATTTTTCCCACACCAAGGAGTTTTCATGGCGACCTCAAGTGAACAACAACACGATATGATCGGACTGGATCAGGCATTACAGACCATGCGTGAAGATATGACCGATGCCAAACGGCAGTCAAAGTTTTACGACATCTTCCTTAACACAACCTTTTGTGTGCCCACCCTTGACCCCAAGGAACTGGAGGGCGACGTAAACCTTGAGGAAGGGCAGATTCTGCCCCTGATTATTGAATCAGAAGGAAATGATTATCTGATGCTGTTTGACAGTGAAGCACGGCTGAAGAGCTGGGCCGGAGCCGAAGTAACCTGGGTAGAGGTTCCCGGCCATGTCATTGCAGAAACCACCATGCCACCGCTGCATCTGGCCATGAACGTCGGCACTGAACACTCAAAACAGTTTCTTCCTGATGAGATCGCCTGGTTGCGGGAAGTTGTAGAGCGCTGTAACGCGGCAGCACCAGAGCAGGAGTCCCAATAGAGATTATCGAGGCTTTCTCGGCCCAGGGGCAGAGTTTCGTCCCTGCTGTGCATCCAGTTCGTCAATCCAGCCGGCCCTGGCATTCGGAAAAGCATCCGCATAAGGCACGTACGGTTTGATATCCAGCACCGGTGTGCCGTCTAAGAGATCAACTCCCCGCAGATGCAGTGTCCGGCCTGCAACCCTGATCAGCTCTACGGCTGAAAGCCCAATGGAATTAGGCCGGTGGGGCGATCGGGTGGCCAGAACACCCCGTTTTGACCCACCACGGGGCGGCTTGACCGTACTCTTCCAGCCCTCGCTGAGATGAAAGGCAAAGATCAGCCAGACCCGCTCAAAGCCGTCAAGGTCCTGCACGGCCTGTTCATCAACCCAATCTGCCAGCGTAAGTGTCGCCAGCGCGGGCTCACCTGACTCGGTTCCCTCCACCACCGTACTCTGGTGCGGCGCATCAATCCGGCGGACATAGGGAGAGTTGATGATGCCGATCGGGCGACAGACAATCTGGTCAGCAGTATGCATCCGTCTACAACCTGGCCAAAAACAGGGCCCACAGCAATACGCCGAAGGTCACCGCCATGCAGACAAACGCCAGGATATGATCAAGAGCACGCTGACTTTTCCTTTCCTCATAACCAAGCAACCACCCCAGCAAAATACCGCCTAACAGACCACCGCCATGGGCCCAGTTATTGATGCCGGGAAAGATCAGGCCGAATACAAAGATACTAAGAGCCCACCCGCCGACATCCCGATACACCATCGTACCGTAGCTCCCTCCCCTGTTTTTGCCATAAAACAGCAAAGCACCGATCAGGCTGCAGAGGGCTGCCGATGCGCCCACCGTAAACGGCACACCAGCAACGTACGAAACAAGATACCCCAGACAACCTCCCGCGGTATAAATTACAAACATCCTGCTGCTGCCGTATTCATGGGTAACCCAGGGGGCCAGTTGACGAAGCGCTGCCAGATTAAAAAGCAGATGCAGGATACCACCATGCAGATAATTGGCACTGACGACCGTCCAGTATCGTCCATACTGATCAATCGGAATAGTGCCGCTGGCTCCCAAAAGCAGTAAACTATTCTGCCCCGGCGTCAGAAACCCGGCAGATTGATCTACTTTTGTACTTAACAATAATGAAAGGCCAAAGAAAACCAGATTGGCTGTGAGTATGGCAGCACTCATCCATCCCCCGCCGGAGACACCAAACAGCCCCCACAGAGGGTTGGAGCGAGAAGTGCCACACCACGAGCAGTGAGACTCTTCACTGCCAATAATCTGTCTGCAGCGCGGGCAGAGCATTGCGCGTTGTTTCATAGCCTTCTACACCTCGAGGACGACCGGCGCTTAGCAATCATATATACAACTGAGCCTCGTTCTAAATGTCACGAGGAAGGCCGGATACAAGGCGCACGGCGCGCTGCAACTGAGACATAACACCCCGTCAGGCAAAGAAGCGAGCACCGCGCAACGCCCTCACCCGGCCTTTGGCCACCCTCTCCCAGTGGGAGAGGGTTAAGCTTGCCCTTCTCCCCCTGGGAGAAGGGAGGGGATGAGGGGCTGATGGCCTCTGCAGTAGTTTTGCAAGAGGCTCAGCTTTTACACCAGAGAGACTACCACCAGAGAGATCTTGCGCCAAACATCCCTGTAATGTTACATAGACTGTTCTTTGTTTCAAACATATACGCAAAAGGGCATCTCCCTACAACATTATTACGAGGTTATCAGCATGTCGACAGAACAGTTTGGCCCAACAAAGCTGGACGCAGCACTTATCCCCCAAATTGCTCAGCAGTGGGGTACCCCGATCTACCTGCATGACCAGGCATACATTGAGAACAGCTGCGAACAGCTGCTGGGTATGCCCAATGCCTTTGGTCTGCATGTGCGCTATGCCATGAAGGCCAACTCAGACCGCACCGTGCTGCGGGTGGTTACCAGCAAGGGCCTGAATCTGGATTGTTCATCACTGGATGAAGCGGCCCGCGCCCATGCTGCCGGGATTCCCTTCAGCCGGATGATGCTGACCACCCAGGAGGTGCCGTCCGGTGAGGAGCGAGTTGAACTGGAAGCGATGATCAAGGCCGGCCTCAAGTACAACGTCTGCTCGGTACTGCAGTTTCAGCTGATTGCCGACTTTGCCAAGGCCAACCAGGTTGACCTCTCCATGCGGGTCCATCCCGGCGCAGCCGGCGGTGGCGAAAGCGCCACCCGCGATACCGGCAGTGAATATTCCTGCTTCGGTGTACACTTAAATGATGTTCCCACCGTCAAGGCAAAGGCAGATGAAATGGGGCTGCGCTTCACTCAGGTGCATGTCCATATCGGCTCCGGCGGTGATCCTGAAAAATGGCGTCAGAATATTGATCGTGAACTGGGCTTTGTAAAGAGCTACTTCCCGGATGCCGTCACCGTCAGCTTCGGTGGTGGTCTGAAGGTGGCCCGCATGCCGGGGGAAAAACAGGCCGATATCGCCAGTCTGGGGGCCTACGCCAAGCAACGTATCGAGGAGTTCAAGGCTGAAACCGGCCGCGAACTGGTGATGGAGATTGAGCCGGGCACCTTTGTGGTGGCCAACTCGGGCCATATTATTACCCGCATCATCGACAAGAAACTGACCAACGAACTGAACTTCCTGATCGTGGACGGCGGCATGGAGCTGTTGACCCGGCCGCTGTTGTACGGTTCCGAGCATCCGATCGCCATTGTGCGTCAGGATGGCACCCTGCTCTCCAGCGAGTATGACAGCAAGCCCACGGCCGCGCTCAAATCGTTCGGCATTGTGGGGCGCTGCTGCGAAAGCGGCGATTCGGTCCGCCTGGATAACGACGGCAATATTGTGCCGGTGCTGATTGCAGAACCGGAAATTGGTGATTATGTGGTGATCGGCGGTACCGGCGCCTATTCAGAAAGTATGTCGCCTGAAAACTACAACTCCCACCGCAAACCGGGGGCGGTCATGAAGACCAGGAGCGGCGAGCTGGTGCAGATCAGGAAGAAGCAGGTTCGCTCACAGTTGACAGAGAATGAGCTGGATGTGCAGTTATAACCCTAAAAACGGCAGTTGCCCCTCTTTATCCAGCTGTCGGTAGTAGGTTTT
>CAZNWF010000127.1:4948-7840 GCA_964576485.1 uncultured Geobacter sp. | reverse complement strand
CAACGGAATATCGGAAGAGCGAAGGGAACGGTTTTTCGATTCGGGTCATGCCGACAGGGTTCAAGAGTTGGCTTTATCTGTATGTCTTTGACGGGAAGCGTCGCTGCATGCATCTCGGACACTATCCAGAAGTATCCCTTGAGTCTGCCCGTGATAAATTTGAAACTGCCCGAAAGATGGTGAAGAATGATGTAGACCCAATGACAGTGGCTGAACAGGCACAGGAAGAACGAAGAAAAGCCCCCACTGTTACCGAGCTGTTTGATGATTACATGGTACGTCATGCCAAGCTGAATAAACGGGAATCCTCTTGGCGGGAAGATGAACGTCTGTTCAAGGTGAACGTAGAGCCGCGTTGGGGTAAGCGCAAAGCTGCGGATATAAAGAAACGGGATTGCATTGCGCTCCTGGACGGGTATGCTGACCGGCCCGCTCTGTGCCACAACGTCATGAAGCTGACCCGCAAGATGTTCAATTTTGCCGTCGAGAAAGATGTTCTGGAGCATACCCCCTTTACTGGCGTCAAGGTGCCGGTGGAACTGGAATCACGAGAACGTATCCTTTCAGAGGCGGAAGTTCGCAAGCTGTGGACGACTGAACTCCCTAAAGCGGGAATGTCTGATGCTGTCAAACGGATCATTAAGCTTCTGTTGTTAACAGGTCAGCGTGTGGGTGAGGTATGTGGCATAACACCTGACGAAATTGACGGCCATTGGTGGACGCTGCCGCCAGAACGTACTAAGAACAATCTGACGCACCGAGTCTATCTTACAGATATGGCACTTGAGCTGCTTGGCAAACCTAGCAATGGTTATTACTTTTTATCGCCTGTCACAAAGACAGATGATCAAGATAATCCCATCTACAATTATATCGATGAAAATGCCGTGGCAAACGCTATCCGCAAGAACCTGAAGGATTATCAGCCCCGCCGACCCATAAAAGGTGAGAAAGTTATTATGGTGCAAGTGCCTGAAGAAAAGAAAATGGAACTGGCACACTTCACCCCCCATGATCTGCGCCGGACATTCTCAACCTTTCTTGCACAACTTGGATTTCATGATGAAATCATTGACGCCGTGACCAACCACAAGAAACAGGGCGTAGTCAGGATATACAACCGCTACAAGTATGATAATGAGAAGCAGCAGGCGCTTGAGGCATGGGAGAAAATGCTGACCAGCATCATCACTGTAGATAATGGCAAGGTTATTTCAGAGACAGCAGAAGATTCTGGAAATAATCTTCTTGTCTAGCTGTCTTCCAAAGGATACAATAAATCATGACTGATACACCTTATAACCTGCAATACTATCTTGAAGATGATGGAACTGCACCGTTCACAGAATGGTTGTCAAATCTTCGGGATCGTGATGCACACGCAAGAATCAGTGCACGACTTAACCGCGTGAAGCTCGGCAACTTTGGCATTATCAAAGCGCTGGGTGATGGGGTCACTGAGATAAAAATTGACTATGGTCCCGGCTACCGCCTTTACTATGCCATGAATGGCAAAACGATAGTGTTGCTCCTGATCGGTGGCGACAAGTCCACTCAGAAACAAGACATTAAGCTTGCAAAAACCTATTGGCAGCGACAGCAGAAAGGATAAGAGAGATGGCACGAAAAACTGGCAGTTACGATGAATATCATCTTGAATGGTTGAAAGACCCGGCCAACGCCGCATCGTTTCTCAATGCCGTGATTGAAGACAATGACAAGGAAGCCTTTTTGCTGGCATTGCGGGACGTAGCACAGGCACGGGGTGGCATGACAGCAATAGCGGAAAAGACCCATGTCAGCCGCTCAAGCCTTTACAAGACTTTATCCAAGCAGGGTAATCCTGAGTTTGGCAGCATTTCAAAACTGCTGCATGGCATGGGGTTGCGTTTGACGGTTGAGCCGGATATTCAGGCTCACGGTGCTGTGTAAAAGAGCTGGAACGTCATGGATATGCCCCGTATAACAGGACGATACGCAACCATCTAAGTCTACAAACAGCTAAAGCCCCTAAAAAGGGGCTTTATTTAAAAACAGCATCGCAATCAATCAATATTCACAGATTCTCGCAGCATAGTCAGCACATTTATGTTCAGTATCACGGGAACAGCGTGTTTTACGAGAACATGAGTCAAGTCGCCGTATTTATCGATACCTGTGAAACGAAGCATGTTCCCAAGTGTGATCAGATGACTGGGAACGTCGGGAACACATCCAACTGATTAGTCATCGGTATAACAAACATTGATCGCCAGGGGAGCCAAATAACGCGTGACTGGCAGTTTTTGGAATACCTTTCGATCAAGATAGTTCCGCGAATAGTAAATTGGAGTATTATTTGATACCCCAAATTTGCTTATCAGCCACCAATCTGGTGCCTCGCTCCATTCCAGTGCATCCAGACGCTCATCATATATCAGTGTGCGCAGATGACCGGCTTTGCACATACGCTTCAACTCCCGTTTGGTAACTACCCTGTTTCCAACGTAAATGCGGCCGTTTTTTGTTGTAACTTTTTTAATCATCAATTTTCCCCCTTTAGTTGGTCTTTTATGCCAGGACGGCATCGCCAGGCATGGTTCCACGCGATAGAAGCTTTTCGATCGCACACTCAATGTCGGCAGCTACTTCAGCTGTCCGATCTTGTTCAGTACCGGCTGACAGTAGGCTAACCTGCTTGATTAACCAGCCGTAGCCAACAATCAACAGCGCATCCACTATCATCAGTAAACTGCGTAACTGACCGTATGTTGTCTCGATTGCAAAAACGTACCGGTTACCCTTTGTGACAACAGCAATAATTTTAAGTTCCCTTTTCTGGTGAATTTTTATCACCCCCTTTACTTTAAAATTGGGCACAAAAAAGCCGCAGCCCAAGAGATTGGATGCGGC
>CAZNWF010000127.1:0-4848 GCA_964576485.1 uncultured Geobacter sp. | reverse complement strand
ATCGCAATTGCAGTTGCGGTAACATCGTCTTGGTCAGCAGCTTCCATGGTATAAAGCAGCTGCGTTACAGACCTTTGTGTCATCCACAACAAACGCCTAGCTTCAGGCTCCCCCCAAGGATCAATGTCCACCGTGATCCTCCAGAAGCACATGCAACGAATCATGTCCTGCCTTTTGGCTTATCGCAGCCTCGAGTAGTTTTAACTTCGGTGCCACTTGCCCCAAAATAAGAAAAAAACCCAAGGCCGATTGTCCCTTGTGCAGGCATTCGATGCCGATAAAAATTCCCAGACCAAATATTAATGTGGTTGCTACAAACTGCAGGTGTTTCATTTTTCCCCCTTGATTTTTATAGTAATAATATAGCATACTAAATAAAAGTTGTCAAGACATAACTACTCGTTATAGCTCATAAAAAAATCTTGACTGCGCACAATAAAAATGCGATGGCTGCAAAACGGCGGTCGGAACGGACATGAAAAATGGAAGCAAAAAAACGGGGCCGCCCAGTTTCTGATCCTGAAGGTAAAATGAGTCGGATGGTACGTGTTTTTGTAACACCAAGGCAGGATCGGCTGCTTAAAAAATTAAAAAAAGAATACGGGATGGCAGAAGCAGAGCATATTCGCAGGGCTCTTGATAATTACCTGCACAAAATGATGCGCAGCGGGGATCTGCGGGAGGATGAGTGAATGGAATTCGAGATTATCAGTGCCATTATCGAGCGTATCACAGAATCATTACCTGAATGTGAGCGAGCACATCTTCGTGAAGAACTGCATGGATTGAAAATGCAGGAAAAGCTGGAAGTGGCAAAATCGTATGTGACTCAACCTGATGAGTATTCACGGGTGGTTGTCGAGCTGTACCGGGATTACATTGAGGCGATGGAAACTGTCACCAGTGCCCAGATTGACGCCATCATCAACTGCGGCAGATTGAAAATTGCTCATGGTTATTTCGCGGACATAATCCCTTCCGTTTAGGCAGATATTTGATACTTTCTCGCCCATTTTTCGTTGAAAAGTATTTTATATACTACTTTTACCCCTAAACAGCCTGTTTAAGTACGATATATCAGCTGTAAGGTTCGATATATAAGACTTTTATCCTCAAAACCTATGGCAGAAGTATTTTATTTTACACTTTTGGTTCACCTTCCGTTCTTAAATGATTTTATTCAAAACACTCACGATTACCGCATCACTGTTCATGTTTCTGACGAAGTTTTCTTCCAACCTTTCTTAATTGAGGCATACAGAAGAAACTTCTTTAATGGCTGATTACAATGAAGGAGGGCTGCCATGATGTTAAAATACACACTTGATAAAGTATTCGATGAAATTATTACCACAGCTCTTGAGGAAGCAATTCAGTCTGACCCGGACGGGCGGTATAAGCTGATTATCCCAATTAACAGCAGGATAATGATTGTGTCACGTAATGGAATGCCTGCAGCTATTCTTAAAACCCTGTATATCGGGGCGGCAAAGCACGCCTTACTTAATACCAAACGTATTTGCAGTGAATTAGCCAGTGCCTTTGACCGATTTGCAGCATATCAACCGTCAGTTGGGGTGCTCGTTGCTGGGAACATATCAGCATCAGCACGGGAATACATGCAGAAAGCCGGTATCAAGTACGCTGTTGTTGATTACGTTGCCATTCAGACTGTGTTTGCAGACATCGGAGCAGATGTCAGTAATTTGAATGAACGATATGACTTTTGCGAGGATCAGCTTGACCGGGCGGTTGAGCGGTTACTTGATGCTAACCGGCTTAGCCTTTCAGTCCTTATTAAAGCGCTGTTATATGGGGCAGCAGGTAGTACGCCAGGTGCCACCACTTTTATGCTGCCTGGTGATCTGCAGGCGATGGCTGAATCGACAAAATCACTGTCAGGTTCATTTATTGATTTTTTGTCCGATAATGCCGGGGACAATGTAGTGCGATCAAAACCAGAATTAACAGCTCAACTGAAAGATATTTTGGATACTGCTTACTGTTCCGGCTATCGCCAGGGCAGGACAAGCACGGTGCCAGTAGTACAATGCCAAACACGCAGAATCTGAGGTGCCCATGAAAAAACAAAAAATAGCTCAACCCTTCAACCCGCTGGAAGCCGAGATCGCCATAACTGCCCTACACGCCACCGGTGATTATCAAGTACTGCGGAAGATAAACCTTGACCGTGACACCCGCTTTACCCACAAAAAACGCACCGGAACCCGAATTGGTTTATGCCTGGATACTGAAACAACGGGCCTTAGCCATGCAGGAGACAAAATCATCGAACTCGGGATTGTAGCGTTTGAATATGAACCACTCACCGGGGAGATTATCCGCATAACCGGTCGCTACAATGGATTTGAAGACCCGGTCCAACCTTTGTCCAAAGAGATTACCGAAATAACCGGCATAACCGATGATATGGTCAGGGGTCAGTCTTTCAACGATGCCGAAATTAATTCACTGGCAGCACAGGCTAGTCTGGTCATTGCCCACAACGCCGCCTTTGACCGACCATTTGTTGAGCAGCGCTTCCCAGAATTCAAAACTATTCCTTGGGCATGTACCGTCACCCAGATCAACTGGCAGGCGGAACGGCTTCAAGCTCGTTCACTGGAATACCTGCTTTTTAAATTCGGATGGTGCATTAATGCCCACCGTGCACTGGATGACGCTGAAGGAGTGCTGGGGCTTCTGCTGGAGACCCTGCCGGTCACTGAACAGTCGGTATTTGCCGCACTGCTTGAGAACAGCGCTGAATCCATCACGAAGATCTATGCCATCAATGCCCCCTTTGAAAAAAAGGACCTGCTCAAACAGCGGGGATATCGCTGGAACGACGGCTCCAACAACACGGCCAAATGCTGGTGGATCAGTATTCCCGAGTCGAAGGAGCAGGAAGAGCTAAGCTATCTGGCAACCGAAATCTATCCGAACGGCTATACCAATAGTGTTGAGATCAAGAGAGTACCCCCAATTGACCGTTTCTCGCTGCGCGAGGGTTAACCATGAACACCTTGCTGATTGTGCTGGCAATTGTAGGATTTGCATGCTGGATTAGCAGACTACGCAACAAGCGTAACATTCGCCACTGCACATCTATGCCGCTTGGTCCGCAGCAACCGGTGGCCAGCAATATTCAGTATAACGGCAATTCGCTACCTGACGACTGGATGAGCAATCCGGCTTACTGGTGGATGGTCGGCAACATCTATAACGATGATTGGTGCGATTATACGGGGTTTGACTGCGATCCAAGCTCAGGTTATGGCGGTTGTCATCACCCGGATTGGATTACAGACCCCAATTGTGCCCACATGCCAGGCAACACATTTGACTACGATCTTGACCCATGTAATCCTCATCACGATTCATTTTTGACTGATTGTAATGATTCCCATGATGACGACTGGACAATTTACGGCGACTGTTTCGATGATTGATGTAATAAGAGGTCATGTTTGATGGGAGAGGCAAAAAGAAAACGTGAGCGTGCATTATCAGGTAACCAGTTTGACTTTGCCCGGTTAGCTGCAGCATTAAAAAAGTTGTGCTTAGCTGCAAGCGTGAATATTGGTACAGACTGTTTCACCCACGCCACACTTGGACAGGCAGTCCTACAGGCACATGGTGTGCGCGCCGATATTGTTGTCGGTTTTGCCGGGTGGCGCGTAGGTGACGGTGATGGAGACGTTATCCTGCATGCTCCAGCACCGAACATGCCATATCAACCAGGCGGTGTTGCGTATCATGTCTGGCTTGAACTTGACGGATATATTTTTGATGCAACAACGTACCAACTCAGGCAGAAGGCTGTTAGTCTCGACCTTCTTGATGGCGGATGTACAACAGTTGATTGGTGTCCTGACTATTTATATATGTCCAAAAAAAGCAGCTCTACACTCCAGGCTGTCACCATGGGGCATGCAGGAATGTATTATTACCAACAGGTACCGGACGTAGAGCGCCATATAATGTCCACTGCACCTGTGATGGATGTACATGATGCATGTATTGCCTGCACACTATACGACAATCCAGATGTAGTTATTTTGGGTCCGAATGACCAAACATAACGCCAGCGGCTAAACACTTGACTTGGAAATCTTGTATAGCTATCATTTGATATACAGTTCGCCTGAATGCTATTGGAGTCTTTGTGCAAGAGCTTACTTCCCGTCAACAAGAAGTGCTGGACTTCGTCTGCCGGTTCCGTGACGAACACGGCTGTCCACCCTCCCTGCGTGAAATATCCGAACAGATCGGCACTAAAGGCACTGCTACGGCCAAGCTGCATCTTGAAGCTTTAGAGCGGAAAGGCTTCATCTCCCGCCGCCGTGAAGGTTCACGTGGTATTGCGTTAAAACATGCTGGCGGCACGCCGGTACCCATTCCACTTGTCGGTACTGTTCGTGCCGGGCAGCCTGAAACGGCAGTTGAAGAGATTCAAGGCTACGTATCCGTTGATCCGGCCTGGCTGAAAGGTGATGGTAACTTTTTGTTGCGGGTCAAGGGTGACAGCATGGTGGAGGCTGGTATTTTTGATGGTGATCTGGCGCTGATTCAGCCCCAGCCAACAGCTGAAAATGGTCAGATCGTGGTGGCTCTGGTAGATGGTGAAGCAACCCTCAAGCGGTTTTTTGCCGATGGTACCTGTATTCGTCTCATACCCGAAAACAAACATCTACTGCCGATAGTGATCCGAGCCGGAGAGGCTGACACCATGATTGTGGGCAGATTACTCAAGACCATTCGCTCCTTTGATTAACCATGTCTGGCAAGCCTGTACGGATAGCCGTGGTCTTTGAGCCGGGTAAAAAAGCACGTCCGGTCTGGTTT